>CAYUAQ010000001.1:0-81627 GCA_964442705.1 uncultured Desulfobacteraceae bacterium
GTGGCGCGCCCGGTAGGATTCGAACCTACGATCTTCAGCTCCGGAGGCTGACGCCCTATCCCCTGGGCTACGGGCGCGTTCGACCTGATTTTTATGTCATCGCACGGGGGAAGTCAAGGGGCAATTATTCAGGTGGCACAGTGCCGCGTTCGATGAGAAAGCGCCGGGCCTCGCCCACGGTGTACAGGCTGCCGGCGATGCAGACGGTCTCATCGGCGGCGGCCGAGTCCACGGCGAACTGGACGGCCCGGGGTACCTTTGCGATGATCTGAGCGTCGGCGCCCAGTTTGCGCACGCATGCCAGCAGGCGCTGGGGGGGCAGGGCGCGGTCGATCACCGGGCGGGTGAGAATGATGCGGCTGCACAGCGGTACCAGCGGACGCAGCATGGCCTCGTAAGGCTTGTCGTCCAGGATACCGGCCACCAGGGTGAGTCGACGGCCGTTGAGGTTCTGTGCCAGGTATTCCGCCAGGCGGCGGGCGGCCATGAGGTTGTGGGCGCCGTCCAGGATCACCCGGGGGGCGTCACTGACGATCTCCAGGCGGCCTGGCCACTGCGTACGGGCCAGGCCCTGGCGGATGCTCTCCAGGGGCAAACGGTTGCCGGCCAGTTTGAGCACCTCACAGGCTGCCAATACCAGCGTGGCGTTTTCCACCTGATGTGCGCCCTGCAGCGGCGTTCGCACACCTGGCCAGCGGTGGCGGATGCCCAGGTAGGTGAAGGCGCCGTCCGGGCTGCGTCGCGCCCGAAAATCTCTCCCCTTCCAGTACACCGGCGCTCTTTTGTCGGCGGCCATATCCGCGATGACGGAGCGCACCACCGGCTGGCGGACCCCGGTCACCAACGGGGTGTGCGGCTTGATGATGCCGCCCTTTTCCCCGGCGATCAGGGCCAGCGTGTCTCCCAGGTAGGAGCGGTGCTCCAGCGACACGTTGGTGATGATGCACAGCTGGGGCTGCACCACGTTGGTGGCGTCGAAACGGCCGCCCATGCCCGTTTCGATGACGGCCCACTGGACGTTGCGGCGGCCGAACTCGTAGAATGCCATGGCCGTGGTGTACTCGAAAAAAGTCGGTTGGCGTTCGCCGGGATCGACCCGTTTGACGGCCCGGTAAGCTCCCATCACCTCGTCGTCGGAGATTTCGCGGCCGTCGATGCGGATGCGTTCGTTGAAGCGGATCAGGTGCGGCGAGGTGTAGAGCCCCACCCGGTAGCCGGCCTGGCGCAAAATGGCGGCCAGGGCCGCGGCGATGGACCCCTTGCCGTTGGTGCCGGCAACGTGGATGGCGGCAAAGCGCCGCTGGGGGTCTCCCAGCTGCCGCAGCATGTTGCCGATGGTGGCCAGTTCCAGCTTGATGCCGAACCGCCGCAGGCGGTACATTTCCTGCAGGCAGGCACGATATTCGTCTTTTTGGGAAGTCATGGCAAAAAAATGGCCCGGCCAGAAGGCTCTGGAACCGGGCGGATTGTGGCGATGGTTATCGGCCGTAACGGTATTTGGCCTTGGCCGCGGCGATGCGCTGTCTGCGCAAGGCTTCGCGCTGTTTGCGGCGCCGGTACTCGCTGGGCTTCTCATAGCTTTTTTTGAGCTTGAGCCGCTTGAAAAGGCCATCGTTCTGAATCTTCTTTTTCAGGATACGCATGGCCTTTTCAAGGTCGTTGTCGATGACCTTGACCTCGATTTCCTTCAAATATCTCACCCCTTTTCCGCATCGACGCGGGTGTCGATGAAAATTTTACTCCATATAATAACCAAAAAAATATACATTAATATTAAATTCATTGCAAGCTAAAATTTCTTGCCCCGCCGGGGCGGATTCCCCTCCCGGCGCCGGGCAATGGCGGCCGCCAAGGCCAGGGCCGAGGTGCGGTCGGTGACTTCGCCGGTCAGCAGGGCCTTTCGGATTTCGGCCAGGATGCTGGCAAACAGCGGGGAGGGCGACAGGCCCAGTTCCTGCATGAGGTCGTGGCCGCTGACGGGAAGACGGATCTCCAGCCGGGGTTCGGCCTCGTGACGGAAACGGTCGAAAAGATCGCGCAGGAAAGATGAAAAGGTGTCCTGCAGTGCGGCATCAGGGTCCCCTTTGCCGCCGTGGTCGGCCAGGGACAAGAGTAGTATATCAGGCGTGCGCAGACCGCATCGGATGAAAAAGCGGGCCAGGGCGCGGGGTGTCAGGCGGGAGCGCTTCCGGAGCAGGAACAGCTGCATGGGCCGCATGTGATTCTCCACCAGAAAGCACAGCTGCTCTTTTTCGCTGGAAGAACAGCGCAGACGCGCGGCGATGGCGGCGGCCGTCCGGACCCCCATTTTCTGGTGGCCATGGAAATGCACGGTCCCGTTTGCCGCGCGGGTATGCGTGGCCGGTTTGCCGACATCGTGGATCAGCACGGCGAATTTCAGCATCCAACCCGGCAGCGTTGCCGCCGAGACGAGCCCGCAAGGTCTGGGTTCCGTGCCCGCTTCCCCGGACAGCAGCTTTTCCAGCAGGCCGTAAGCCGCCAGGGTGTGGTGCCAGACATCGTATCGGTGATGCCGGTTCTGAATGCAGCCCCGCAGGGGCTCCAGCTCGGGAAAGATCTGGAAGAGCAGGCCGCTTCGGGCCATCTGCACCAGGTAAGCATGGGAGGCCGGCGCCTGAAAAAACTTGGTGAGTTCCCCGTGGATGCGTTCAGGGGCCGATGCGGCGATACGCCCGGCCAATCGGGAAATGGCGGACATGGTGTCCGGCTCCAGGGTAAAACCCAGCCCGGCGCCGATACGGAAAGCCCGCAGCATGCGCAGGGGGTCGGCGGTGAAGGCGTCTTGTGAAACCATGCGGATGCGGCCGGCGCGCATGTCCGCCCGCCCGCCGGTGACGTCCACGACGTCCCCGGAGGAAACGTCCAGGGCAAGAGCGTTGATGGTGAAATCCCGGCGTTTAAGGTCCGTCTGGATGCCCCCCCCCTCGACCGGGCAGACATCGTAGACCAGGTCGGCGGTCACCACCCGGTAGACCATCTTGCCGGGCTTTCCCAGGGGCACCAGTTTCCCGCCGGTTGCGGCGGCCAGCCGGCGGGCGTAGTTCAAAAGGTCGCCGGTGGTAACCAGGTCACAATCCGTCGGCCGGTGTCCCAGCAGAAGGTCGCGCAGGGTACCGCCCACGATGTAGACACCCGGCTGCCTGGGCAGGCGGTCTGTCCATTTCTGCAGGAAAGCATCGTCCACTGGCAATCTCCCCGTGAAGCATATGAGTGTTTACAATCCTGTGTTTACCCCTGATGGCGTTTATTTACAAGCCGATTTGCGGCCCGGCGCGGCCTCATCCGCGACCCGTGCTAGAAACGTTATTATGCTTGCCTTACGCGTGGGTTTTGGCTATTAGGCAGGGTAATTGCCTGGCGATTTCGGCACAACACCCGCAAACCAGATCCGGAGGAAAAGAGCCCATATGAAACCCGATGATGCCAATGAACATTTCAAGATCCAGCAGGAGGAAGCTGCCGGGGAAAGCGGCGATGACTATCTGGACGCCGAGGCCTATTCCAGCCTCAGGGCACGCCGTCGCAGCGGGTTTTCCAGCGGTGGCCTGAGGAGCAGGGGACTGATGATCACCCTGGTGGCGGTGGTACTGGCGCTGCTGGTGTTTCTCTTCTGGTCGATTCCCAAGCCCCGGCGGGTTGCCGAAGACCGTGCCGTGACGGAGATCAAAACCCAGCTCCAGCAGATGGAGCAGCGGCTCAGCGTCATGGAAGAGACGCTGGCGGATCTGCAGAATCTGAAAGGGCAGGTGACCGCCTCCAACGAGCTGGGCGGCCGGGTGGACCGTTTCGAGGCCTCTTTTTCCGCGCGCCTGGGAGATCTGGACCAGAAGGTTTCGGGTCTTGAAAAGAAGCTCTCCCAGGCCCTGGCCCGGAAAAAGCAGCCCGCACCTGCTAAAAAAGCGGCCGCCAAACCGCAGAAAAAGACGGCTCCCAAACAGAAGATCCGCTATCACACCGTGGCTGCCGGAGAGACGCTTTACGGTATTTCGCGCAAATACGGCCTCAGTCTGGCCACCTTGAAAAAGATCAACGGCCTCAAGGGTACCGCCATCCAGAAAGGCCAGAAACTGCGGGTAACGCCTTGAGGGCCGGCGGTTTTAGGGCCACGGAATGAATAAAATCCACAAATAGAGCCGGATTTTTGTTCGTGTTCAAGGCGCATCAGCGGGCGCAACCTGTTTGGTTGTAACGGCTGATGCAACGCAGAACAGGGACAAAGAGACTCGCTGGATTGCGGCCTTAATTTTGCTCCGGGGCCCTTACAACCGGCGGACGAAGTCCAGGATGGCCTGATGGACGATTTCGGCATCGGGTCCCAGCAGGATTCCGTGACGGTTGAAATTGACCAGCAGGTAGCGTTTGTCTTCCGACCCCAGCTGCTCAAAGATGCGACGGGAACCGCGTTCATTGACCACCGGGTCGCGGTGGGACTGAACGAGCAGGGCCGGAACGGTGATCTGCGGCAGCTTTTTCTCCAGTTCAGCGGCCAGTTGCTCCAACTCACGGATGCCGGACACGGGGTTCCTGAGGTAGTTGATGTGGGGATTTTCGGGGCTGTTGTCCACGAACTCCCGGCGGGCCTCGTCGATGTGCATTTTTTCAAGCAGGCGGTTCCAGGTGTCGATGGCCGGTGCAAAGCGCGCCGCAAAGTCCTGCAGTTTGAGGGGCGGCGAAACGGCAAAGACGCCGGCCATGTCGTCGACCCGCGAGGCCAGGTCCAGGGCCAGGACCGCCCCGTTTGAAAACCCGCCCGCCACCACCTGGCGGCAGGTGTTGCGCAGGATGATATACCCCTCTTCGGCCGACTCGATCCAGTCCATGCGGCTGCGCCCGGCCAGGTCATCGGGTGCGGTGCCGTGCCCCTTGATGCGGGGTACGAAAACGGTGAACCCCCGCTTCCCCAGAAAACGTGCCAGTTCTGCCATCTCCAGCGGGCTTGCCAGGTAGCCATGCAGCAGCAGGATGCCCGTGCGGCGGCGAAAGCCGCGCACCATGAAAGGGCGGCCCACGGACTTGTTCTTGGATTCTCCCAGTACATGGAATTGCGCGTAGTCCTGGTCATACTCCCGCTGGAGTGATGTCTGCAGCCAGCGAACCAGTTGTTTGCGCACCAGCCGGGCGGGCAGGCGCGCCAGGCGCCTGAGCCGGCTCTGCAGCCGGGCCAGAGGCTCTATCTCGTTGGCGATGACCGCCATGGGATTTTCCACGCGGATGCGGTGAAAGTCAGAATCCGCCAGCCGGGTGGTGTCCCGGCGCAAGAGGGTGTTGCCGCGGATCTCCACGATGCCCCGGTCGGCCAGCAGCTCGATGAAATCGTGAAACCGGTTGTAGCGGTCGTCGGTGAGCAGGTGGGTCTGCTTGTGCTCCAGGCTGGCGTGGCGGTTAAGCGCCAGCCCCTCAAATGCCTCGGTGGCCGCCAGAAAGAGGCGTCTTTTTAAATCGCCGAGGTCGATCCGGTTGGCGGGGGCAAGCGCGATGAGTGCCGCCAGCAGGTGGTCGGAATTGACGGTGGTCATCCGGTAGATGCCCGACATGTAGTGCTGCATGAGCCGCCAGGCTTCGCGACGCAAATCCGGCAGCGAAGGGATCTCGTCGTCGAAGTCGAAGATCTCGCCGGATTCGATGTCCGAACAGATGGGATCGGCGCACAAGTAGTCTCCCGCCCGGATGGGACTGCCGAAATGCATGTCCACGTCCACGCCCGAAATCAGCATGGTGCCCTCGGTCATCAACTCTTCCATGGCCCGCGGCGGGAGGTCGTCGCTGAGCCGCTGCGCCAGGGTCGTCAGGATATTTTCCCGGGCGCGGATGGGAAAGTAGGTGATGTTCACCGGTACGATAAACGTTTCCACGGTCAGTACCTGCTCGAAATCATCGGGCTGCAGACCGAAAAGTTCGGCCAACCGCCGGGCTTCGTCAGGGTTGGACCGCAGCATGGCCCGGATGCGCCGCCGGTAGAATTCCGTGCGCAGCGCCAGGGTGGCGGCACCTGTGTGGGGCGGGTGGGTGCCCTCGGCCGAGGAGACCATGAAGCGGCCGCGTTCCAGCAGTTTCTTGTTTTTCACCATGCAGCCTTCGGGGTAGATGATCCAGCAGGCTTCGGCGGTGAGCAGGGTTTTGACGATCAGCTGGTCCCGTTCGGGGTCGCGGGTGGACACCGCCCCCACGGCGTTGAGATAGTTTCCCAGGGGGCCTTCGAAGAGCGCATAGTCTGCCAGCGACCACACCGGCACATCGGTGAGGCGGTAGATATTGGTGGGCAGGAGCAAGGTTTCCATGCGCGTGAAATGGTTGATGACAAAGATGATGGCGCCGTGGGGGATGTTTTCTTCGCCGTGCAGGCTGATGCGGGCCCTGGACAGGGCCGAGAGCAGCTTGACGGCCAGACCGGTGGTGCTGTATGCGAAAGGATTCATGACCGACTCCTCTGCAGACGTGTTGCGGATTGCCGTTAACAGCCGCCGGGGAAGCATTTAGGTTGTACCGGCACAGGAGATGTATTATGTTGCGGCTGTATCGTATATAAATAATGCCGTTGATTGCAAAAATAAAGAACTTTCCGGAGAGCTGCCGTGTATTCCAAGATTCTGATCCTGAAGTTCCCGCCTACCGAGGTGCACAAGCCCATCGTGTGCTCGCTGGCCAGGGAGTACGACCTCACGTTCAACATTTTAAATGCCGCCATTCTGCCCCGCAAAGAGGGCGTCATGGTGCTCGAGCTGGCCGGCAGCCGCAAGAATTTCAAGCAGGGTGTCAACTATCTGAAGAGCCAGGGTGTCAAGGTCCAAAGCGCCTCCCAGGAGGTCAAGCGGGACGAAAAAAAATGTACCCACTGCGGCGCCTGCACGGCAGTGTGTCCCACCGGCGCCCTGAACATTCTGCGGCCGGAGATGTTCGTGGAATTCGACGAACAGAAATGCTCGGTGTGCGAACTGTGCGTGCCGGCCTGTCCCACAAGGGCCATGGTGGTGCGCCCGGTAAACCAGACCTTTTTCTAAAATGCCGGCCGCCGTTGTAGCCGTGGCCCTCTCGGGAGGCGTGGACTCCCTGGTGGCGGCCCATCTGCTCAAGAAGCAGGGACACCCCCTCATCGGGTTGCACTTTCTGACCGGGTTCGAATCCGCGCAAGGCCCCCCCAGGCGCTTGAGGGACGAGCGCACGAGAGGCGCGTCTTCCGGCGCCGACACTCCCGGGGAGCGCCTGGCGCCTATTGCGCGGCAGCTGGGGATCGATGTTGAAATCGTCGACTGTGCGCGTGTCTTCAGGCGCCAGGTGGTGGATTACTTCATCGAAACTTACGCCGCCGGCAGGACACCCAGCCCCTGCTTGGTGTGCAATCCCGCCATCAAGTTCGGCGTGCTGCTGGAGCACGCCGCCAACAGGGGGGCGCGGTACCTGGCCACGGGTCACTACGCCCGCCTGGCCGGTGGCCAAGACGGTCGCATGCACCTCTACCGGGGCAGCGACATCGCCAAAGACCAGTCCTATTTCCTGGCGCGCCTCTCCCAGGGGCAGCTGCGCAGGGCGCTTTTTCCCCTTGGAGACATGACCAAGGGGGCGGTCAAAGCGCTGGCCCAGCGCCGGGGGCTGCAGCCGGTGACCGCCAGCGAGAGCCAGGATGTCTGTTTCATTCGGGACCAGGACTACGTGGAATTCGTGGTTCGGCAGGGCCTGACGCCCAGGAGAGGGCCCATCCAGACCGTGGAGGGGCAGATCATCGGGGAGCACCACGGGCTGCACCGTTTCACCGTGGGACAGCGCCGGGGAATCAACTGCCCGGCACCGGAGCCTTACTATGTGGTCAGGATCGATGCGCGGGAGAACCGCTTGGTGGTGGGAGGGCGCGGAGACCTGTATTGCCCCGGTTGCCTGGTGACGGACATCAACTGGATCGCCCTCCCTCTCCGGAGGCCTCGAAGATGCGCGGTCAAAATACGGTATCGACACCGGGCGGTGACCTGCCGGATCGAGCCTTGCGGGCCCACTGCCGCGCAGGTTTATTTCGAAACGCCCCAGCCGGCGGTGACACCGGGTCAGGCGGCCGTGTTCTACGCGGGTGACGAGGTCCTGGGAGGCGGTTGGATCGCGGCGGGAAACCAGGGTTCAGCAGAGAAGGAAAATGGCAGATAAGGGGCAGAGCATAGATCAGGCGGAGCCGCGCAGCTTCCGCATCACCACCCTGGGGTGCAAGGTGAACCAGTTCGAATCGGCCGGCCTGGCAGAGCGCCTGTGTCAACTGGGGTGGCGCGCGGCCGCCGACGGCGAGGCCGCTCAAGTGCACATCGTCAACACCTGCACGGTAACCGGCAAGGCTTCCATGCAGTCCCGCCAGGCCGTGCGGCGGGCTGTCAAAAGCTGCCCGGAGGCAAGGGTGCTGGTTACGGGATGCTACGCCCAGACGCGGCCCCAGGACCTGGCGGGCATCGGCGGTGTCGCGGCGGTGGTGGGCCATGAGGGCAAGTTTTCCCTTGCGGAATACATCCACCACGGGGAAAAAGGGGAGGGCTGGGACGCGCAACGCTCCGCAGTGCCCGCAGCAGATCCCTTCACCCGGCAGCCCTTGAGTTCCTTCGGCCGTCGCACGCGGCCTTTTTTAAAGATCCAGGACGGCTGCAACGCCTTCTGCACTTACTGTATCGTCCCGTACGCCCGCGGCCGCAGCCGCAGCATGCCGGCCGATGGGGTGCTGGCCGCCCTGGAGCGCTACCACCGCAGCGGCTATCGCGAGGTGGTGCTGTGTGGCATTCACCTCGGGGCCTGGGGGCTGGACCTGCAACCGGCGGGCACGCTGTCGGAGCTGCTGGCCCGCATCGACCGGGAAACCGCCGTCGAGCGCCTGCGGCTGAGCTCCATAGAACCGCGCGAACTGACCCCCGATATCATCCGGCTGGTGGCCGGCTCCGGGCGCTTCTGCGCCCACTTCCACATTCCGCTGCAGAGCGGCGACGACCAGGTGCTGCAGCGCATGAAACGTCCGTATGACGCGGCCTTTTTCGCAGAGTTGGTGACCAATATCCACCGGCTGATGCCCGAGGCCGGCATCGGGGTGGATGTCCTAGTAGGTTTTCCGGGAGAAACCCGCCGGGCCTTTGAAAACACACGCCGGCTGATCGAATCCCTGCCGGTCACCTACCTGCACGTTTTTCCCTTTTCGGCCCGTGCGGGGACACCGGCATTCCGCTTCGACGGACGGGTGGATCCCGCCGAGATCAGGGAGCGCTGCCGGGTCATGCGGGCGGTGGGGCAGGCCAAACGCCAGGCCTTTTACCGGCGGCATCTCGGAAGAGAAGTGGAGATCCTGGTGGAGGGCCACCGGGACGGCCGCAGCGGCAGGCTCAAGGGGATGACAACCAGTTATGTTCCCGTGCTCCTCGACGGCGACGACGAGTTGAAAAATCATATTGTCCGGGTGCACTGCCGGCAGCTTCTGGACAACGGCGTGGTACTGGCGGAGCCAAGCTCATGAGTGCCAAAACGATCCAGAAAATCGCCATCGTGGCGGCCATCGTGATACTGGCCGTGTTGTTCAAGGTGTTCGACCTGGGCCAGTACCTCTCCCTGTCCTACCTCAAGGCCTCACGGGATTCTTTTGCCCAGCTCTACGCCCAGCACCGGCTCCTGATCATCGCGGGCTACATGGTGATCTACATCACCGCCACGGCCTTGTCGCTTCCCGGCGCCACGGTGCTGACCCTGGCCGGCGGTGCCCTGTTCGGACTGCTGGCCGGCACCGTCATCATCTCTTTTGCCAGCACCATCGGGGCTACCCTGGCGTGTCTGGTGGCCCGCTTCGTGCTGCGCGACTGGGTACAGAACCGTTTCGGGGAAAGGCTTGCGGCCATCAACCGCGGTATAGAGGAGGAGGGCCCCTTTTATTTGTTCACGCTGCGCCTGATACCGGTGTTCCCTTTTTTCGTAATCAACCTGGCCATGGGGCTGACCCGCATGCCGCTGCGGACTTTCTACTGGGTATCGCAGCTGGGGATGCTGCCCGGCACGGTCGTTTACGTAAACGCGGGCAAAGAGCTGGGCCGCATCGAATCACTGTCCGGTATCCTGTCGCCCAGCCTGCTGGTGTCCTTTGCCCTTTTGGGGCTGTTTCCCCTCACCGTGAAAAAGCTCCTGGGCTGGTATCGCCGCAGGAGCGGCCGGTCTCTGGAGGTTGACCCGGGAGATGGCGACAACGGCGAAAAAAAATAGTACTGCCGGCGGACTGGGGGAAAAACCCCCCGCCGCCGGGCGGCAGGGGGCAGGTATTGCGCAGGCTCCAGGGCCGGGCTAGGCCGTGGCCGCCATTTTGGCGCGGAGGCGTGAGGCCCACTGCCTGTCTTCCAGCAGGCCGGCCACACTGGCGCGCAGCTGGTAGAGGAAGTTGCCGGCGTCGGCGGCCTGTTCGGCCCGGGCGTACAGCTGCCGCGCCCAGGCGGTGTCTTCCAGCGTTCGCTGCACGTTTTCAGCCAGGCGGATGAAATCGCCGGCGCTTTCGACCTTCTGCTCGGCGGCCGTGTAGATATCCCTGACCAGCTGTCTGTCCGCCAGCAGGCTGTCCGCACGGGCGGCCAGCAGTTCGGTTTCGTCCAGCGAGGTACAGGTGTCCACGGCCTTGCGGATGAGCCCGGCCGCCGCCTGCTTGTCTCCAAAAGCCGCCAGCACGCCCTCGGCCACGCACAGGTAGCCGGCCGCGTCGGCGGCCTTTTCCTCGGCCGTTGCCATCAGTTTTTGGGCCCACTCCCGGTCTCCCAGCCGGTCCTGCACGGTGCGCGCCAGCATGACGAAATCGGATTCACTGGCACAGGCTTTTTCGCGTGTCGCGTAGAGGCTGCGGGCCCATTTTTCATCCTTGATGGTCGTCATGATGGCGTCTACCAGGGCGTTGACGTGGTGGGCGTCGTCACTCTTGGCCGCCAGCTGTTCGTAGATGCGGCGCGTCCAGGCCTCGTCTCCCAGGTCGGCGTAGATATTGGCCGCCAGGTCCAGATATTCGGGTGCATAGCGGCACAGTGCCTCGGCACTGCCGTAGAGCTTGCGCACGTAAGGGATGTCCTCGGTGGCCCCCATCACCTCGTGGGCCAGCTTGGCCATGGACGCGCTGGTCTGGCATTCCTGTTCGCGTTTGACGAAATCGCTGTAGAGGTCCGGGTGGGCCTCGCGTTTTTCGAGCTGCAGTTTGATGTCCGCGGTCCAGTCGGACTCGTCGGCGTATTTGAGGATGGCCTCGGCTACCTTCTTGAATTCCGCTGCTGTCTTGACGGCCGCCTCGGCCTGTTTGAGCGTGTCCAGGGCGCTCTGCCTGTCGCCGATATCGTCGGCCAGGGAGGTGGCCAGTGTGACCAGCTGCCCGGCATCCGGCCCGGTGGCGGCTGCCTTGTTGAGCAGTTCGCCGGCAAAGGCCTTGTCGCCGGTGTCCTTCAGAACGGCCTTGGCCAGCTTGACGTAGTCGGCAAAGGCACTGTATTTGGTTTCGGCCCGCTTGTAGATGTCGAGCGCCAGGGGGGGATCCTTGAGTTTGGCCATCACAGAGGCGGCCAGTTTCATGAGCTCGTCGCCGCTTTCCAGTTTTTCGGCGGCCTTGGCATAGAGTGTGGCGGCGTACTTTTCGTCTTTCAGGTCGGCAACAGCCGACTCGGCCAGCTTCATCAGCTCCAGGCCGGCGTCCAGGGCGCCCTCGGCCTTGGCGTAAACCGCTTTGGCGCCCTCGGCATCGGAAAGCACCTCCGCCATGCCCTTGGCCACGGCGGCGTAATCGTCGGCCTTTTTACAGCCTTCAAGGGCCTTGTCGAAAATCTGTTTGGCCCAGTCCCTGTCGTCGAAGACCTCCAGAATGCTCTTGGCCAAGTCGGCATAGTCGGCCGGTTTACTGCATTTGGCCACGGCTTTGTCCGCCGTTTCGCGGGCCAGATCGTTGTCCTTGAGCACCTCGCTGACGGATTTGCTCAGATTCAGGAAGTCCTGGGCCTTGACGCACTTGGCCTGGGCAGCGGTCAAAATTTCCTTGGCGCCGTCGATGTCGCCGATTTCGGCTGCCGCCGCCGCCAGGTTGACGAAGTCCGGGACGTTCATGCAGTAGTCCCTGGCCTGGACCATGTATTGCTTGGCCCGGTCGTCATCTGCCAGGACCTCCTTGACAGCGCGGGCCAGCAGAACGAAATCATCGGCGGTTTCCGCCCAGTCGGCGCCCTCGTCGAACAGGTTCGAGGCCCAGTCCTTGTCGGACAGCTCCTTTGCGACCTCTTTGGCAACCTGAACATACTCTTCCGTCGACTGGCAAGCCTCTTCCTTTTCCTGCAGTTCTTCTTTGACTCCCATCTTGCGACTCCTTCTGGTAAGCTAAAAGGTTAGCGTCAGTTGTATGCGCCAAGATGCCGCCGGCGGCATTGAAGGTGTTTCTGTCCAACCCTTATCCACTTAATATTATTATCAATGCATCCTGTCCTATATGATAACGCCAAGCGCATGTCAACAGGAAATCGCAAGAAGCAGGCACCTGGCCCCGGCAGGTCCGAAGGGGGCCGGCTTCAGGCGAGAGTCGTATCCGGATGGAACTTGAACACGAACAAAAATCCGGCGTTATATTTGTGGATTTAATTCATTCCGCGACCCCGATCGCTGCTTGACTGGAAATTCGTTGAAAATACGTGGGGATCTGTTATAGTGCGGAGCGCTGTAAGTACGGATCCACGCCGGTTTTTTTGACGCGACCCCCAACCGCGATCCCATATCCAGGAGGAACAGGCCATGCGAGACTTCTTTCGTCGGATTTCTTTGCTGCTGCTCGTGGCGGCCGTCGTCCTGCCGGGCCTGCTGTCCGGTTGTGCCGGCGCCCCTGCCGGTTCACCCAGGGCTGCTGCCGTTTCGGCAATTCCGGGAAACGCTGAGCTGCGCATCGGTGTTTCTCCCACCGCTGCGCCGCTGGTTTACAAACAGGCCGGCCAACTGGTGGGTGTGGAGGTCGACCTGGCACGTCAGCTGGCCGATTTTCTCGGTAAGACGCCCCGCTTTGTAGAACTTCCCTGGAAAGACCAGATTACGGCCTTGCTGGACGGGCGCACCGACATCATCATGTCCGGCATGTCCATCACCAAAGCCCGCCAGGTCCGCATCGCCTTCAGCAATCCGTACTTCCGCACAGGCCAGATGGCCCTCATCCGCAAGGCCGACAAACTCAAGTACCGGGACGGCTACTATGCCCTGCTGACCCAGAGCCTGACTACGCGTTTCGGCGTTGTGAAGGAGACCACGGGACAGTTTTTTGTCCAGCGCAATTTCGGCCGGGCCAAGGCCATCGAGGCCTTTACCGATGCCGCCGGGGCGGTGGCCGCCCTGATCAGCGGCGGCGTGGACGTGGTCATCTACGACGCCCCCATGATCCTCATGCTGGCCGCCGAAAATCAGGGCAGGGGCGTGATGCCGCTGCCGTCCCTGCTGACGGAAGAGTACCTGGCCTGGGGGCTGCGCAAGAACGACGAGAAGCTGCTGATGGCGGTCAACGATTTCCTGGTGCGCATACAGACCGACGGCCGGCTGGACCGCATTCTGCATCTCTGGATACCTTTTTAATTGCCTGAAAAAGAATCACAGAAACACCGGTACACCACCATCAGGCGCAGCCTGCTGGTGAATCTGCTGGTGATGATCACCGTGATGAGTGCCGCATTGATCATGACCGCCAGTTACGGCACCCGCCGGGCGGTGAGAACCCTTTCAGAGCTGGTCCTTATTCAGACCGTTAAGCACACCGAAAGCGAATTGAATCGTTTTTTCGCCCCGGTGGCTGAGAACCTCGACCTGGTGAGTTCCTGGGCCCGGAACGGCGTGGTGGCGGTAACCGACCGCGAAAAACTCAACCATCTGCTCATTCCCATGGCGGCACACAATCGGCAGGTCAGCTCCATTATCCTGGCCGACGAGCTTGGCCGTGAGTTTATGCTGTTGAGAAAAGCCGACGGCAGCTGGATGAACCGGGAAACCCGCACCGATGAGTGGGGCGGCCGCAGCCGGTTGTGGACCTGGCGGCAGGGGGAGGTCGCGGTGCACTCCGAGTGGAAAGCGCTTGACTACAATCCTCACCGGCGACCGTGGTACGAAGGCGCCCTGGAAAAATTCCTCACCCGCACATCCGCCGAAAACGCCAAAGGCAGTCGCTTTTTCATCACCCGCCCTTACACCTTCTTCACCACCAGGGAGCCCGGCATCACCGCTTCACTGGCGTTTCAGGCCCCGGACGGACGGATCATGGTGGCGGCCATCGATGTCCTGTTGATGGACATCACGCGCTTCACCATGTCTCTGAAGGTCAGCAGCCACGGAAAGGTCGTCATCCTGACGGATCAGGACGACCGGGTCATCGGCCTGCCGGGTTACGCACGTTTCCGGGAAAAAGAAAGGCGGCGCCAGGCGCTGCTCAAAAAAATCGACCAGCTGGGTATACCGGTGGTCACCGATGCCGTAAGAAAGTACCGCGCCAATCCCTCCTACAGCGACCAGATATTTACCTTCAAAAGCGGCGGGCAGGACTGGTGGGCCATCGTGCGGCCTTTCCAGGTGGATGCCAACAGGGTGATGCGCATCACCGTGGTAGTACCTGAGGTCGATCTGCTGGGCAGCCTGAAGCTCATGTGGCTGTGGATTCTGCTGATCATTCTGGTGATCGTTCTGCTGGCGGTAAGAAGGATCTTCACGCTGACCGGGCGCTACAGCCGCCCCATCGAAAAACTGGTGCAGGAGAGCCACCGCATCGCCCGCGGCGACCTGGAACCGGGACCACCTGTCGACGCGCCGGTGGAAGAGTTTCAGCGGTTGGCCCGGGCCCATGACGTTATGCGCCGCGGCCTGCGCGTGCTGCTGAAGATGGAGCGCGACGTGCAGATCGCCCGGCAGATACAACAGGACACCCTGCCCCGGTACCTGCCGGCGCTGCGAGGCTACCAGATTACCGGCTGGAGCGAGCCGGCCGAGGGTGCCGCCGGCGACACCTTCGATGTCATCGGCCTCATCGGCGATTCACGCAGCGGGGGGCACCGGATTTCCGAAAAAGACGCCGATCGGGCCTTTCTGCTGCTGGCCGACGCCAGCGGGCACGGCATCGGGCCGGCGCTGTCGGTAACCCAGGTGCGGGCTATGCTGCGCATGGCGGTACGTTCCGGGGAAGACCTCATGGCCATCATCCGGCTCATGAACAATCAGCTCAGCGAGGACCTTCACGAGGGGCGTTTTATCACCGCCTGGTTCGGGGAGCTGGATCTGGTCAAACACCGGCTGGCCAGCTTCAGCCTGGGCCAGGCGCCGCTGCTTCACTACCGCGCGGAGGAGGACGGCTGCCGCAGCCTGATGCCCCAGGTGCCGCCTTTTGGCACCATCGATGAAATCGGGGAAAAGGGACCGCAAGTGGTGGAGATGGGGCCCGGGGACATCTTTGCCGTGCTTTCAGACGGTCTCTACGAGCCCCGAAACGCGGAAGGACGCATGTTCGGCAAGCAGCGGGTGGTGGATATTCTGCGCGCCCGTCACGGGGAGACTCCCGATAGTATCCTGAGGGCTATTTTGGAGCAAATAGACCGTTTCACAGGAAAGGCGCCTCCAGACGACGACCGCACCGCAATCATCATCAAGAGGATTATGAAGTCTTCGGGGGGAAAAGGCGATGTTTGATTTGCACCTTGACAGACGGGCTTCTTTTTGACATATTTAAATCTTTTGGGAATTTTGAAAAGTCCGTATTTTCAAGGGGATGCAGAAGGAAGGCAGGCGAAATCGCCGGTCCGCGGGGCAGTTTCTGCGGATGGTGATGATTTTTGGCGACCAGCATAGACGGGTGGATGATGATGAAAGATCTCTTGTTCAGTTCGTGGCGGAACCGGGTGGTGGACAATCGCGGTAAGGATCCCGATGCGTATGAACCTGTAGACAATGTGACGTTGCCGGAATATTTCAAGCAGGATCAGAAGCTCAAGGCGTTGATCGGCTGGTACGGTATCATCCTGCGGTCGCCCGATGTCAACGTGGTGGACATGTGCCGCAGTTATATGCTGGCAGTGCACCAGCAGTCCTGCGGCAAGTGCATTCCCTGCCGTACGGGCACCGGTGTCATGTACCGGATCATTGCCGGCATCTGCCAGGGCCAGGGGCAGGAAAGTGACATCGACATGCTGCGCACCCTGGCGGATAACGTGGCCAGCACGGCCAAGTGCAGCATCGGCCAGTTCGGTCCCCTGCCCATTCTGCACGCCCTGGACTACTTCGCAGATGCCTTTGCCGAAGCCATCCGACGCCACCAGGCCATTGCACCCGGCAGCTACCAGTCCAAGGCCACGGCCCCCTGCATGGATGCCTGCCCCATTCACCTGGACATCCCGCGCTATGTGGAATGCATCAAGGAGGGCAAATTCCAGGAATCGCTGGATGTCATCCGCGAAAGGCTGCCCATCCCGGGCGTGCTGGGGCGGGTGTGTGTGCGCCCCTGTGAGGAGCATTGCCGCCGGGAAAACCTGGACGAAGCCATTTCCATAAAGTATCTGAAGCGGTTCGTGGCCGACCACGAACTGTCACTGGGCCGCCGGCCCGAATTCAAGATAAAGCCGTCGCGCAAGACCGGAAAAGTAGCCATCGTGGGGGCCGGCCCCGCCGGCGTCACCTGTGCTTACCACCTGGCCCGCAAGGGTCACGAGGTGGTCATCTACGAACGGCTGGGCGAGCCCGGCGGCATGTCGGCCATGGGCATACCGGATTACCGTCTGCCACGCAATATTCTGCGCTGGGAAGTGGAGCAGATCCGGCGCTTGGGGGTCACCATTCACTACAATAGCGATGTGGGCAAGGATGTAATGCTTCCCGACCTGATCGAGAAAAACGAGGCCGTTTTCCTGGCCATCGGGGCCCAGTCCAGCACCTCCATGCGGGTCGAGGGCGAAGATGCCGGCTACCGGGGATTTATCCCTGGCGTGCAGTACCTGCGCGACATCAACGAGGGCCGTGACCCATACCCGGAGGGCAGACGGGTGGTGGTCATCGGCGGCGGCAACGTGGCCATCGACTGTGTGCGCTGCTCGTTTCGTATCGGCAAGCAGGAAGTGAACCTGGTCTACCGCCGGACGCGCAAAGAGATGCCCGCCGACGAGGTCGAGATCCGGGATGCCGAGGAGGAGAAGGTTCAGTTTCACTTTCTGACCACCCCGGTACGCGTGCTGGCAGAGGACGGCAAGGTGGTGGGCCTGGAGTGCATCCGCATGAAACTGGGCGAACCGGACAGCAGTGGCCGACGGCGCCCGGTACCCATCGAGGGGTCCGAGTTCATCTTCGAATGCGACACCGTGGTGCCGGCTATCGGTCAGCGCATCGATTTGTCGCTGCTCGAGGGAGTGGACGATATAGAGACCACCCGCTGGAACACCATCGCCGTGGACGAAGTAACCAAGCAGACGTCCAACCCCAAGGTGTTCTCGGCCGGTGACTGCGAAACCGGGCCCGGTGCCCTGATCACGGCCTGCGCCGGCGGCCGCAGGGCGGCCCGCAGCATGGACCGATTGATCAATGCAAAGCCGTTGACCTACACCCGTGAAGACCATTTCGACCAGCTTTTCAAGACGTTCAAGGTGTACGATCCGGAAGAGGATATCGGCATACCGGACAGGCGGCCGCGCAAGCACCTGTCCATGCTGCCGCCGGAGACCCGTAAAAAAACCTTCGACGAGGTGGAAAAAGGGTTCACCAACCCCGAAGCCATCGTCGAGGCGGCCCGCTGCCTGAGATGCTACCGGGTTGCAACGGTAGCGGTCTAAACCCATGGCGAGCAGGCAGCATCTCTTGCAACTGAAAAAGGGGACGTCTGCTTGGAATCGCTGGCGCAGGGAAAATGCAAAGACCATCCCGGATCTGAAGGGGGCCCGGCTGAAAGATATGGTCCTATGCGGGGCCAACCTCTCCTTCGCCGTTCTGGCGGAAGCCGATCTGAAAGGCGCGGACCTGAGTGAGGCCGACCTCACCGGCGCCGTGCTGCTGAAAGCCAACTGCACGGGCGCCATACTCAACGGCGCCATTTTAAAAAATGCACGCCTGGAAATGGCGGACCTGAGCGAAGCCAGTCTGGTGAACGCCGTGCTCGCAGGCGCCTTCCTGAAACACGCCAACCTGACTGCCGCTCGCTTGGGCACTGCCGACCTGCGGAGCGCCGACCTGAGCAGTGCAGGCCTCGACGACGCCGGATTGGAATGGGCCAACCTGTCCCGTGCCCACCTCGGTCTGGCCAGCCTGCAAAACGCCTCCTGCCGCCAGGCGGATTTCACCGGTGCCGTGCTGGAAGGCGCCGACCTGCGAGGTGCCGACCTGCGCTTTGCCCGCTTGACAGATGCCTGGCTTTCGGGGGTGACCTTCAGCCGCAAGGCGCGCTTTCTGGGAGTGAGGCTGGATGGCGCCCACGGCAGTCGGCGTTTCCTGCGATTTGCCGCCCACCAGGATGGCATCGAAGAGTTGCGCCAAGCGGGTCTGTGGGGGAAAATACGTTACGCACTGTGGCTGCTGTTCGCCGACTGCGGCCGCACCCCCTGGCCCTGGCTGCTGTGGTGTCTGGCGCTGGTGTTCTGCTTCGCCGCCGGTTTCTATTTTTTCCTTGGGCCCCGGTCTTTCGAGGTCGGTGAAATGCCCTGGAATTTCGGGTCGGTGCTGGCCTTTTCACTGGCCAGTTTCGCCGGTTTGGAGGCCGGCTGGATCCGGCCCATCACCACCGCAGCCCGCGGCTGGACCGCGGCCGCAGCCTTCAGCGGCTATCTCATGCTGGCCCTACTGGTGGCCACCGTGGCCGGCTGGTGGTCGCGGCGCTGATTTTTCCTACCTTTTGGCAAACCAGGGCTGTTCCGTGATCAGGTTCCTCAGCAGTTTGCGTAGCACGGTGTAAGAGAAGAACTTGGTGGCCAGACCATAGTTGTGATCCACCATCTGCCGACGAAGCAGATCGTCTTCAAGCACTTTTTTGGTCAGATCGACGGCTTCTCTGGTCACGTACCCATCGATTTCGATCACCGAAAATCCTTTGGGCTTGATGTCCCGCGCATAGATGGAATAGATGTTGACCACGATGGGCTTGCGGAAATAGACCGCCTCCAGAAAGGCATTGCCGAAGCCCTCGAAGGTAGAGGGATAAGTCACCAGATCGGCATGGGGGTAAATGTCTTCCAGGGTGTAGACCTTCCTGCCGTCGGGCAGGATTTCCCGCTTTTCATCGATGATGTCCGAAACAAAAATGGTTTCCACCGCCATCAGGCGCGAGTATTCCTTGAGGCGCTGCTCGTAGTCATGCCCCTCGTCGCCGGAAGCATGGGAGATAACCAGCTTGACTTTTCGGCCCAACCGGTTGCCCAGGCGGTGCACCAGTTCGATGGCGTGTTCGATGCCTTTGCGTTTCACCACCCGGGTGGGCTGCAGTACGAACAGCTCGTTGTCTTTGATGCCCAGGGCCTGGCGAACATCGGCGGCGTATTCGTCCAAGGGGGGTGGTGGATTGTCGAAATCCATCACGTTGGGGATGATACGGGCCGATATGCCGGTTCTGAAACTGAGCTGTTCGTCGGCAAAAGAGTTGATTACGGTGTGGACGATGGAGGGCAGTTCGGGGGGGTAGGACATGTGCAGGTAATCGGAAACGGCGTTGATGATGAAACGGTCCCGTTCCCAATAAAAATCGTGGTGATGAGCCACGGTGGGGATGTTGGTTTCGGCGATCAATTCGGTCAGGGCGATGGCCAGGGGGATGTTCAACGGGATGGCCAGCACGTTTTCAGGGATCAGCAGTCCGATGTCGAATTTTGCGATAAAGCGATACAGGTGATCTTTCAGATACCGGGCCAAGCGGTGAATCTCGTGGGTCACGCTGCGGTCGCGTTCGGTGACCCCGAAACACTTTGCGTGCAGAGCGGCGATTTCCGGGTGTCGAAAATGGGCTTCCGGCAGCAGGTAGGAGAGGGCATCGGGCCGTTCCAGTTCGCCGGCAAAGTAGTGGCAGCGCAGGCCGGCGTTCTCCAGGACCTGGACCCATTTTTCCGATTCCAGTGATACGCCGTCCGTTCCGGCCAGGCGGAACGAGACGATTCCTACGTTGTCCGGTTTCCATTTTTTCTTGTTCGCAATCATCGGCAGTTGTCTCCCGGGGGTTTCAGGAATGCGGTTGTCTATGCAGGTTCAAGATTGATGATTTCCATGCGATTGTTGCGTTCGGGATGTTTGCGCGAAGGTCCCTCGGTGAGGACCACCAGTTTTCCGGGGATCTGCTGGCCTTCGAAGAAGGTTTGGATCCAGGGGCGCCAGGCCGTGGGATGATCCGCTTCGCAAACAGGGTATACCCCGTATGAGAAGCACAGCCCCCGGCAGACCCTCTCGTCACTGCTGACGCCAACGATCCAGACCGGCAGGCGAAAGCGCGTGATGCGGCGGGCCGTGGCGCCGCTGCGCGTGGGAACGATGACGGCATCGGGGGTGATACGTTCCAGGGTGGTGGCCACGCCCAGGGCGATGACATCCGCCAGGTTGATGTCGCCATGGGTGGGCACCGCCATGAGTTCGTCCTGCAGCGGATGTCGGCCGCGATGGGGCTCGATGGCGGCGGCGATGCTCGCCAGCATACGGGTGGCCTCTAGCGGGTATCTGCCGGTGGCCGATTCCGCCGACAGCATGACGCAGTCGGTGCCGTCCAGGATGGCGTTGGCCACGTCGGTGGCTTCAGCCCTCGTGGGGCGCCGGCTGACGGTCATGGATTCCAGCATCTGGGTGGCGGTGATTACCGGCTTCCCGATGCGGTTGGCCTGCTGCATGATTCTTTTCTGAGCCACGGCGATCTGCTCAATGGGGATTTCCACCCCCAGATCGCCCCGCGCCACCATGATGCCGTCGGCTGCCTCCAGGATTTCATCCAGGTTTTCCAGGGCTCCCGAGCGTTCGATTTTGGCGATTACGAAGGGGTCGTGCCCCATTTCGGCAGCGGCTTCTTTGACGGCTATCAGGTCTTGGGCGGTTTCGACAAACGATTGGCTGACGGCATCCACGCCGTTTTTCAAGGCAAAGGCCAGGCACTGGCGGTCATGGTCGGTAAAGGCGCTGATGCCCAGGTCGATGCCCGGCAGGTTGAGACCCTTGCGTGAACTCAGCGTACCGCCTGTCGCCACCCGGCAACGCACTTCCTCTCCTGAAACCGCCACCACCTCGAGCTGTATGATGCCGTCATTCAAAAAGAGGCGGTTGCCGGGATGTACCGATTGCGGCAACTTTTGCAAGCTCACCGATACGCGCTCGTGATTGCCCTCCACGGAACGGGTGGTGAGGGTGAAGGCATCGCCCTTGTGCAGTTCGATGGGGTCCTCGGCAAAATCGCCGATACGCATCTTGGGTCCCGGCAGGTCCGCCATGATGGCCAGGCGCCGACCGGTGGCCTGCTCGGCCCGACGGATTCTTGCGATGACCTGGCCGTGACCCTCGAAATCGCCGTGGGAAAAGTTGAGGCGGGCGACGTTCATGCCGGCTTTGATGAGCGCTTCGATTACTTCCTGCGAATCCGATACCGGGCCGATGGTACAGACGATCTTGGTTTTACTGGCCGGAAACCCCATGTCACTTTTTCCTTCCCTAGGGATGTGTTTTTGATCTCTTGTCCGACTTTTTTGCAACTATACGAATTTTCCGGCCTTTCTGTCAAGAATGCAGAACAGGAAAGCGATTTTTTGGTGTCGAAACAAACAAAAAAAAACAGTTGACAACAAAAACGCACAAACATATAACGCTGCAAAATATCGCACATGAAGAAATCAACCACCATATTGCCGGCTCAGAGGCGACAGCGCATCCTGGAAATTCTCAGGGGAGAACTGATCATTCGGGGAACCCGGTTGAGCGAATTGCTGGGCGTTTCCGAAATGACCATCCGCCGTGACCTGGATGAGCTTGAAAGACAGGGGCTCGTGGAAAGAACCCACGGCGGCGCCATATTACGCCAGGAAAGGGTGGACGGCAAATTCTTCTATCACCGCAGCCGAGAGCAGAATCCCGGTCAGAAGCGCTCCATCGCCCTGCGGGCGGCCACCCTGATCGAACCCAACGACGTCGTCTACATCGGAGAGGGCTACACCGCCGCACAGATCGTGCGCCATGTTGACCCCCATCGGCCCATGACCCTCTTCACCAACAACCTGGGCGTATTGCCCGAGGCGGCCGAAACGGCGGCCGAAATCATTTTGCTGCCCGGTGTCTACGACGCCGACACCCAGTCCCTGGCAGGACCGCTTACCCTGGAGATGATCGAACAGATAAACGCCGACAAGGTCTTCCTGGGTGCCGACGGACTGAGCCTGAAAACCGGGATGACCACTCCCAACCTGGATATTGCCGTTATCGAGCGCTGCATGATCCGGCACACCCGGGGCAAGGTCATCGTCATGGCGGAGCACGCCAAGTTCGGCATGGTGGCCCGGGTGGCCATTGCGCCCATGGAACGGATCGATGTCATCATCACAAACCGGGAGATACCCGCCGATTTCCGGGAAGATCTCGAAAAATTAAAAATTGAATTGATTCTTGCATGATTAATAAAGAACAATAAATCAGGCAGATAAAGATAAAACATAAACTTTAACGGAAAGGAAATGGTATGCAAGTCTACGTCTGTGTAAAGCACGTTCCCGACACGGCTGCCAACATCAGGGCCGAGGGAGAGGCTGGATTCAGCGAGAGTGTTAAGTTCGTGGTGAACCCCTATGATGAATACGCGGTGGAAGAGGCCGTTCGGCTGGTCAAGGAAAAGGGCGGCGAGGTGATCGCCGTATGCGTCGGCAAGGCGGCCGCCATGAGCACCCTGCGAAGCGCTTTGGCCGTGGGCGTCGACCGGGGCATCCTGGTGAAAATCGACCGGCAGCTGCCCGAACCCTGCCTGATCGCCCGTGCCCTGCAGAAGGCCATAGCGCAGGACGGCCCGGCGGACTTGATTTTCACGGGCCGGCAGTCGGTGGACAGCGAGGGCATGCAGACCCACTACCGCCTGGCGGCCGGCCTGGGCATCCCGGCGGTCAGTGACGTGGTGGCTTTCGAACTTGTGAATGGCGGTGCCCGCGTGGAGCGCGAGTGCGGCGGTGGCGCGCGCGAGGTGATCGACGTGGCACTGCCGTGTGTCATCGGCGCCAACAAGGGTCTCAACGAGCCCCGTTATCCCAAGCTGCCGGACGTGCTCAAGGCCAAGAAGAAACCGGTCAAGGAGATAGCGCTCAGTGAGCTGTCCGTGGAGGCTCCCGAGGATGACTGCCGCATGACCAAACTGGAAGTGATGCCCGACCGGGGCCAGGCCACCATGCTGGCGGGCAGTGTGCCCGAAATGGTGGCAGAGCTGGTGCGCATTCTGGAGGAAGACGAAAAAGTGCTCTAAAAAAAAGGAGAATACCCATGGCAAGAATAGGGGTGTGGATAGAGATTGGAGAAAGCGGTGTAAAGGAAGCCAACTTCGGGGTCCTGACGGCGGCGGCCGGCAACGATGTTTACGCCCTGATCTGCGGTGGAGATGCCGACGCCTGCAAGGAGGCCTGCCAGCAATACGGCGCCCGAAAGGTGGTGGCCCTTTCGGCTCAGTCCGGCAACCTGGCCGACAGCCCGGACCTGACCGCCCGGGCCCTGGCCGCGGCGGTCGAGGAGCTTGATCTAGACGTGCTGACGGGCCTCGGCAGCCTGAACGGTCGCGACCTGCTGGCCCGCACGGCGGCCCTGCTGGACGTGCCGCTGCTGCAGGACTGCATGGCGGTTGACTTTGGCGCAGGCACCGTGCGCAAGTCCCATTTTTCCGGTAAAACCGTGGCCACTTTCGAGTGCAGCGCCCCGGTGTGGCTGTGCTCAATCCGGCCCAATGCCGTCGAGCCGGCCGAAGCGCCGGTGGAAGCCGAGGTGGTGTCTTTCGAGGCTCCCGTGTCGGACAGCGGCGATGTCAGGGTAGTCGAGGTGCGCAAAGACACCTCGGGGGTGATGGAACTTACCGAAGCCAACATCATCATCACCGGCGGACGTCCCATGGACTCGGCCGAGAACTTCAAGCTGCTGCACGCGTGCGCCGCGCAACTGGGTGCCGCCGTCGGGGCCTCGCGGGCCGCGGTGGACGCCGGTTTTGCGCCTCACAGCATGCAGGTGGGCCAGACCGGTAAAACCGTGTCCCCACGGCTGTACATCGCCTGCGGTCTGTCCGGATCGGTGCAGCACTTCGCCGGCATGAAGACCTCCAAGGTGATCGTGGCCATCAACACCGACAAAGACGCCCCCATCTTCGGCAAGTGCAACTACGGCATCGTGGGCGACCTTTTCGAGGTGGTGCCCGTGCTGACTGAAGCGCTCAAAAAAAGGGGGTAAAGGCATGAAAGATCAGGCGCGCGTCGTGATCATCGGCGGTGGTATCTTCGGGGCCAGCATCGCCTACCACATTGCCGAAGCCGGGTGTACGGACGTGGTGCTGCTGGAAAAAGGCGAGCTGACCAGTGGTACGACCTTTCACTCGGTGGGGCTGGTTTCCCAGTTTCGCACCTCGCCCTCCCTCATGAAAGTGGTGAACTACAGCATCCGGCTGTTCAACAAACTCCAGCGAGAGGTGGGCGACACCCTGGGCTGGCGCAAGGTGGGCAGTCTGCGCCTGGCGTCAAGCCGTGACCGCTTGAAGGCCCTGCAGCGTGAGGTCAGCCGCGCCCGCGCCATCGGCATCCAGGCCGAAATGATATCGGACCGGCAGGCCCTGGAGATTGCGCCGTTTCTCTCCGCAGACGAGCTCTATGGAGCCGTATACGTACCGGACGACGGACACATCGACCCCAGTTCGGTCACATACGAACTGGCGCGCCAGGCCCGGAAACGGGGGGTCGAGATCAACACCGGCGTACGGGTGATGGACATTGAACTGACCGGCAGCGGAGAGGTTGAAAGGGTGATCACCGATGGCGGTACTATCCGCGCCGACTGCGTGGTCTGCGCCGCCGGCCAATGGACGCCACGCGTGGCCCAGATGGTGGGTGTCGAACTCCCCATCGTCCCCATGATGAACCAGTACCTGACCACCAGGCCCATCGCCGGTCAGGAACTGCCGCCGGACACCCCTGTCATCCGGGATCCGGACTACCTTTTCTACAGCCGGGAAGACGTGGGCGCCTTTCTCATCGGCGGATTCGAGACCACCCCCAAGCCCTGGTCTGTGGAGGGAGTGCCCTGGGATTTTTCCCAGCAGCTGCTCAGCGGTGAATGGGAAATTTTCGAGCGCATCATGGAGGGCGCCATGAAGCGGATTCCATTGACGGCCGAGGCCGAGGCCATCGAACTGGTCAACGGACCCGAAGCGTTCACTCCCGATGGCTTCTACCTGCTGGGACCGGTACCCGGCGTCAGGGGGTTTTACATCGCCGCCGGCGGATCGGACAATGGCATCGCCGGGTCGGGGGGGATCGGAAAACTGATGGCCGAATGGGTTCTGGAAGGCGAGCCTTCGCTGGACACCCACGAGATGAACGTGCGCCGATTCGGCCCGCATTACAACCACCGTAAATACCTGGTGGAGCATTGCCGGGAGGTCATCCGCTACTATTATCACCTGCGCTATCCATACGATGAAAACGAGTGGGGGCGGCCCCTGCGGACCAGCCCCTTTTACGGGCGGCTGAAGGAACGCGGTGCGGTTTTCGGTGAAAAGAACGGCTGGGAACGGGTCAACCACTTCGACCCCGGGAAGCCCTGGCGGCAGGCCGGCGCAGATCAGTCGGCCTGGGGGTGGGGAAGGCCCGACTTTTTCGATCAGGTGGCGGCCGAGGCGCGCGCCGCCAGGGAGCGGGCCGCGCTGATCGACATGACTTCTTTCGGGAAAATCGATGTGCGCGGACGAGGCGCGCTGGCGTTCCTGCAGAAAATGGCCGTGGGCAACCTGGACAAACCGGTGGGGCGCATCACCTACACCCAGTTTTTAAACCCCGCCGGCGGTATCGAAAGCGACGTGACCATCACCCGCGTGGCCGAAGATCATTTCCGGGTCATTTCCGGAACCGCGTTCGTCTCCAATGATCTGGGCTGGATGACCATGCACCAGCCCCGGGACGGATCCGTCAGCCTGGCGGATGTCAGCGAACAGTGGGGCTGTCTGGTCATTTGCGGGCCGGTGTCTCGCGGTATCCTGCAACGGATCTGCGAGGCCGACCTTTCAAACGCTGCCTTTCCTTACATGACGGCACGGTCGGTACAGGTGGCCGGCATGGAGGTGTGGGCCCAGCGCATCGGCTACACCGGCGAACTGGGCTGGGAGCTGTACATTCCCTGGGAAAGGGGGCCGGCCGTGTGGGACGCCCTCGTGACGGCCGGCGGCGGCATGCTGCGACCCATAGGCTACCGGGCCCTGGATTCGCTGCGCATCGAAAAGGGCTATCTGTACTGGAGTGCGGACATCACCCCCGAAGACAATCCCCTAGAAGCCGGTCTGGCGGTGGATTTTGAAAAAGGCGACTTCATGGGGCGCGAAGCGCTGCTGAAGATCCGGGAAAAGGGACTGAAAACCCGCCTGAGCGCCCTGGTGCTGGACGCCGAACACGGTCTGTACGGCGGAGAGTCGGTATACGCCGGCGATCTTCTGGTGGGCCGCATCCGCAGCGCCGCCTTCGGGTACACGGTGGGCAAGGATGTCGGGCTTGTCTATCTGCCCCCGGCCCTGGCCGTGCCGCAAACATCCCTGACGGTCGAAATCTTCGACCGCCGCGTTCCGGCCCGGGTGGCGGCACTGCCACTGGTGGATCCCGCCGGAGAAAAACTGAAGTCCTGACAGGTCGGCATCGGCGGACAGCGGTGCTGCACCCCCGCTGTCCGGCCAGAGGGGCAGGTGACGGAGGCCTGGATGCTTGCCGGTTGCCGGTCCCTTCCGCGTCCTGGTCCCCACGCTTGCGGCCGCATCCGGCGGCGGTGTATTTCTGTATATACATATAAACCAATAGTATCGCTGTATTATCAAGTGGTTGAGGCGTTAAGACCTTGATATATGAAGCTTTAGACGCTGATGTGGTTATGCTTACTATAATTAAATTTCATTCATTTTATATTATTTTCTTATTGCAATTGAAATGGAATGGTTGTACTGTAGCCACGCTCTCGGAACCCGGGAGATTGTGCAGTGGATTACCTAAACCACCAAGAAAGGGAGGACGCGTATGAAGACAAGGACAAGAACACTATGTTGGACACTGATAGCCGTTTTTGCCGCCGGGCTGGTGCTGGCCGCCGTTCCCGCCATCGCCAAGGATCTTCTGGTGTACACGGCGCTGGAGGACGACGAACTGGCCATCTACAAGAAGCAGTTCAAAATTGACCATCCGGAAATCAACCTGAAGATCGTGCGCGACTCCACGGGCATCGTCACCGCCAAGCTGCTGGCCGAAAAGGACAACCCGCGGGCCGATCTCATCTGGGGCCTGTCGGTGACCAGTGTGATGGTGTGCGACAACGTCGGCATGCTGACCGGCTACAGCCCCAAGGGACTGGATAAATTCTACAAGGGGTTTTACGACGACAAGAACAAGCAGGCGCACTGGACCGGTCTCAAAGCTTACATGACGGGATTCGTGGGCAACACCATCGAGATGAAGAAGCTGGGACTGACCATGCCCCAGTCCTATGCCGACCTGATCAAGCCGGAGTACAAGGGCTACCTGGTGATGCCCAACCCGGCCTCCTCGGGAACCGGTTTCCTGACGGTCTCGGCCTTCCTGCAGCTCATGGGCGAGGAAAAAGCCTGGGCATTTATGGACAAGCTGCACGAGAACATCGCCGTCTACACCCATTCCGGCTCCAAGCCCGCCAAGCTGGCGGGAAAGGGTGAGTATCCCATCGGCATCTCCTTCGCCTACCGCGGGTTCAAGCAGAAAGCCAAGGGCGAGCCGGTGGTGGTGGCCTTCCCCAAAGAGGGTTCCGGCTGGGAACTGGAGGCCAACGGCCTGATCAAGAAGCCCAAGATCAAGAAAGAGGCCAAGGTGTTCCTGGACTGGGCCATCAGCGACACCATGTTCAAACACTACAGCAAAGTGTACCCCATCATCGCCAAGAAGGGCATCAAGGTGGTGGTCCCCGAGGGCTACCCCAAGGATCCCACCAAGCAGCTCATCAAGAACGACTTCGAGTGGGCCGCCAAGAACCGCGACAGGATCCTCAAGGAGTGGACCAAGCGATACGACAGCAAGAGCCTGCCCAAAAAGAAATAAATCGGAAAGGAGCCGGGAAAATTTCCCGGGCATAATTACGGGGTGGCCTGCTGGTGCAACATCCCTGGCGGGATCACCCTGACAGCAGATCAAGTGCCGGCGTGCAGACGGTTCGTCGCGCCGGCACCGCTGTTTGCAGCCCTATAAAAGAGACCCCGGTTTCGCACAGGAAGGATTTCAGATGTCCTCAAGTTCTGCCGCCGCGGCAAAGCCAACCGAACCCTTTCTGGAAGTACGTAGCGTCACGAAGATGTTCGGCCGTTTCGTGGCCCTGGAAGATGTATCGCTGGAGGTCTATCCCGGAGAGCTGGTCTGCATCCTGGGCCCCAGCGGCTGCGGCAAGACCACGCTGCTGCGGGTGATCGCCGGCCTGGAGGAGCAGAACGTCGGTGAAATATTTTTGAAAGGCACCGATATCTCCCGCTACCCCACCTCCAAACGCCAGTGCGGTATCGTTTTCCAGTCCTATGCCCTTTTCCCCAACCTGACCGCTGCCCAGAACGTGGCCTACGGACTGAAAAACGCCGGCTTGAATCGCGAAAGGATTGTCGCCCGTACCCGGGAGATGCTGGATCTGGTGGGACTCGGCGACCAGGGACGAAAGTATCCGGCCCAGCTTTCAGGCGGCCAGCAGCAGCGTGTCGCCCTGGCGCGCGCCCTGGCCCCCAACCCCTCCATGCTGCTGCTGGATGAACCCCTGTCGGCGCTGGATGCCCAGGTGAGGGTGTACCTGCGCAGCGAGATTCGCGAACTGCAGCAGCGGCTGGGTATCACCACCATCATGGTGACCCACGATCAGGAGGAGGGGCTCACCATGGCCGACCGCATCATACTGATGAAGGACGGCCGCTTGATTCAGTGCGACCCTCCCCAGACCATCTACCAGTCGCCCAAGACGACATTTGCCGCCGGCTTCATCGGCGCCATGAACTTTTTCAGGGGCTGGCGGGTGGCCGAGGCCGGCACCGTGGTGCTGGACGATTACACCCTCACGCTCGGCAACGGGCAGCTGGCGGAAATGGTGGGCCAGGAGGTGACCCTGGCCATCCGGCCCGAAGACATCCGGGTGATGGAATCCGGAAAGACCGATACCAACATGGTGGAGGCCGAGATTCGCCACGTTGAATTCCGCGGGGCCTCCTATCGGCTGCGCATGCGGCTCAAGCGGCGCGGGGACTCGGAAAAATCCGATGACTTCGAGGCCGACATGCCCGCCATCCGGGTAGATCGCCTGGGGCTGAAAAGAGGGGTGTGCGTCAAAGCGCACCTGCCGCCGGACCGCCTGCTGTGGTTTAGCGAGGGCAGTTGATGCTTTCCCACGGTTGGGTTGTCCGGTGTCCGTGGGCAAATGACAACACCGGAGGAGCACAGGTACAATATTCTTGCGCCCCCTCTGCACTTTCTTGTGCCGGTGGATTATGACTTCTTCAACGATTGCCGAAAATTTCCTGGATTTTAACAGAATCGCCCGTAAGAAAGTGCGCCAGTACACCAGTTCAGAGAACTGGCTGCGCCGCTTCATGATATGGCTGCTGGTGCTGTGGATGACGGTGGCGGTGCTGCTGCCCGTATATCAGCTGTTGGAGCGCAGCATGCATGCCGAGGTGGCCGTCAATATCTTCGGTGAAGACGATGTGCGCCTGGGCGGCCGCCGGGTGTACATCAAGGACGGCCAGGTCATTTTCGACGCCACCCCGCTACCGCTGCGCGAGGGCACCATCTCCCATGACGGCATGACCGTGGTGGTCGAAAACAGCAAGTTCCGCGAGGTGGTGTGCGAAAGGATCATGCTCTACGCCGAACCCACCATGGTAAAACCGGTGCGGGTGCAGCTGAGCGATGAGGCCTGGATCATCGACGGCCGCAAGCTGGCCGAAGACGATTACCAGGGGCTGGTGCAGCGCTGGATCGGGTTGAGCAACTTCAAGAAATACTTCGCCAACCGGGCATTGTACTACTCGGTGTACAACAGCCTGTTCGTGTCCGTGCTGACCACCCTGATCGCCGTGCTCCTGTCGCTGATCTACGCCTATGCCATCACCCGCACCAAGATTGCGGGCAAGATATTTTTCCGCGTGGTGGCCATGCTGCCGCTCTATGCCCCCACCATGCTCTACGGGCTGTCGCTGGTCTACCTGTTCGGCCACAAGGGGTTTATCACCACGGGGTTTTTCGGACATCTGCCCTGGCTGGCCTGGGACATTCACCTCTACGGGGCGGTGGGCATCGTCATCTCCGAGGTGGTTTTCACCTTCCCGGCGGCTTACATGATCCTGATGGTCACCCTGCTGAACACCGATGCCCGGCTTTACGAGGCGGCCATCAGTCTGGGCGCCGGCAAGGTGCGCACCTTTCTGACCGTGACCCTGCCGGGTATCAAATACGGCCTGCTGAGCGCCATCTTCGTCTGCTTCACCCTGTGTTTCACGGACTTCGGCGCGCCCAAAGTGGTGGGCGGCAACTACAATGTGCTGGCAGTGGATATCTACAAACAGGTCATTGGCCAGCAGAATTTTGGCATGGGTGCCACCATCAGCATCATCCTTCTGATCCCGGCGCTCATCTCTTTTATCGCCGACCGCATCGTGCAGCGGCGCCAAGTGGTGGCGCTGACGGCGCGCAGCGTGCCCTACGCCCCCAAGAAGAACCTGTTCGTCGATACTTCCATGTTCGTGCTGTGCGCCATGATCGCGGGCTTCATCCTGGCCATGCTGTTTGCCGCCGGGTTCGGGTCACTGGTCAAGATGTGGCCCTACAATTTCGAGCTGGGCCTGTGGCATTATTCCTTTGAAGACGTGGGCGGGGGCGGCTACAACGCCTTCTGGAATTCCATCCGCATGGCCACCTACACGGCCGTCATCGGCACCATGGTGACCTTCACGGCCGCCTACCTCATCGAGAAGACGCGGCGCATGCGCATCCTGCGGCAGGCCTCCTACCTGCTGTCCATCATCCCGCTGGCCCTGCCGGGCATGGTCATCGGCATTTCCTATATCTTCTTCTTTAACGACCCGCAGCTGAACATCCCTTTCACCAACATCGGCTTTGCCAACCCCTTTCACGCCCTCTACGGCACCATCTGGATCATGGTGATCGCCAACATCATCCATTTCTACACCGTCAGTTTCCTGACCTCCACCTCGGCCCTGCGACAGCTGGACAAGGAATTCGAGACGGTTTCCGAATCCATGTCGGTGCCTTTCTACACCACCTTCGCCCGCGTGACCGTGCCGGTGTGCCTGCCGGCCCTGGTGGAGGTGTTCATGTTTTATTTCGTCAGCTCCATGGCCACGGTTTCGGCGGTGATCTTCCTGTACTCGGCCGACACGGTGCTGGCCTCGGTGGCCGTCGTCAACATGGACGATGCCGGTGACCAGGCCCCGGCGGCGGCCATGTGCATGCTCATCGTGATGGCCAACATCGCCGTGCGCCTGGGCAGCGAAGGGGTCAATTATTTGTTCCGCAAGAAAACCGAGAGCTGGCGCCAGCGCTGACGCTTTCGCCACCGGTGGAAACCTTAAAACGGGGCCTTTTAGGAAAAGGCCCCGTTTTGCGTTGGGGGTGTCGTCACACCGTTTCGCGGAATCCGGCCGACACCATAACTTGACGTTATTCAATGTATTAAAATTCTTATTTTGACTCATATCTTCGGTTCCGTTATAGAGGCGCCGATTGTGACCCTTACATCAGGAGGATCGTTTATGGACCGCAAACCCATGTTCAGAAGAAAGACGTCGATTTCGTACAAGACCGAGGAAAAAACGGTGATGCGGGGGTACAACCTGAGCGACCTGGCCGAGGAAGGCTACTCGTTCTGTGACGCCCTTTTCGTGCTCTACCAGAACCGCATCCCCACCGAGGAAGAAGAGAAGATGCTCAACTACGAGATGGGGGTGTTCCTGGAGCACTCCATGTCGCCCTCGGCCGTGGCCGCCATCGGGGTGAGCGCCGGGCGGCCCAACCTGCCCTGTGCCGTGGCCGCCGCCATCACCACCTTCGGCGGAGTGCACGGCCCCGGCGCGGCCCACGGCTACATGCTCAACAAGTACATCGAGCGCGCCCTGGAAGAGGGCAAGAGCATCGACGAGATGGCCAAGACCCTGGTGGACGAGTACATGGACAACAAGCGACCCGTGATGGGCATGGGGCAGCCCCAGCACATCGACAGCGACCCCCGCGCCGAACCCATTCATCTCAAGCAGGAGGAGCTGGAACTTAAGGGGGTATATCTCGAATTTCAGCGGGCCGTGGAGAAATACTTCCACGAGCGGCGCAAACGCGAGGGACGCTCATACGTGGGCGTCAACGTGGTGGGCTCCGGCAACACGGCCCTGATGGAGATCGGGTTTTCGCCCAATGCCGGCTGGTGCATCGGAAGCGTCACCCGCGGTTTCAGCTGCGCCGCCCACGCCCTGTTCAACATGAAGAAGGGGCGCGCCTGGGGCGCTTCGCGCAACGAACCCATGGTGCAGATGATCGACCTGTCCATGATCAAGTACGTGGGGCCCGAAGACCGGGTGGTTCCCAAGCAGGAAGAGCGCCAGGAGTACGCCCGCAAACAGAAGCAAGAGGGGGAATACAAGAAATGGGTTATATAGATCAGGAAAAGGCCGAGGAGCTCAACCGCATCAAGAAAGAGCGTCGGATCGGAAACCTCGACAACCCCAACATGCCCTATGATTACAGTCGCCGGGAATACGGCACGGTGCCCCGTGACACCACGCGGGCCCCTTTTCAGTGGGTGTCCGAGGTGGCCTACAAGAACGTGCACCGCATCGTGTCCCGCGGGTACGACACCACCGAACTGATGGAGGAAGGCTACGGGGTGGTGGACGTCCTGTTCGTGGACTACCAGGCCCGCATTCCCACCATCGAAGAGAGCCGGATGCTCAACTACGTCATGATCCTGGCGCTGGAGGACGGACTGTCCATGCCGGCGGCCATATCGCGCATCGTGGCCCACGCCAAGACTTTCCTGACCCAGGCCTGCGGGGCCTCGGTACTGGCCTTCGGCCACGCCTACGGCGCTTACTCGGCCTTCGGCAACCGGCTGGAGAAATACATCCAGAAGGTCGACGACGACGGCATAAGCCTGCAGGAGGCCGCCGAGGCGCTGGTGGCCGAGAACCTGCACGACGAGGCCCTGGGAGTATCGGGGTTGATGCTCAGGGACCCCGCAGCCAAGCGGATGATCGCAAGGGCGGAAAAGCTTGGTGTGGCAGGGCGTTACATCAAGTTTTTAAAGGAAATTGTAAAGGCTGCCCAGAAGGCTTCGGATGCTCCCGTGGACGTGGACATGCTGGGGGCCAGCGGGGCGGTCATGATGGATCTGGGGTTTTCGCCCGAGGCCGCCTGGGCCATCATGGCGGTCACTCGGGCCTATGCCGCCGGCGCCCATTTCATCGAGGAGATCGAGCGCAGCGCCTACACGCGCCTGGGCCAGGAACTGACGCCGCCGGAGGACTACGACGGGCCGGCGGAAAAGCCGGTGCCGCCCTTAAAAGACCGCGCCAAGGTCGCCAAGCCCGCCCTGTGCCGCACGCCCCAGGAGTGGAAGCAGCGCTTCGAGGAGATGAAAAAACTCTCCGGCAGCGGGTTCGCCATCATCGAGGAAATCGAGGACCCCAGCAAGAAGTCCGGCATCAAGAAGGTGGGGAAGTTGTGAAGAAAGGGATCAGGTATCACCTTTCAGGGATTAGGTGTCAGGAACAGAAAGTATCAGGTATCAGCTGTCAGGTATCAGGTAAAGAGGGTATCGGGTATCAGCTGTCAGGTATCAGGTTTCAGGTATGAGGAATAAGCGGAGGATATGACGATGGAAGTGGTCAAACCGGTCAAACGCAATGTGCTGCTCAACCCCGGGCCTGCCACCACCACGGACACGGTCAAGTACGCCCAGGTGGTGCCGGACATCTGTCCACGGGAGCAGGAATTCGTCGACATCATGACCGAAGTGCGCCGGGAGCTGGTGAAGATCGTTCACGGCGACCCGGATAAATACACGGCCGTGATCTTCACCGGCTCGGGCACCATCATTCAGGATGTGCTGGTCAATTCCCTCGTGCCGGAGGGCAAGAAGATATGCGTGGTCAACAACGGCGCCTACGCCGCCCGCATGGCCGAGATCGCCGATTACTACGGGATTCCCTGCGTGAACGTGGAATTCGACACCACCGGGCTGCCGGACCTGGCGGTGGTGGAAAAGGCGCTGGCAGGAGACCCGGACATCGCCGTGGTGGCGGCCGTGCACCACGAGACCGGCACGGGGGTGCTCAATCCCGTGCGCGAAATCGGCCGGCTGGCCCACAAGCACGGCTGCGTGTTCGTGGTGGACACCATCTCCACCTACGCGCTGCGGCCCATCGACATTGCGGCCGAGAACATCGATTTCCTGATGTCATCGGCCCAGAAGGGACTGGCCGCCATGACCGGCGCATCCTGGACCGTGGGCCGCAGGGACGAGATCGAGAAGTCCAAGGCGTATCCCACGCGCTCCTACTACTGCAACCTGTACATGCAGTACGACTTTTTCGAGCGCGTGGGCGAGATGCACTTCACGCCCCCCGTGCAGACCATCTACGCCCTGCAGCAGGCCATTCGCGAATACTGGCAGGAGGGCGAAGCGGCCCGCTGGCGGCGGCTGACCAAATGCTGGGAAGCCGTCCACCGCGGACTGGAAGAGATCGGGCTGAAGTCCGTCATCGACAGGGACATCCAGGGCAAACTGGTGGTGACCGTCAAGGCCCCCGAAGACGGGCGCTTCGACTTCAACCGTCTGCACGACTACTGCTACGAGCGGGGATTCACCATCTACCCGGGCAAGATGTTCGGCCTGAAGACCTTCCGGCTGTGCAACCTCGGAGTGATCACCGAGGAGGACATCGAAGACTTCTTCGTGGTGGCCAAGGAGGCCTTCCGGGAGATGGGGTATTCGCTTCCGCTGGAAGTTTGAAGTGTGAAGTGTGAAAAACTGGGCGTTAGACTGCGAGTTAAAAGATAAAGGAGAAAAGAGATGCAAGACAATATCCAGGAGATGTATGAAAGGGCCCGGCGGGCTTTCAAGGAAGTCGAATTCTGGCCCCAGGAGAAGGTGGACGAGATGGTGCTGTCGGTGGCCTGGGAACTGCTCAAGGAAGATGTGCGGAAAAAACTGGGTACCATGGCCGTGGAGGAATCGGGCATCGGCGTGGCCGAAGACAAGATCGCCAAGATCCGCAACAAGACCCTGGGCACCCTCTGGGACCAGCGGGGCGTCAAAACCTGCGGACTGGTGGAACAAGACCCCGCTTTGCAGATCCGCAAATACGCCAAACCCATCGGGGTGATCGCCAACGTGGTGCCCTGCACCAACCCGGAGTCGACCATCTGCTGCCTGGCCCTGAGCACGCTGAAGACGCGCAACGCCCAAATCGTCTCGCCGCACCCGCGCACCCAGAAGACCTCCTACGAAACCGTGGAGCACGTCCGCAAGGGGCTGGCCAAGGTGGGCGCACCCGTGGACTTGGTGCAGTGCATCCAGCGGACCAGCCACGCCAAGACCTCGGAGCTAATGGCCAACTGCGACTACGCCGTGGCCACCGGCGGGGCCGCCCTGGTCAAGGTGGTTTACGCCGCCGGCAAGCCGGCCCAGACCGTGGGCGCCGGCAACGTGGTGTCCATCGTGGACGAGACCGCCGACATCCCGGCCGCGGCCCACAAGGTGTTCATCTCCAAGATCGCCAACAACTCGGCTTCCTGCTCCTCGGAAAACGCCGTGGCGGTGCACGTGAGCAAGTTCGACGAGATGATGGCGGCCCTCAAATCAGAGGGCGCTTACCTGTGCAGCACCGAAGAGCGCGAGAAGCTGCGCCAGACCATGTGGCCCGACGGTACCCACCTGAACCGCGACATCGTGGCCCACTCGGCCCGATTCATCGCCGACTTGGCGGGCATCGAGGTGCCTGGAGACACCCGTGTGCTCATGGTCATGGGCGAGAAGATCGGCCCCGAGGACCGTTTTTCCGGGGAGAAAATCTCGCCGGTGCTGACCGTGTGGAAGTGGAGCGATTTCGACGAGATGCTGGATCGCCTGGAAAAGATCCTCAAATTTTCGGGCGAAGGGCACTCGGCCTCCATCCACACCGAGATCGACGAACGGCGGGTGAAACTGGCGCTGCGCGCCAACGTGGGGCGCGTGGTGTGCAGCATGCCCCACTCCTACGCCAACAGTGGCGGGTGGACCTCGGGACTGCCCACCACCGACACCCTGGGCTGCGGCAGCTGGGCCGGCAACATCACCAGCGACAACATCAACTGGCGGCATTTTCTCAACTACACCTGGCTGGCGCTTCCCAAGGACGAGTACATCCCCGGCGACGAAGAGCTCTTCGGTGAGTTTCTCAAGAAATGGGGCAGTGACTAAGCTTTTCTCGGGAAACGGGGCACGCCGTCAAAGGCCGCCCCGTTTTGGCGAGTGGAACAGCATGCCGGCCACGGAATTCCGTGACAGACTTTACCAGGCGTTGCGCGAATGTCGCTTGGAAGAGGCGCTGGCGGCGCTGCAGCGCAACCCGGAGCGCCTGCCCGCACACCGAGTCGACTCGCTTGTGGAACGGCTCGAGGGCCAGGCCCGCCAGCTGCAGATGGCGGGGGAAATCGGAGCCTGCCGGCGGATGGAACGGCACATTTTCGCGTTGCGCGCCCTCTTGGCGCATGGCCCGCAGGCCTGCAGGGTGATCCGCGACGTTGAGCTGACACCGAACTACGACGGAAAGATCCTGCTGATGAAACTGGCCGGCGGCCTGCTGGACGGCAAACTGTGCCTGCGCGGCGGCGACGAGTGGCACCGGGAGATCCTTCGAAATACGGTTGCGGAAATCGGTGATCTGGGCTTCACTGCTGTTCAGGTTCTGCCTTTGGGCGGGGGCTTATTACGCTTCGAGGACCAGCGGCACCCGCGGCTGCGGGGTGCCAGCGACGAATTTGGCCGTTGTGACATGGAGCTGGCCGCCAAGCTGCTAAGCAGCACTTTTCCGGAAACGAATATCCGGGTTGACGATTGACCCCATGAGAGCCATCACCCTGCCGCGGCCCATGGCCTGGCTGGTGGCCATGGGTGCAAAAGCCATCGAGACCCGCCCGCGTGCGACACCTTACCGCGGCCCGCTGGCGATTCACGCCGCTGCTGCTGCCAGTGCGGTAACGGATCCCTACCACCGGCAGGTACTGTCAGAGGGCGGCCTGGATCCGGACCGGCTGCCCGGCGGCGTCGTTATTGCCCTGTGCCGTCTGGTGGACTGCCGGCTGATCATGCCGGCGGAATGCCCCTGCTATCCCGAGTATGCCTTCGGCTGTTTCACTCCCGGGTGGTACGCCTGGCACCTTTCAGACATCCAGGCCCTGCCGGCGCCCATTAGCGCCCGGGGACATGCCGGACTTTGGTTGTGGCACAATGCAGATTCTCCCTGGAGAAACTGAAACATGGATGAATCACCGAAACGGGCTGTGGGAGGGGTGAGAAATACTGAGACCGTGTATGCCGGGAGGCTGTTTTCCTTTACCGTGGAGGACGTGCGGCTGCCAAACGGCGTGGAAACCCGCCTGGCCTTCGTGCGCCACCCAGGATCAACCGCCATCGTGCCGCTGACCGATGACGGCCAGGTGGTGATGACCCGCCAGTACCGGCATGCGGTAAAGGCCTACCTGCTGGAGGTGCCGGCCGGCACCATGGAGCCCGGAGAGCCCCCTCTGGACTGTGCGCGGCGCGAACTGGAGGAAGAGACCGGCATGCTCCCCGGCAGCATGCAGTCCCTGGGGTACATCCACATCCTGCCGTCCTATTCCGACGAGGTCATCCACCTCTACCTGGCACGCAACCTTGCCCGCACGGCCCAGCACCTGGACCGCGACGAGATCATCGAGCTGGAAGTCCACCCCCTGGACAGGCTCATGCGGATGATCGCAGACGGCCGCATCACCGATGCTTTGACCATCCTGTGCCTGCAGCGGACCTGGTTTTTCCTGGAGCACCAACCAGGCTGATCCGAACGCCACCAGCGACCCACTCATTATATGGCCTGGGTGGGTTTGGTGGTTTTGGTGGATGGGAAATATTGCCAGACGACAGGCGCTAAAAGATCGACTGCATGTAGCTCTGCGTCCAGCGGTCGATGCGCACGATCAGGGCCCTGAGCGGCTCGGAGAGGTACTTGTCGCGGTGGTGCACCAGGTAGAACTTGCGCGTCAGGGTCTTGTCGGTCAGCGGGATTTCCGCCAGGCGGCCGGCCTGTATCTCTTCCTGGGCCACCTTGCGGCTGATCAGGGCGATACCCAGCCCGGCTTCCACGGCCTCCTTGATGGCCCGGTTGCTGGAAAGCTCCATGGGGATCGTCAGGGACAGCTTGTTGACCTGCACCAGTTTTTCCAGCGCCCGGCGGGGGGCCGATCCCGGCTCGTGCACGATCATGGGGTGGTCCTCGAGATCGCGGGGGTCGAGGAGGTGTTTGCGGGTGATGGGGTGGCCCGGCGGCACGATGAGTATCAGGCGGTCCTCCAGGATTTCCTGCATGATGATTTTGGGGTTGCCGATGGGGTAGGAGATAAACCCCAGGTCGCACTCCAGGGCAACTACTTTTTCCACCACCAGGTCGCTGGGCAGGATGCTGACCGACAGCGTTATGTGAGGGTTGGCACGGCAGAAGGGCGTCGTGATGGAGGGCAGGTAGTAAGCGCCGAAACTCTCGCTGGCGTGCACGCGGATGTGCCCCTTTTCAAATTTCTGGAATTCGCGTATGCTCTCTTCGGCAAAGCGCTCCATTTCGAAGATCTTTTCGGCCACCTCGTAAAGGGCCTCGCCGGCATCGGTGAGTGCCATTTTTTTCCCGAAACGGTTGATGAAGCGCAGCTCGTACTGCTCCTGCAGCCGCTGGATGCCCTTGGTGACGGCCGGCTGGGTGATGTTAAGCTCACGAGCGGCGGCACTCAGGTTACCGTGGCGCGCCGCCAAGTAGAAAATCTTCAGCAAATTCAGGTTCATTACTGCAATATCATTACATTTGGTTATGGTAATGAATAAAAGTATGATCTGCCAATAGCACAGCCAAGACGGCCGGATCAATCTTTTTGCACGCGCAGGAGTTGGCAGGCAGAGCAGCGGGGGAAGCGGCGCGAAGGATCAGGGTTGGCTTTTGCCCGATGGTAAGGTAAAAGAAAAGCCCATTCACCAAATAATCCAGGCTTACAGGAGCCATGGTTTTCCGGAAACACCAAAACTGTCTGCCGTTGTTGCTCTTCCTGCTGACGGGCCTGCTGCTGCCTGCAGCCGCCGGCGCCCTCGAACCGCGCGAAGTGCTGGTGGTGGCCAACGACAGCACCCGAGACAGCCTGTCCCTGGCCAAACTGTACATGCAGAAACGCGCCGTCCCGGCGCAAAACCTGCTGGTTTTAAAAACCGCAAACGGCGAAGTTTGTTCACGCCGGCAGTACGACCGCGATATCGCGGCACCTGTCCGGCGCTACCTCGAGGGCCGCAAGGACGGTGGTGCCGGCATCCGCTGCCTCGTGCTGATGGCGGGAGTGCCGCTTAAAATCGGCCCCTCCGACGAGAACCGCCTGCGGCGCATGCAGATTCTGCAGAAGGAGGTCCAGCGTCTGTCCGAACAGCTGGACGCCGGGAAAGACGGCAGGGGAGAGGGCGCCGAAAGCCTCCAGGCAGCCATCAAGAAGGTGCGCAGCGAGATAACGGCGCTTCAGGCGCTCACCGACCAGGCGGCGGTGGATTCGGAACTGACGGTGGTCAGAGCCGGAGACTATCCCCTGGAGGGGTGGGTGCCCAACCCCTTTTTTTACGGCTTCCGTAAAAAAACATTCACCCTGGTGAAAAAGGGTCACGTGCTGATGGTCAGCCGGCTGGACGGCCCCACAACCGCAACGGTGCGTCGCATCATCAATGACAGCCTGGCGGCGGAAACCGTGGGACTGCGGGGAAAAGCCTGTTTCGACGCCCGCTGGAAGATGCCGGACAAACGACCCCAGAGTGGTTATGCCCTGTACGACTATTCCATTCACCAGGCCGCACGGTTGATCCGCAAATCCGGCTTGATGCCGGTGGCCACCGACAGCCGTGACACCCTCTTTCAGAAGGGGCAGTGCCCCGCTGCAGCGCTGTACTGCGGGTGGTACAGCCTGGGAAAATACGTGGACGCTTTCACCTGGCAGAAGGGGGCGGTGGGCTATCACATCGCCAGCAGTGAATGCGCCTCGCTGCGCAACCAAAAGAGCCGCGGGTGGTGCAAGATGATGCTGGAAAAGGGCGTGGCCGCCACCATCGGGCCCGTTTACGAACCTTACGTGCAGGCCTTTCCGCTGCCGGAGATTTTTTTCTCCTTGCTGGTTGACGGCTACCTGACCTTGGGCGAATGCTACCTGGTCAGCCTGCCGTACCTCTCCTGGCAGATGGTGCTGGTGGGCGATCCACTGTACCGGCCGTTCGAGAAGCGGCGGCGGCAGTGAAGTGTCACGCCATTGGTTGGCCCTGTGCCGGCCGGCCAAGGTATCTCGCCGAAAACCTCCCGTCACCGATTGTCAAGGGGGCGCCAAGCGTGTTTCGGTGAAGCGTCATTGTGCATCCGCGCCGCAGCCGAAACACGCTTGACACGGCGTTGCCGCAACTGATTGAGAAAATCCGGTCACGGCGCCTTGAATGCGAGCCGAAGCCTATTTCTGGTCGTGGGCTTTGCAGCTGCCCTTGGGGGCGTTGCGGATGTCGTTCTGGTGCCTGGCGATGGAGATGATCAGGGCCAGGCCCGCCTTGACAGGATCCGGCACCTCCTGGCTTTTCAGTTTTTCCGCTTCTTCGCAGATGGCTTCGAAAGCCCGACTGATTTTTTCGGTACTCAACATGGCGTTTCCCTCCATTTCTGTTCGACGATGGGTCCCCGACGCAAAAAGCGGCGTCGGCCTGGTACAGGCTAGAATAATATCGATCCCCATGATGTCAAAAGCCTCTGCGGGATTGCCGGGGCCGGATTCTCTGCCAAAGATCAGGATTGAAGAAAATCCGGATCCTGCCGAAATACTGCTAAAGGAGACCATCTGAAGAACCCACATAATCGCTTGATAAGCACCGCAGGTGATGGTATGCAATCAACTTTTTACAAAGAGGATCGTTTCACCGGCTGCCAATGGCCGGAAGAGCTCGAGGCCACAAATGAACCCCAACAGATGGAGCGCAAAATGGCAAGCAAGACCCAGGCAGAACCCGTCGCCAACAGCAGTGTCTCCGTAAGTCCCCATGGAGAAGCCTTCAAACTGCCCGCAGAGGAAGACTACCAGGCGGAGTTCGACCGGCTCAAGAAACTGGTCGCGGCCCAGCGCGAAATGGGCCGGCAGATTGTGGTCGTCATGGGCGTTGGATTCGTGGGGGCCGTCATGGCGGGGGTAGTGGCCGACTCGGCCGACCCCAAAACCGGTGAACCGCTCTATTTCGTCATGGGCATGCAGCGGCCCTCCACCCGTTCCTACTGGAAGATACCACTGCTGAACCGTGGCATCGCGCCGGTGGAAGCCGAAGACAAGGAGGTTGCCCCCCTCATTCAGCGCTGCGTCCGGGAGAAAAAGACCTTGACGGCCACCTTTACCTACGATGCCCTGACGCTGGCCGACATCGTGGTGGTGGACGTGCAGTGCGACTATCAGAAGGAAACCCTGGGCAATGTGCGCAAGGGATACGCCGACATCGCCGCACTGGAAGACAGTTTGAAAATCATCGGTGAGCGCATCGATCCGTCCTGCCTGGTGCTCATCGAGACCACGGTTCCGCCGGGAACCACGGAGTATGTGGCCTACCCGCTCATCAAGAAGGCCTTTGAAAAAAGAGGCCTCGAAGATGCCGAGCCTTGCCTGGCGCACTCCTTCGAGCGGGTCATGCCGGGACGCAATTACGTGGCCTCCATCCGTGATTTCTGGCGGGTATGCAGCGGCGTCAACGCCGAGGCTCGCGACAAGGTGACCCGCTTCCTGTCCGCGGTCATCAACGTGGAGCAGTATCCCCTCACGGTGCTGGACCGGCCCATCGAAAGCGAAACCTGCAAGATCGTGGAAAACTCTTACCGGGCCACCATCCTGGCCTTCCTGGACGAGTGGAGCCTTTTTTCGGAGCGCAACGGCGTGGACCTGATCAAGGTGGTGGAAGCCATCAGGGTACGCCCCACGCACTCCAACATGATCTTCCCGGGGCCCGGCATCGGCGGCTACTGCCTGCCCAAGGACGGCGGCCTGGGGGTTTGGGCCTACAATACACTGATGGGGTTTGAAGATGACATCTTCAAGCTGACGCCGGCCGCCATCGACATCAACGACACCCGGGCCTTGCACGCCGTGCAGCTGGTGCGCGATGCCCTGCGCAACATGGGTAAAATTGTAGCGGCTTCGCGGGTGGCGGTGCTGGGCGCCTCCTACCGGCAGGACGTGGGCGACACACGCTACTCCGGCTCCGAACTCATCGTGCGCAAGATCACCGAGATGGGAGGCGAGGTGCTGGTCCACGACCCCTATGTCAAGCACTGGTGGGAGTTGGAAAAGCAGGAGACCTACCCGGCCCCCGGCAAATCCTGGGCGCGCTTTTTCCGCAACCAGGACAGCCTGTCACGGGTGAGGGTGCACCAGGAGATGCCCTCGGCCCTTGCCCAGGCCGACGCCGTGGTGCTGGCCGTCCGGCACGAGACCTACCTCCACCTAGACCCCGACGAGGTGATCCAGATGGCCGGCCGTCCCGTGGCCGTCATCGACTGCTTCGGTATCCTCGACGACGACGCCATCCGCCGCTACTTCGAACTGGGCTGCGAGGTCAAGGGGCTGGGCCGCGGCCACGTGAAACGCATCAAGGACAGTGTTCTGAAGCGGTGAGAGACCCCCTCGGCAGCGGACCGGATAATCCCGGTAATCGAAAATCGGCCCGTGGAATCCCCTTTACAAAAAGATGCAATTGAAATAAAATCTGGCCCTAAAATCCGGAGAGAGTGAACATTTCGGCAGCAGCCCGGACGGCACACCACTGTTGGTACTGGGTGTCAGCGATCGGTGTGTGTATCTAACGATCCGGGCTGACGGTTTTGAGGCGGACGGATGGGCAGAAGACGAAAAAAAAAGAGCAGATCGGCCAGGAAAAAAAAGGATCAGCGGCGGGCCAATGCGCCACCGGAGAAGCTCATCCGGCAGGCTGCCCAGGAACTCGAAAACGGTCGGGCTCGTGATGCCATAACCCTGCTGAAACTGGCATCCCGCAAAAAGAGAGGCGACGATGAAATCCGCGGCCTTTTTTTAAGGGCATATCTCCTGCGGGAAGAGCAGTTGAGGCGGAAAGGCCTCGAGGTGGAGGCCGAAAGCGTCCATCTGCAGGCTCTCTCCCACCTGCCGCAGACAGGCCCTCTGGCGGAGGTCGACCTTGGGGCCCTGGTGCGTGCCGGCGGCATGGATGATGCCGTCAAGATTTACAACCGGCACCTGTCCGGCGGCAAGCCGCTAGTGTCGGTGGAACGTCAGCTCGCCGAACGCCTGTTGATCAGCGGCCAGTGGATTCTGCTGGAAAAAGTGGATTCGGCCGCCGGGCTGCATCGCGAGGCCGAACACGCCCAAGCGGCGGCGGAACTTATGAACGCCGGCCGATGGGATGCCGCCCTGCAAAGGCTGGCCCCGGTCTCGCGGTCCTCTCCATACGCCACTCTGCGATTGCTCTGTCATGCCATGGTGATTTTTCTGGAGGGTAGAGATGAAAGCCTGGACAGGGTTGTGGCGATCATGCCGCGGGATTCCCTGCTCTATTCTCTGATTAAAACACTGGCCCATGCACCGCAGACATTGAACTGTCTGTGGGAACGGCCGGTCTATCCCGAAGACAAGGTGCGGAAAATCATCGCCGACATGCGGCAGCACCGCTTCCGAAATCTGGAATCCATCCTTCCCGGTGCGGCGCGTTCCCTCTATCCCCGTGATCCGGAGGTGGCCATGGGGAATATCCTGGAGGCTTTCTGGTCTCTGGGCATCACGAACGATTCGTTCCGGGATGGGTATTTCGACCTGATCGATACACTGTTGCCGGGGGAGGCGGCCAGCCTGCTACAGGCCAAGATGGACTTCTATTACTTTGACCAGCTGTACATCGATGCGGGAATTTACCTGGAGGAACTGGGCGCGGAATTTCCCGACCCACGGGACGAAAAAATCGCGGCCGCCACGATACTCTTTCAAGCAGTAGAACGCCTTCGCCGCAACGATGACTTCTACCGCATGGCTTCTTCGTTGTCTCGCCACCTGGAGGAATTGCTGGGAATATCTTCCGACGATCCGGATGTGAGACTGCTCGAGATGTTGAGCAGGGCCATCGAGCTGGACCCGTCTGCCCGGCATGTATACGGCCTCATGGCCCAAATGCCCCGATATTCACGGGCCGCCAAAAACCTGGTGGAGGCCGGATTGAAAACCATGATGCGGCAATTTGATGATGATCCTTTCCCCTGCCTGGAACTGGCCACGCTGTATTACGAAAAAAACGCCTATCGCAAGGCCGAGGCGGTGCTGTCCGAGGCTATCGAGCGTGCACCCCACGATGCCGCGGTACTGGAGCGGCACGTGTACGCACTGCTGATTTCAGCGGGTAAACGCATCCGCAGGAAAAAATTTCACCTGGCATCCGAAGACCTGGAAAAGGCACGACGGTTGTGCAGCGGAGAATCCCTGGCCCTGGTGGTAGCCAAGCAGGTGGTTTTTGATGTCGAGCAGCGGGGGCAGCTGGATCTCTTCGGAAAAGCGGTGGACAGCCGCGGCAAAAAAATTAGCCCTCTGGTCGAGCAGGCGCTGGAACCGCTTTGCCTGTTGGACCGGTTGAAAATGCTGGGGCTTCTCATCAACGATGCAATGCAGCGACAGCCGCGTTGGGCGGACAAACAGATCAAGGAGCTTCGCCGGATGCTGAGCCGCGAATGCAAGCAGTTGGAACGACTATCGTCCAGAGACATACGCGGGCTGCTTCAACCACTGAAAAAGGAACTGACATCGGTAGTGCGTGAACGCCGACTGGCCGGTATTTACCTCCGGGCCAGGGCAGACATCCTGCGGCTTCTGCGAGACGATGATTACCTGTCGGTGCTGGATGCACTGGTCCAAGCCGGCTTGTTCGGGGAAGTCATCAAGGAAAACCGGCGCCGTCTGAAAAAAGGTGCCGGCGCTAGTGCAAACCTGTTGGATTTTTATGTGGTCGTCATCCGGCACCTGGCTGATGACAGCCTGCATGATGCCGATGCTTTTGAAACGGTTGTCCAGCGGGCCTCGGATCCTTCGGAGAGAGAGGCCCTGCGGGCTGCGGCGCGCAGACTGGCGCGTAACGCTTGCGGCGACCTGGAAAAAGCGCTTCTCAACTTCGATTTCAATCTGTTGCGGCCCAGAGATTTTTTCCCCCCGGACTTCTTCCCTGTAATTGCGGACGATGATGCGTATGATGAGTTCGATGACGAGATTGACGGCCTAAATGACATCGCCGAAATGCAGGGCCTGATGGATCTTTTCATGGGCAAATCCCCGTCCGGACCCTTGGTGGATCGCCTGCTTGAAATGGTTGAAAAGATGGTGGATTCCTTTGACCTCAGGGAGGCATCGACCAGGCGGATTCGGCGCGCCCGGGAGGGCCTCATGCGCAGGGATCCTGAAATTGCCATTATCGGAATGATGGTCCGACAACTCAACGAAAAGCAGATGGCGCGCCTTTCCCGGGAAGCGCTTCAACTGCTGTTCGGTTGAGGGCCGTACTGCCGCAGTCGACGGGCACCACGACAACACTGGAGGGCGTAGCATGCTGATTTGCTTCCTCACCCTGGGACTCGACACCGACGCTTCGGACGACGAGATCCGTAAGCGATACCTGGAACTGATTCGACGGCACACGCCGGAAAAAGATCCGGCCCGTTTTCAGGTGATAGCCGATGCTTACGAAAAAATCAAAGACCGACGCACCCGCATTGTTCACCAGGTGCTGGGCGGCATGGCCATCAGCGATCCCGATCCCTATTTGTTGGCATTGTTTCGGGCCGCCCGCCCCGAAAAACGCAGCCCCGGCCTGAGGGAACTGCTGTCGGATGCCGGCCTGCAGGAACGATCATTCTGACTAATGGGTGAGGTCATGGTTGCAACCCCTGTCTCAGCGCATCTTAAAAAGGCTTGGCACTGGTCTCGGCGTAGGATGATATTTCCCGTGCTGCATGGTGCCGCCGCCACGCTGTCTGTCTGGCAAAGATCCCTGTCCCGGCGCTGGGATCTGCAGCGGCGCGACCGGCCGGAATGGAAACAGCAGGTGCTGTCGGATTTCAATGTCTGGTTGACCGATCTGCCCGACGAGCCGCCGGAAGCCGCCGATCTTTCCCCTGAAGCTTGCGACTTGTATACCCTGCTGATGGAATTCACGGCCCTGCGCCAGGAAATCCGCCTCCAGAACCGCGAGCAGCATCGCAGCATCAGCGATGTACGGGAACTGATCGAGCAGTGTGCCAAGGCCGCCGACCTTTTCCGGGACCGTACCGAGCAGCTGCCCCTGCTGGAGGAGCGCATACGGTGCAGTGCCGAGAAGAAGGTGATTCTGCCGTTTCTGGACGTTCGTGAAGCCCTGGTGCGGGGTCTGGAGGCCGCCCGCGGTGTGGCCCGCCGGAAGAACCTGTTCACACGCATGCCGGCCGGCATCGAAGGCGTCATCGAGGGGTACGAGATGGCTCTGCGACGGTTCGACCGCGTTCTTTCCCAGGTTGATGTCAGGCCCCTGGAGGCCGTAGGACGTCCTTTTGATGCAGCCGTCATGCGCGCGGTCGACAGGAGATGGGATGCCGACCGTGCCGCCGGCCTCGTTTTGGAGGAGCTTCGCAGCGGGTTCATGCGTAAAGACGAGGTTCTGCGCATCGCCGAAGTGGTGGTCAACACACCGCAGCCGATAACGGAAAACGGAAACAACACGCCTGCACCGCAGGGATGATTTTCAAGGAGGAGAGTTATGGAGCCGATCATCGGCATCGATCTGGGAACCACCAATTCGGAAGTGGCCTTTGCCTTCGATGGCCGTGTCGAAGTCATCGAGGACAATGACAACGGCATCCTGCCTTCCTGTGTGGGCCTCTCGGATCACGGAAGAATCATTGTCGGTGCCGAAGCCCGTAACCAGGCCGTCATCGCCCCTGAGCGCACCGTGCTTTCGGTCAAGCGCCGCATGGGAAGCAACGACAAACTGACGTTGGGCGATGCGGAATTTCTCCCCCAAGAGATTTCGGCCTTTATTTTGAAAGCCTTGCGCAAGCGGGCCGAAAACCGCATCGGCCAGGCGGTGAACAAAGCCGTCATCACGGTGCCGGCCTACTTCACCGATGCCCAGCGGCAGGCCACCCGCGAAGCCGGGCAGATTGCCGGGCTGGAAGTGGTGCGCATCATCAACGAACCCACCGCCGCGGCCTTGGCTTACGAAAGCCTGAACGCCGAACCCCGGCGCATCCTGGTGTACGATCTGGGTGGCGGCACTTTCGACGTGTCCATCGTCAGCATCGAAGAGGGGGTGGTGGAGGTGTTGTCCAGCACCGGCGACAGCCGCTTGGGCGGCGATGACTTCGATCGGCGCATTGTCACTCACCTGGTGTCGCATATCGAGGAAGAACTGAAACTGCCGGTGCGCGAGAATCCGGTAACCATGGCCCGTCTCCTGCGGGCGGCCGAAGCGGCCAAGATCGAACTCTCCACCCGCCCCTTCACCACCGTCGAAGAGGATCATATCGGCAGGAAAATGGGCAGAGACCTTCATCTGTCCCTGGAGGTTTCGAGAAAGCAGTTTGAGGACATGATCGCGACCGACCTGGCACGCACCATGGAATCGATCAACAAAGCCCTGAAGGATGCCAGCCTGCTTCCGGGTGCCATCGACAAGATCATCCTGGTGGGCGGCTCGACCCGCATTCCGCGCATCTCCCAGATGCTGGAGGAAAAATTCAGGCAACAGGCCCATGGACACATTGACCCGGACCTGTGCGTGGCCATGGGAGCCGGCATCCAGGCGGGTCGGGAGATGGGCGAAGACGATTCGGGGGTGCTGGTGGATATTACGCCATACACCTTCGGCACGTCCGCCATGGGAGAAGTCGACGGGCAGCACAGCCTGACCATGTTCGTTCCCCTGATCCGGCGCAATACCAAGCTCCCGGCCAGGCACAGCGAGGTTTTTTTTACCGTCGTGGAGAACCAGGAAGAGGTGGATGTGCGCGTCTATCAGGGGGAAGCGCCCGATGCCGAAGACAACATCCTGCTGGGCAACTACAGTTTCAAACTGACGCCGGCGCCGGCCGGCAGCAAGATCATCCTGGACTTCGAACTGGACCTCAACGGCATTCTCAAAATCAAAGCCATCGAGAAAAAGACCGGCAAATTCATCGACGCCGTCATCGAAAACGCCATATCCCGGTTTGACGAAGAGGCTTTGAAGCATACCCGGCAGCGCATCGACGCCCTGTGGGGAGATGACCGGGAGGAGGATGGCGGCGCAGGGAAAGAAGCAGCGGCTGCGGTCATGCCCGCCAAGTACGCAAGTCTCATTCGCCGGGCCGAAGAAAAATTGCCCGAGGCTGCCGCAGAAGACCGCGACGAGCTTATCAACCTCATCGAGGATATCCGAGACGCCCTGCAGGCCGGTAAAGAAGACGAGGCGGACCGGCTGTACCAGGAACTGGATGATATCCTCTTTTACATCGGCTGACCCGGGAGGGCTGTTCATGAAGCGATGTCCCACCTGCCGCGCCCGTCTGCACGGCGGCGCGGTTTGCCACCGCTGCAAAACCGACCTGAGCACGCTGCTGGCCGTCGAGGAAAGCTGGCGCAGGCACCTCGAAGCTGGCTGGCGGGCCGTACGGGATGATGACGTGGAAACGCTGCGCTTTCATGCCAGGCGGGCTTTCTCCCTGATATGTACGGGGGCATCTTGTCGTCTGATGGCCTGCGCGGCTTTGATGGACCATGATTACGATCTGGCCTTGAAGGTGTGGCGGACCGGCCGTCGCCAAGGGGCGTGACCGCCACCTTGCTGTCGCCTACTGTCTGTTTCTCTCCGACATGATCTGCGCGTAGGCCTGCTGGATCTCCTTGAAGCGCTGCTCGGCCAGTTCCCGGAATTCACGCCCGAGGTGGGTCACCTTGTCCGGGTGGTATTTGGCGGCAAGCTGGCGATAGGCGCGCTTGACCTCATCTGCCGGGGCACCGGGCGCCACACCCAGAATGGCATAAGGATCGTCCGGCGAGACCCGCCCTTTTTGCGCGCTGCCACCTTCATGACCGCCGGCCCGGGCTTCTTGCGCCCCTTCCTGACGGTTCCCATGGCCGGCATCATCCGGGCGCCGCACACGGCGCCGCTGCAGGGACTGCTGCACTGATTTGTAGATCCACCACACGAAAAGTCCGGCCAGCAGGTCATCCAGCCACCCCCAGCCCACCAGAAAATCCGGCACCAGGTCATAGGGATTTAGAATATACAGCAGTGCAATGATGGTAAACAGGATCTTCATGCTTTTGTAAGGGAAAAATGGTTACCCAGTTCCGCCCCCGCCGATATCTGGATATCTGCAACCATAGCACGCCCTCACAATGAATTACAACGACGCCTCACGGCCCGCCTGAAACACGCTTTTCCGGGGGCACCGCGCCCTTTCTCGTTACTGAAAAAAGTTAATACCTCTATTAAAAATTTTAATAGCTGGGCTGCTGGCGAGCAGGTCCGCCGTTGTCTGCAACCAGAGATCCGAAAGCCGAAATATGCGGCGGTTTACCTTTCCATATTTCTAACTCATTTAAAATTAAAGGTAAAAATATATTTACCGACGATTTAATACCGAAAGCCGGGTCTGAAGTCCTCCGCGGGCGTTTCATGGCACGAATATTGGATATTGTCAGGACAGGACCATATCTGTTGTGACCATAGACGAGAGGCCGATATGAAGAAGAAAGAAACAGGTTTTACCATAATGGAGCTCATGGTGGCTACGGCCATCTTCGGCATTCTGTGCGCCGTTGCGGTGCCCAACATGATCGGCAGTCTGCCGGGGCACCGGCTGCGCAGTGCGGCGGGCGACGTCCGGTCCAATCTGCAGCTCGCCAAGTTGCGGGCCGTCAAGGAAAATCGATTTTATGCCGTCGCTTTTGATAAAAACTCCGATACTTACCGGGTAGTAAACTGCGGTCCTGATAATAGGTACAACACGAGCGATGACGCCACGGTAAAAACGGTGGATCTGAATGAATACGGCAGTGGCGTCAGTTATGGCCATGGTGCAGCGACAAGCGGTGTCAGCGGAGCAAGCTTCGGGGACGAAATCACCTTCCCGACTGATCCGTTAAGTTCGGTAGACAACATGGCCATGTTTTCACCCACCGGTTTAGCCAGTCATGTTTCCGGTTCGTTCTGTGTCGGTTATGTATATTTAGCCAACAACCGTAGAGAAACCATCGCGGTAGGGGCCAATTCAATCGCCGGCAACATAACGTCGAAAAGCTGGGTCGGTGGTGGTTGGAAATAGCATGCAAGGGAGAAAGAAATGAAGAGCAATCGGAATGGTTTTACCCTGGTGGAGCTGCTGATCGCCATGGCTATTTCCAGTATTGTCCTGGGGGTGATCGTGGTTACCTACCAATCACAAGCCAAGACGCATATGACCCAGCAGGAAGTCGTGGGCATGCATCAAAATGCGCGGGCCGCCATGGACCTGATGACCCGCGAGATCCGCACGGTTGGCCTGGACCCCACCGGCAACGGCGGAGCAGGGGTCTATTCCGGTGGTGCCCAAGCCGGCTACCTGCATTTCAGCAGGGATTTTACCGTAAGCCGGTTAAATGGCCAGGACGATGACTCCGATGGAGAAGTCGACGAGACGGATGAATGGGCCGACGGCACCATCGGGACGACAGGCGGCGAAGATATCGATTACCGGCTGTCCAATGACAGCGATGGAGACGGGGTGGCCGACGGCTTTCCCTGCACCCTTCAGAGAAAATCTCTGCCGCTGGCAGAGAATATCGAAGTGCTTAACTTCGTTTACCTGGATGCCGATGGCGGGGTGATTGCATCGCCGGTTCCTGACGCAAGACTTGCCGATATCCGTTCAATACAGGTGACCCTCATAGCACGCACCGATGATCCGGTAATGATGCGTAAAGCAAGCGACAGCAATGTTTACAGGAACCAGCAGGGTACCGTCTTGTTGGACAAGTCATCGAACCCGGATACGGTGCGACGTATTCTGTTAACCACCGAGGTTCGTTGCCGTAACATGGGCCTGCTCAACTGATCCTGAAAGAGGGAATCGTTTTATGTATACCGAACACTACGAACAAGCGAACATGTCCGACCGGGAAAATGGGTTCACCCTCATAGAGGTTATGATCGCCATGGCAATATTCGCCGTAGGAATTCTGGCAGTTGCCGGCATGCAGCTTTCCGCCACTAAAGGCAACACGTCATCGGGCAAGATGACACGGGCGGCCATCATCGCCCAGACTCAGATGGAGCAGCTGGCTGCCCTCAAATACAATGACGCCCTGAATGCAGTGGGCAGCCATGCGTATGCCGGCAACCCCATCGAAGGGCAGTACAACGTTTCCTGGACCGTGACCGGTGATAGTCCCATCCAGCATACCAAGACCATCGATGTGACCGTAACCTGGCAGGGAGGACAGCGACAGGTGACGCTGACTTCGATAAAAGACGACATCCTGTAAAGTCAAAGTGAAAGGAAAGCATTCCATGCAGATCATTTCCAAACTTGCCGGAGACGAACAGGGTTCCGCACTGATATTTGCCATTCTTATCCTGGCGCTGCTGACCATTCTGGGAATCTCGTCGAGCAACACCAGCATTGTGGAAAGCATGATTTCCGGCAATGACACGCTGTCGAAAATGGCCTTTCAGCAGGCAGACGGCGGCACCCAGGCCGGCATCGAACTGCTGGAGCAGAACATAGAGAACCGGGGGTTCGACACCGGGGAGTTGTCCGCTATTCCCGGGATCACCGTGAACAACACCAACCTCTTTTTAAATACTTCCGCCAATGACCCTTCAGACGATGCCGACACCAGTCGGGATGCCTATATGCCCAAGGGCGGTGCTGTCAATCAACCGCACACCAACCTGACGTTCGGCGGGATTGCGGGCTTGTCCACGGGTTCGGCCATTCAGATGGCGGCCGGATACGAGGGCAAAGGCAAGTCCGCAGGCAACAGCGGGGCGTGGATCATCTATGATATCCGCTCGGCGCGCAAGGACGTGAAAAATGCCGAGGCAAAGGTCCGGGTCAGATGGCGGCACGTCATTTAAAACAGCATTAACCCCTCTAACCCCAGGTGATGATATGAAAATAAAAAAGGCTCTGTTAACAGTATTTATCCTTGTCGTCATGTTCATTTCAGGCAGTATCAGTCAGGCCGGAAGCTACTGGCAGACGGGTCGCGTGACAAAGTCGGCCTGGCACGACAGGTACTGGTACGTTGAAATCAATACCGTAAAGTATACCCTCATGCCCGAGGTGAGCGTACTGGTGCCCTCGGAGAGAAAATTGTATCGGGGCGGCACGGATCGTTTTCGGCCTTCGTCGTATCTGAGCTACGGCAGGAAGTTGATGGTCAAGATTGAAGGCCGCAGAATCTATGAGATTATCGTATCTAAATAGGGGTGCAGACATGTTGAAAAAATCGATGATACTACTGATATTGATGTCCCTGGTGTGTGTCGGCGGGCTGAACAGCAGTGCCCGGGCTGAAAACATGGGAGACTACAGCCTGCTGCCGCCTTTTGTCACCGCCGGCGTGCCCCCCTTGGTCATGCTGGTTATCGGACGAAACCACAAACTTTACTACGAAGCTTACAACGATGCCTCTGATCTGAATGACGACGGCATTCTGGATGTCGGCTACAATCCGTCAATAGACTACTACGGGTACTTCGATTCCCACAAAGAGTATGTTTACAGCACCGCCAACCATCGCTTCGAACCGGTGGCGGTCACCTTCGACAAAAAGGTGAGCGCTGGCGGCCGCTGGAGCGGGGATTTTCTCAACTACCTGACCATGTCCCGCATGGACGCCCTGCGCAAGGTGCTGTATGGCGGCTACCGCTCGACGGACACGGACTCGGAAACCGTTCTGGAGCGGGTCTATATTCCCCAGGACGCCCACAGCTGGGGCAAGGAATACGAGAGCGTTTCCCGCGACGGGTATGATATCAGCGAGTACACGCCCCTCGATCTTCCCCTAGACGGCTACCGGCACCTGTTTGCTTCCACGACCTTATCCGAAAACGGTGATCCGGTTTTAAGGGTCATGCCCAACAGCATTCACCGCATCTGGGAGTGGGTTTCCAAGGAACGGCCGGTGTGCGACAACTCGCTGGTGTCCAGCGGGGGCAATTACAACAGTTATCCTAGCGACCACGATGCCTATGAAGACCTGGTTTTGCAGTTCGCCAACGCCGGCCACCTTCAGGGGACCCAGCCGGTGGACAATATCGACGGCAGCGGAAACCCGTTTGGCTCGGACGAATACTATCTCACCATTTTTACGGGAAAGATCAACATTGCCACGGCCGGGACCTACGAGTTTGCCGTGGACGGCGACGACGCCGTCGAGGTGATCATCGACGGCACCGTGGTGGCCGGGTGGTACGACGGACACGGCAGGTGCAGTTGCCATGATCACAGCGGTAGTATCGTCCTGGACGCCGGGGAATATGACATCGAATTCAGGCACCAGGAAACCACCGGCGGCGACTATTACCACCTGTGGTGGAAGGGGCCTGACAGCGACAGCCATGACTGGGAGATCGTTCCCAAGGACGCATTTTCGGGTTTGACGCAAACCGTTTACAACGTGTCAACGCCCGTTTCCACCATCACCGACTATCAGGTGCGCGTACTGGTGGGAAAGCCGGACATGCCGGAGTCCAACTGCAAGCTTTACCCCAACGGCAACTACAAGCCGGTGGGGATTCTGCAGCGCTACGGCGAATCCGACCGCATGTACTTCGGCCTCATCACGGGCTCCTATGCCAAGAACACCTCCGGTGGTGTACTGCGCAAAAACATTTCATCCATCACCGATGAGATCGATCCCAACACGGGACAGTTTACCAGTGTCAACGGTATCATCGCCACGCTGGACAAGTTTCGGATCTACGACTTCAATTACGGCGACTATTCATACCGTCCCGGATGGGAAGATGCCTGGGTGACCACCAGGCCCATGAACGAGGGTGAGTTCCCGGACTGGGGCAACCCCATTGCCGAGATGCTGTACGAAGGCATGCGCTACTTTGCCGGCAAGGCCAGCCCCACCGGTGATTTTGTATACGGCAGCGGCACACCGGACGAAACCCTGGGACTGCCCCTGGCAAACTGGAACGACCCCTATGACACGGCCAACGGCGGCTTCAGCTACTGTGCCAAGCCGTTTATTCTGATGATCAGCGACATCAACCCCACCTACGACTCGGATCAGCTGCCGGGGGTGGACGGCAATTTCGGGTCGTTCAGCGGCGACATGTCCGGTATGAATGTTTCGGACCTGGCCAATACCATCTCGGGCAATGAGGGCATCGCGGGCTACCATTACATCGGCCAGGTGGGCAGCGATTATGATGGATCTCCCCGTCCGAAGCTCGTCAGCGGCTTCGGCAACATCCGGGGGCTGTGCCCCGAAGAGCCCACCAAGCAGGGCAGCTACTACTCGGCCAGCGTTGCCTACTACGGCCGCAAGACCGATTTGAACAGCGCCACGGAAGACCAGAAGGTGAGTACCTATGCGGTGGGGCTGGCCTCGCCGCTGCCCAGGATCACCATTCCGGTGGGCGACCAGACCATTACCCTGGTGCCCTTCGCCAAATCCGTGGGCGGATGCCTGGGCATCAGCGGCGCCCAGGGCGACTTCCAGGCTACCAATACGATTGTCGATTTTTATATCGAGGAAATTACGCCTACCCAAGGCGTTTTCAGGATCAACTTCGAAGACGTGGAACAGGCCGCCGACCATGACATGGATGCCATTGTAAAATACGAATACACGGTCAATGCCGACGGCACGGTCACGATTACGTTGACTTCCACATACGCCTCCGGCTGTATCATCCAGCACCTCGGTTACGTGATTTCCGGCACCACCGAGGACGGCACCTACCTGGAGGTAACGGACGCAGACACCGCCGTCGGCAGCGATGTGGATTATTTCCTGGACACGCCGCCGGGCCAGAGTCCGGGCGGCACTTGGGCAGATGGTGCGGATCTCCCCATGACGACCAGCCGGACTTTTACACCGGGGGCCACCACCACCGCAACCCTGCTGAAAAACCCGCTCTGGTATGCCGCCAAGTGGGGCGGGTTCCAGGAATCACCGGACGACCAGAACGATCTGCCGGACCAGGACGAGGAGTGGGACAAAGACGGCGACGGCGTTCCCGACACCTACTTTTACGTCACCAACCCATTGCGGCTGGAGGAACAGCTCAACAAGTCCTTTGCCGATATTCTGAGCCGGACTTCCTCCGGTACGGCCGCATCGGTCATCTCCAGTTCCCGGTCCGGTGAAGGCGCGGTTTACCAGTCCGTGTTTTTTCCCGAAATCAAGGATGCCCTGGGAAACAGCGTCAACTGGATCGGCGATGTGCATGCCCTGCTGGTCGATGCCTATGGAAACATGAGAGAGGACAGCAATGGCAACCGAACCCTGGATCTTGTCAATGATCTGATCATCAAATTCGACGGTGAGACGGTATACAAATACCGGGACACCAACGGCAACGGCTTGCTGGATGCCTCTGAGACCACTTCCATCTTCAGCGGAAAATTGAGCGACATCAAGTTCCTGTGGAGCGCCGCCGGTTGGCTGAACAGCATTGCCGACACGGATGTTGTCAACAACCGTGCAAGTTACAACAGCTTCGCCGACCACAACCGGTATATCTTTACGTTCATCGACAGCAACCAGGATATGATTGCCGATTCGGGTGAGATCGTCGATTTCCTGGCGGGCAACGAGAGCCTCATCAATCCTTACCTGAGCCTGTATCCTCCCTTTGAAACACGTCCGTCTTTTGTGCCCGATCCGGCTGATGCAGCCGCCTACAGTGATTTCATCAGCCAGCAGTCCCAACGGGAAATCAATTTTATCAGAGGACAGGATCAGGACATCTTCAACTCAAGCACCACCCCGGTCTATACCATACCGAAATTCCGCAACCGACAAATCGACTTCGAGGGCACCGGGACGGCGGTTACCTGGAGACTGGGGGACGTCGTCTATTCCACCCCCACGGTGGTGGGCACACCGGCTGAAAACTTCGACCTTTTGTATGGAGACCTGTCCTATCTGGCGTTTCATAAAAAATATCGTCGCCGCCGTCAGGTAGTCTATGTGGGGTCCAACGACGGCATGCTGCATGCCTTCAACGCCGGCTATTTTGATCAGCAGAACAATAAGTTCTGGCGGTCATACAATGCCGGCAGCGGTACTTACGGTGACACCGGCGCCCAGCTCGGTGCGGAGCTGTGGGCCTATGTCCCCTACAACCTGTTGCCCCATCTCTACTGGCTGACTTCGCCGGCCTACAACGGCGAAATGCACGTCAGTTATGTGGGGCACAAGCCGAGGATATTCGATGCCAAGGTGTTTGCCGATGACAGCATCCACCCGGGCGGATGGGGTACGGTGCTTGTCTGCGGCATGAAGTTCGGCGGCGGAAAGATTCGTGCCGATGTGGATAAGAACAACGTCTACGACCCCGATACCGACCGAACCATGACGTCTGCCTTTATCGTCATGGATATCACGGATCCCGAAAGCGGGCCCAAAGTCATTGCCGAACTGACATTTCCCAACCTTGGTTTTACGACTTGTTATCCCAATGTGGTTGTGATGAAAGACAAGGATTCCGCCAACGACGACAATGACTGGTACCTTGTGCTGGGGTCCGGCCCCATTGGTCCCGACGGGGCCGACACGGCATCCCTGACGACGGCCACCAGTGTTCAGAAGGCCAAAATCTACATGGTAGACCTCAAGAAACTGTGTCGCGACGGATACGTTTATGCCCTGGATAATAATTCCAATGCCGCTGAAAATGATCCCTGGTTTGTCGAACTGGATGACGATTCTTTCATCTCCGACCCCATCAGCGTCGATTACGATCTGGACTATAAATCCGACGTTGTCTACTTCGGGACGGTGTCCGGTGACTACACTGCCGGGTGGGGGGGGAAATTGAGAAGAATCGTCATGGATGATGACACCAGCACGGCCAGCTGGGACAGCGACAGCGTACTGATAGACTTGACTGACGCCATTGATAATGGCGGCGTAACCCAGGGGCAGCCCATCGTGGCCGCTCCGGCGGCGGGCATGGACAATAATGGCTACCGCTGGGTGTTTTTCGGCACGGGCCGCTTTTTTAACCGCCTGGATGTCACCGACCCGACCACGTTTGACCAGCAGAGCTTTTATGGCATTAAAGAACCACAGGATAGCGATGGGAATCCGACCTGGGGAACGGTCCTGAGGGCAAGTTTGCTGGATGTCAGCAACGCTGAAGTGTTCGAAGGCGGAGAGACTGTCTCGGGTGTGAGCGGCGCAGCTACCTTCGATGAATTGATCACCAAGGTGGAAAGCAAATCCGGGTGGCTGCTGGATTTCCCCCAGAGTATGGAGAGAAATCTCGGTCAGGCAGCCCTGCTGGGGGATGTCCTGCTGTTTACGAGCTATATTCCCGGCAACGATCCCTGTTCTTTTGAAGGTAACAGCAACCTGTACTCCCTGTATTACGAGACCGGCACCGCTTACAAGGAATCCGTCATAGGGGTAAACCAGAACAATTCCGTTACCGAAGATGGTGAAATAAAATATGAAGTCGTAAAACGCATAGAGCTGGGACAGGGGCTTGCCATGACACCCAACCTACACACCGGCAGGGAAGTCGGATCCAAAGGCCTGGTACAGACCAGTAAGGGTGCCATCCTGGACATCGAGCAGAAGAACCCGGGGGTAACCAAAAGCGGGCTGACCACCTGGCTGGAGGAATGAGTCTGAAACGCCAGTCCTGACGCTCCCGAAAAGGATCGGCGGCTGGCTGGAATGCCCCTTGGGCTCAAGACGGAGACAGAATAACCGATACTGAAAACAGAGGCTGAAACTCCGGTGTCCAAGAAAACTACGAGACTGTCATGAAGGAGGGCGATGACGTGAAACCTGGATGCATGCGTAATTGGATGTTGCTGCTGCTGGCAGTTGTGATTGTCGGTTTGCTGCTGCCCGGCGGCACATGGGCAAAGGTATACAGATTTGTGGACGAGGATGGAATCGTTCATTTCACCGACAATGCGTTGCAGGTTCCCATGGACCAGCGTCTGCCGCTTGAGGAGGCTCCTCTGCAGACAGAGGAAAAATCAGCCGTCCGTCCTCCGTCGCCGCCCTCACCCGACGGGCAAAACATGCGGGGTGTGCGCCAGAAGAGAGAAGCCCTGAAAAAACAGCAGACCAGCATGAATACGCGCTTCGCACAGCTGAACCGGCAGAAGAAGCGGCTCGATGCCGAACTGGAAGCCATCAACCAGGAACGGCAACAGTTGGAGAAAGAAAGCGTCGTCAAGCATTCCAAACGATCATACCGCATTTACAAGCAGAAAGTAGAACGGCTGGATGCCCGCATCAAAGCCTATAATGATCGGCGACAGGCGTTCAACAAGCAGGTCGAAGCCTACAATGAAAAAATGCGGCAGTTTGAGGAGCAGCGTCGGCGGTTAAACGCCGCCATCGATGCCTTTGACCAGGCCAAAATGGAAGACTGACCATTGACTGCCACGGCCAGAGCCGTCCAAGATGCGGTTGCCCGGGATGGATACGGGCAATCCAAAGACCCCTTTTCACCCCGCGCTGTTTGCGAAACATTGCTGGAGCAGGGTCTCGTCAGCCGGGATCAGGTCCGCGATATCCTGTCGCGCGAGAAGATGCTGTTGAAGCGTCTGCAGGGTTTGCGAGCCAAGGGAAATGGTGGCGGAGAAGTAAACTTCGTCGACGTGCTGGTGCCCCTCAATCTGAAACGGGCCGATGACCGTTTTGCCGTGCTGGACGAAGACGCCGTCTACCGGGCATTGGCCAGCACATGGGGGGTGCCGTTTAAAAAGATCGACCCTTTGAAACTCGATCTCAACGTGGTCACCAGTACCATCCCCCGCAACTTCGCCATGAAGCACCAGGTGCTTCCCATAGCCGTGCAGGACCGCCGTCTCACGGTGGCCACGCCCAATCCCTTCAACAGCGAAATTTTCGAAGACATCGAGCGGGTCAGCCGCCTGAAGGTCCAAACGGTGGTCAGCCCCAAAGGCGATATCGTCAAGCTGATCGACGAATTTTTTGGCTTCAAATGCTCCATAGCGGCTGCCGAAAACCAGTTTGCCGGCCCCTCCGTGGATCTGGGCAACCTGGAGCAGTACGTGCGTCTGCAGACCATGGATGAGCTGCCATCCACGGATCAACACGTTGTCAATGCCGTCAACCATCTGTTTCTGTACGCTTTCGAACAGCGGGCCAGTGATATTCACATCGAGCCCAAACGCGACACCAGCTTGGTGCGCCTGAGGATAGACGGCGTGCTGCACACCGTTTACACGCTCCCCAAGAACGTCCATTCGGCCATTGTCAGCCGCATCAAGAACCTGTCGCGACTGGACATGGCCGAGAAGCGGCGTCCTCAGGATGGCCGCATCAAGACGGACAAAGACGGGGTGGAGGTGGAAATCCGTGTGTCCACGGTGCCGGTGGCCTTTGGTGAAAAAGTGGTCATGCGCATCATGGACCCGGACATTCTCTTCCAGGATCTGCAGAACCTGGGATTTTCCGACTATGATCTGGAGCGCTACAATAAATTTGTTGACTTCCCCCACGGCATTCTGCTGGTGTGTGGTCCTACCGGGAGCGGCAAATCGACCACCTTGTACTCCACCCTGAGGCAGCTGTCTTCCCCGCAGATCAACATCACGACGGTGGAAGATCCCATCGAGATGATACACGAGGAGTTCAACCAGATTGCGGTCCAGCCGGCCGTGGACGTCACTTTTTCGACGATTCTGCGAAACATTCTGCGGCAGGACCCTGACGTGATCATGATCGGCGAACTCAGGGATCTGGATACCGCCGAAAATGCGGTTCAAGCCGCCCTGACCGGCCATCTGGTGCTCTCCACGCTGCACACCAACGATGCGCCTTCCTCCATCATACGGCTGCTGGATCTGGGGGTTCCCTATTTCCTAATCCAAGCGTCGTTGATCGGCATCATGGGCCAACGGCTGGTACGAAGAATCTGCCGCAACTGCGTCGAAGAGTTTCAGTTGGATGCGGCCGAGCTGCGGGAAAAGGGGATTTCCCTGGATAAAGAGGGGGCCGTCAAGCTTTTCCGGGGCAAGGGGTGCCAGAAATGCCGCGGAACCGGTTATCTGGGCAGGACCGGTATTTTCGAAGTCCTTCCTTACAGTGACAAGATCAAAAAGCTCACCACGGAAGATGCCAACCTGGAAGAAATCCGCCGGCAGGCGGCAGCCGAGGGGTTGATTACTCTGCGGCAGAACGCCATTCAAAAACTGCTGGCAGGGGAAACCACCTACCAGGAAGTCTTGCGGGTTACCTGGGAAGAATAGCAACCCATGTCCCGCTGACTACTTCTTTTTTATCAGCATGCTGGAGGGGTCCAGAAAAAGCTGGGCCTCACTCAGATTTTCGGCGCCCCCCTTCAGTGCCCGTATGTGAATATGGGTACCCTCGGGCTGCAGCGCGATGGCGGCTTCGAAAAGGTCGGCCACTTTTTCCAGTTGGGCCGGCAACCCTTGCGGCCCCGGGTCCTCGTGCCGGTGGCTGCGTACACTCAGCCACACGTGAAGATGCTGTTGTCGGGCCAGGTCTTTCAACTCGGTGAGCATGGGACGTACCTCACCGTCGAAAGGCAGCCCGTCGATAAGCATCATGCGCGGAGTGAAGATGCCCTGTTCGGTCAGATCGGTAAGCCGCTCGGTGAGTTTGGGGACACTGAAGCCCTCCACCTGAAAGGTCATGATGAACCGATGGGTCAGGATGGAGTCCCGCAGCAGGTTTATCTGCGCGTTGTCATACTGGTTTGCCAGGTTGCGGAATACCTCTTCGTACCACAGGGTCACCTTGCCCACCGGATCATCCAGGCTGATGTGCAGCACGTTCTTGTCGCGCAGCAGTGAATTGAGGGCCAGTTGAACCATGAGAGCCGTTTTGCCGACACCGGCCCGGGCCACCACTGCTCCGAATCCGCCGGGGGGCAGCACGTCGTCCGTTTCGGCACCCAGCAGCCGGAGGGGATTCCTTAAAATTAAATCCTTCTTGAGCATGGTAAGGTTCCTTTCCTTGATATAAAGTACCGTTGCCACCGGTCCGGGTTGCCGCGGTGCCGGTCCGGGCGTGTATTTTTTAAGCAACATGCTTCTTCTCTTCGGCTCTTTTCTTTTTAAGCTCCTCGGCCACAGATTGCGGCACCTGCTTGTAGAGGGCGAATTCCATGGTGAACTGGGCCTTGCCCTGGGTAAGAGAGCGCAGCGCCGTGGAGTAACCGAACATCTCTGCCAGCGGCACCTGGGCTTCGATGGCGCAGGAGTGTCCCTCGTCCTGGGTTCCGACGATGATGCCGCGACGCTGGTTCAGGGAGCCCATCACCGACCCCTGGAATTCGGTGGGCGTTTCCACCACGACCTTCATGATCGGTTCGTGGATCACGGGGCCGGCCTTGGGATACGCCTCCAGAAAGGCTCCCCTGGCCGTGGCCTGAAACGCCATCTCGGAAGAATCCACCGAATGGGAGGCGCCGTCGTTGATCACCACTTTGACACCGGTCACCGGGTACTCCATCATGGGGCCCTTGGCCAGGCACTGCCGGAAACCCTTTTCACAGGCCGGGATGAACTGGGTGGGGATGGCGCCGCCGGTGACCTGGTTGTCGAAGACAAATTCTTCGTCGCTCACCGGTTCCAGGTAGCCGGCGATGCGGCCGAACTGACCTGCGCCGCCGGTCTGTTTCTTGTGGGTGTAGTTGAACTCGGCCCGGCGGGTGATGGTTTCTCGATAGGCCACCCGTGGCTGTCCCGTGGTAACCTCTGCACTGTACTCGCGCCACATGCGCTCGACGTAAACCTCGAGGTGCAGCTCACCCATGCCCTCGATGATGGTTTCGCTGGTTTCTTCATCCATGAAGGTGCGGAAGGTGGGGTCTTCCTTTGAAAAGCGGTTCAGCGCCTTGGACATGTTGATCTGGCTCTTGTTGTCCTTGGGCAGAATGGCCAGTGAAATGACCGGTTCGGGGACGAACATGGATGTCATGGTCAGGCTCAGGCCCGGGGATACGAAGGTGTCTCCGGAGGCGCAGTCCACGCCGAAAAGGGCCCCGATGTAGCCGGCGTAAATGGCCGGGATATCTTCCATCTGGTCGGCGTGCATGCGTACGACGCGGCCGATTTTGATTTTCTTGCCGTTGCGCACGTTGACCACCGTATCCCCCTTGGCCAGCTTGCCCTGGTAGACGCGCAGATAGGTCAGTTGTCCGTACTGTCCGTCTTCGAGCTTGAAGGCCAGGGCCACCAGGGGCTTGGTCTCATCGGCTTCCAGCACCACCGGCTTCTCGTCATGGGAAGTGTCCAGGGCTTCGTTCTTGACATCCAGCGGGCAGGGCAGCAGGCCTACCACCGCATCCAGCAGGGGCTGGACCGCCTTGTTTTTATAGGCGGAGCCCATGAACACCGGGGTGATCTGGCGGGTGAGGGTGCCGGCCCTTACAGCGGAGAGGATGAGGGCTGGATCGATGTCGCCCTCTTCAAGCACGGCCTCCATGAGATCGTCTGAAAACATGGAGGCGGCATCCAGCAGTTCTTCTCTTTTCTCCAGGGCGGCATCCATCAGGTGCGCTGGGATTTCTTGTTCACGGATTTTTTCCCCATTGTCTCCGTCGAAATACAGGGCCCTCATTTTCACCAGATCGATCACCCCCTCGAAGTCGGCTTCCAGTCCGATGGGCAGCTGCATGGCCACGGCATTGTGGCCTAGTTTTTCTCTGAGCTTCTCAACCACCCGCAGGGGATTGGCGCCGCTGCGGTCGCACTTGTTGACAAAAGCCACGCAGGGCACTTTATAGCGCTTCATCTGTTGATCGACGGTAATGGACTGGGACTGCACACCGCCCACGGCACAGAGAACCAGGATGGCGCCGTCCAGAACCCTCAGCGAACGTTCCACTTCGATGGTGAAATCCACATGGCCGGGCGTATCGATGATGTTGATCTCATGGTCGTTCCACTGGCAGAAAGTCGCGGCCGAAGCGATGGTGATGCCGCGTTCCTTTTCCAGTTCCATGGAATCCATGGTGGCGCCGACACCATCTTTTCCCTTGACGTCATGGATGGCGTGAATCCTGTTGGTGTAATACAGAATCCTCTCCGTCAGTGTGGTCTTGCCCGAATCGATGTGGGCGCTGATACCGATGTTTCGGACTTTTCGGATATCGTGTTTCATCAGGTGCTCCTTTTGCGGCCTTATGCTGGTCTTTATCTGTAGCGCGGGCAGTCTTCCGTTTCAGTGATCCAATTTCCGACCCGGTCACAGAACAATAAAATCCCCCACCGGAAAAGAACCAGGTGAGGGATTGTTGGTAACCGGGCCTTATAAACTCTAAATAATACGTCTCCACTCCTGTTTTGTCAATATCATTTCCAATTTTTTTGAAAACAGGTATTTTTTCAGGACCGAAGCTTTGCCTGCCGCCGGCTCAGCGGTCGGTTTCTGAGCAGTACATAGGTGGCTCCCGCACCGCCGTCGCAGGCTTTGGCGCTCGTATAGGCCAGCAGCCAGCGGCGCCAGCGGCCACTGAGCAGCCAGCATTGAACCTTTCGTTTAAGGACCGGTTCACCCGGGGAAGACAACCCCCTTCCATGGATGATCAGCAGCGCCCTTTTCCCGTCTCTCAAGGCTGTTTTCAAAAAAGCATCAAAGGCGGTCCGGGCCCGGCTCACGGGCAACCCGTGCAGATCCAGGTGATCCTGGATCGAAAAGTCACCGCGTCGCAGGCTCCGTAGAAGCGGGCGGTCGTCGATATAGCCGCAGCCCTCGATATATTCGGGCGTGTGGCGCCACTGGAATCCTTCGCCGTGTCGGATCAATCTGCTGAGCTGATGCAGGGCTTCTTCTTCGATGTCCCGGTAACAGCAGGCCGGGGTTGCAGGCAATCGGGATTCGATGACATTGTCGCGGTCAATGGGAACGACATCGGCCATGGCCAGCCTGAACAGCTCACCATCATCCGGCAGCGTGATCTCCGGCTGGCTGGCCGGTGCGGATGGGGGAAACGCAGACGGGTGATCCCGGCCGGGAGGCAGGTCCGACAGGAGTTTTTCAAGCTGCGCAAAGGGGCCGCCGCGGGCCTCTTTTCTAGAGGTTCTGGCCATAAGTTTCTGCCGATCCATCGGAAATATTTTTCGATGCAGCGGTTCTTATGGTAAAGATATATATTTTATAGCATGCAGCGGGCCGGGTAGCAACGGCTGTTTTTCGGCCTCGCCGGTGCATGCGATGGGGGTGAATCGACAGCAGGGCAGAAGGGATGAGGACAGTCAGGATTACGATAGGGTCCGAGGAGTGGAACCGGATCCTGAGCGAGGGAGCAGCCACCCTGGGGATAAAGCTGGAGGATCGCCAGATTCGGCTGATGGCGCTGCACGCCACCGAACTGCTCAAGTGGAATCGACGGGTCAACCTGACCAGGATCACCGAGCCGGTCGAGGTGGCTGTGAAGCACTTCTTGGATTCCATGGCCGCCGCCCCGTTGATCGGTGCGGAGAAGACCGTTCTCGATCTGGGGTCCGGCGGGGGGTTTCCCGGACTTCCCCTCAAGGTTGCCGTGCCCGATGCCCGGGTGACCCTGGTCGACAGTGCACGCAAGAAAGTCTCCTTTTTGAAGCACGTCATACGGCAAATCGGCCTGGAGGGAGTCGATGCCCTGCAGAGCCGGGTCGAAAGCTTGGGCGGGCATCCGGCACACCGTGGCAAATATGATGTAGTGGTCTCGCGGGCCCTGGCTTCCCTGGATGACTTCGTGCGCTTGGCCATGCCTTTAGTGGCATCCCGGGGGGTCATCGTAGCCCTAAAGGCGGGGCGTGCGGCAGACGAAATTCGGGAACTGGCGGCGCGCTGTCGGAAAGGAGAGCGGCAAGCACCGATCCGGCTGGTGGAGGCAAAAGAGATGATTCTGCCGGTGATGAATCTAAGAAGGTGTATCGTGGTGCTGAAACCAGCGGCATCGCCACCAACAGCCTGCCTGTGAATGTTTTTAGCTGTTAATCGCTGCTGGAGAGGGTATTGCGAATGTCCCGGGACAGCCGGTCCTCAAAAGGGTCGAACTTGTTTTTCTTTCTGGAATTCATGGCGGACACGATTTTCAGCTGCATCGGGTTTACAGGTTGTGACAAACTCTGTAAAGAGAGATTTCTGAAGCGTTGCCACGATTTTGTACTTGGCGGATACCCATGGAAAACAAGGAGTGTTGCATGTCTGAAATCGATACCCATCTGCAAAGTGCGCTGCATGTCCTGCGCGATGTCTATGAAAGCCAAATACCGTTCAACAGGGTGCTGGGACTTGAAATTGTGGCCATGGATCCCGATCAGGTGTGCGTCAAATTCGAAATGCAGGAGAAATTGATCGGCAATTTCGTCAAAAAGAGCCTGCACGGCGGCGTGGTAGCATCCGTAATGGACCTCACCGGTGGCATCATTGCAGGCACCGGGCTCGTCCGGCAGCTGATCGGCAGTTCTCCAAAAGAGATTTTCGATCGTATCGCCCGCATCGGGACTATCGACCTGCGTGTGGATTACCTGCGGCCGGGACGCGGGGCATTTTTTCTGACCGCGGGGACCGTTCTCAGAACCGGCAGCAAGGTAGCCGTGACTCGTATGGAAATGCACAATGATCAGGGGGTCCTGATCGCGGTGGGTACCGGAACCTACATCGTGGGCTGATGTCGGGATACCCTCTCAATCGATCAGGGTCGCCTTGCGGATGGCTTGCGGGCCGTATTTCGAAGCCACGGCATCCACGGCCGCATCAATACGCTCCCAACCAGCGGGCTGGAGGTCATCACCGCCGAAAAGACAGGTCTGTTCCGGGGTGCCGGCACGCAGCAGGCCGGCAACGCCTACACCCACCAGACGCACTTTTTTTTTGAGTGGCAGAGAATCCAGGAGTGCCGATGCCCGCGTGTAGATGGTCGTCGACGATCGGGTGGCCCTTTCCAAGGTGCTGTGCCGGGTGGTCTGGTGAAAGTCGGCGAATTTGACTTTGAGTGTGACGGTGCGGGCTTTGAAACCGGCCTGGCGAAGACGCCGGCCCACATCTTCAGACTGCTGCAGGAGGATTTTTTTCAAAAGCCGCCCGTCGACGGTGTCTCGGGGCAGGGTCTTTTCCTCGCTGATGGATTTGACCGGCTGCCATGGCGTCACCCGGGACCGGTCGATTCCCCGGGCCAGCTCAAACAGCCGGCAGCCGAACTTGCCAAGGTGCTGCACCAGCAGGCGGCGGGGCATGCGGCGCACATCCCCCATGTGTCGCAGTCCCATTTCCGCCAGCTGTTGACTGGTTCGCCGGCCCACCCCGGGGATACGGGCCACGGGCAGGCGCGCGATGAATTCATCGACTTCGTGGGGAACAATAACGGTAAGCCCATCGGGCTTTTGCATGTCCGAAGCGATCTTGGCCAGAAATTTCAGCGGGGCGACACCGATGGAACAGGTCAGACCGAAGCGCTCTTTAATCTCCCCCTTAATACGGGTGGCGATATCCAGCGGTGAGCCGAACAGTCTGCGGCACCCCGCAACATCCAGGTAGGCTTCGTCGATGGAGACCTTTTCGACCAGGGGCGTGTAGCCGGAGAGATGCGCCATGATGGCCCCGGACAGCTGTTGATAGCGCTGCCTGCGTGGCGGAACGATCACCAGTTCCGGGCATCGGCGCCGGGCCTGAAACATGGGCATGGCCGAATGGATGCCGAATCGCCTGGCCTCGTAACTGGCGGCCGCCACCACGCCGCGGTCGGACGCAGATCCCACCACCAGGCAGCGTCCGGCCAGGGAGGGATCGTCCAGGCGCTCCACCGCCGCGAAAAAGGCATCCATGTCGACATGCAGAATCATATCGCCGGAAAGCTACTGGTTTTTTTTGGTTGTCTTCCCCTTTACGGGACGTTTGTCGAAATGGGGCACGAGCTCCACGTAAAGCATCCCCTTGCGGGTGTATATGTTGGATATTTTCATGTTTATGAAAATTTTTCCGCTGGAAGTATTGGCCACGATGGGTCGCAGGGCCTTCATGGCAATGGGGTATTCCACTTCATTGAAAACCGAAAGCAGCTGCGTCAGGTCCGATCCCGTGCTTTTTTTGTCTGCCTGAATGTTTTTCTGGGTAACGTGGGGTTTAATATAAAGAATACGTCTGGCGCTGTCAAAACGCAGCTTTACCAGACTGTGAAAGGACAGATTGACCGTACCGATGTCCACAATCAGAGATCCCATGTTTAAACCGATCCGTTTGCCGTGGACAGCGGTCAGGAACGACGCCTGGTTGTCACCGAATTTCAGCTGTTGGACGGATTTCAGCCATAATTTTCCGGAAAGCTGCTTGATAGGTGTAAGTTCCAGTGGTAAAAGCCGATCAAAGGCGGTCTTTATGACCTCCACGGGAACCATTACGGTGACGGCTCCGGTCGCGGCGCCCAAGGCCGGCTCAGCTGCAACAGCGGTGAGCAGCAGGATGATCCCAAGGATGAGTGCGTTTGCCTTCTTTGTCATGCATCAGCTCGGTTTGTGTGCAGGCTTGTGGGAATCGACTCGACGTCAACCTCGCATATTCCACAGTTGTGGTCAATACCGATGAACAACATTATTCACATCAGGGTTCGGGGGTACCACATCGATTTTTTCGGGCACGTCAACAATGCCCGTTACCTGGAATTCCTGGAAGAGGCGCGCTGGCGTTTTTTTGAAGAGCCAGGCGGACGTATCGCCTTTTCGCGTTTGAACATGGACTTCGTGGTGGCCAACATCAATATCAGCTACCGCCATGCGGCTGTCATGGGGGATGACCTCACCATCGAGACACACATGAAGGAAATACGGCGCAGCAGTGCCGTACTGGAACAAATCGTACGGCTGGCCGGGCAGGACCTGAGGGTGGTCGAGGCCGATGTGACTTTCGTCTTCCTGGATTCGGACAGCGGGACCGTGCTGCCCATATCCGGAGAGATCCTGGCGCTGCTCAAGGCATTGCCGGGCGGTTCTGACGCTAAAGGGGCGTGAAAAAACCCGAGAAAAGAGGGGTGTCAGAAGAAGGGGGCTCAAAAACCTGACACCTGACAGCTTCTGAATAAAAAACTGGCGGAAGTGCATGGGAATCGAACCCACCCGGGACGGTTTTAGCGCCCCACACCGGATTTGAAGTCCGGGAGCCCCACCAGTGAGCTGCGCACTTCCGCACGGTTTGGGCATAACTTATTATCAACCCCCTTTTTTGTCAATATTTTTAAGGCAACCATATTCCCCTAAAGCATGCTGGCGATATGCTGATAGAAGAGATGAGGGGACTTAGGATTTAAAGCCCAGGCATTAAAAAATAATGGAATGGGACCCTGATCTGAGTGCCAGACAGAAAGTAACCCTCTTTCTGGCCACCGGCGGCTTGGTTGGCCTGATACCCGTGGCCCCGGGAACCTTCGGATCCCTGGTAGGGCTGGGAGGGTGCTACCTGCTGGCCGGGCTGGACTTTTCCCTTGCTTTAATCCTGACGATCGTACTATTTGTTTTAGCCGTCAGGATTGCCGGCGATGCCGAAAAACTGCTGGGCCAAAAAGACCCGGGCGCTATCGTAATCGATGAAATCACCGGCATGGCTGTTACACTGCTGGGCTTTCCCTTCAGCTTCCCCGTGGCCATAGCCGGGTTTTTGCTGTTTCGGGTGCTGGATATCAGTAAACCGCCGCCTGTCCGCACCGTCGAACGGCGTTTTTCGGGCGGATTCGGTATTGTTGTCGACGACGTGGTCGCCGGCGTGATGGCCAACCTGATACTGAGGCTGGTGTCAGCGGTTTTTCAGGTTTTTTAAAAGCGATGGTTGGCCACGCCATATCGGGAAAGGCAATTTTAAAATTTGAGCACAAAGCAACTGGCTGAAAAAAAAACTAAAATTAAGAAAAAAAGCGCCTGGCGTGAAAACATCGAGGCCATTGCCATTGCGGTGGTGCTGGCCCTTTTCATTCGCGCCTTTGTCGTCCAGGCCTTTAAAATCCCCTCCGGTTCCATGAAAGACACCCTTCTGATCGGAGACCACATCCTGGTCAATAAGTTCATCTACGGCATTAAAATGCCCTTCAGCAACGCCACTCTCATTTCCGTCAAGAATCCGCAGCGGGGCGACATCATGGTTTTTAAATTCCCGGAGGATCCCGAGAAGGATTTCATCAAACGGGTGATTGGCGTGGAGGGGGACGTGGTGGAGGTTCGCCAGAAAAAGGTTTTCGTCAACCACAAGGAACTCGACGAACCCTACGCCAAACACACCGATCCACGCATCATTCCGGCGTGGATTCAGCCGCGGGACAATTTCGGGCCGGTGACCGTTCCCAAAGACAGCCTTTTCGTCATGGGAGACAACCGTGACCACAGCTACGACAGCCGCTTCTGGGGATTCGTCAAGCTCGATGCCGTCAGAGGCAAGGCCTTTATCATCTACTGGTCATGGGTCGACGACACCTTCGGCGTTCGCTGGGGGCGTATCGGTCACTTGCTGCATTAAAATGAAAATGGTAATCAAAAACGCCCGCATTCTGGATCCCGGCAAGCGGGACACAACGGGAGATATCTGGATCAGCGACGGCATTGTCACTGAACTGGGGCGCGGTGCCTCTGCCCTGAACGGAAAAGCCGACCGTGTCATCGATGCTTCGGGATGCACCGCCGTTCCCGGGTTGATCGACATGCATGTGCATTTCAGAGAGCCGGGTCAGGAGCACAAGGAAACCATCGCCAGCGGCTGCCGGGCGGCGGCCAGAGGCGGTTTTACAGCGGTGTGCCCCATGCCCAACACCGAGCCGCCCAATGATTCCCCTGAAATCATGCAGCTGATTCTGGGCAAAGCGTCCCAGGCCAACGGGGTGCGGGTTTTGCCGGTGGCCGCCATCACGCGGGGTCTCGGGGGAAAGACCCTTACTGACTTTTCCGCCCTCAAAACCTGTGGCGCGGTGGCCGTCTCCGACGACGGCCATCCGGTGGTGAGCGGTTCAGTGATGCAGCAGGCGATGGAGGCAGCCCGTGAGCAAGACCTGCTGGTGATCTCCCACAGCGAAGACCTGTCGTTTTCAGCCGGCGGCCACATGAATGCGGGCACGGTTTCCCGCCGGCTGGGCTATGCCGGCATACCCAGTGCCGCCGAGTATGTAATGGTGGCCCGTGACATTGCCCTGTGTGAAATGACGGGCGCGCGGTTGCACATCGCCCACGTCAGTACCCGACAGTCCGTGCTGGCCATCCGCAAGGCCAAAGACAGGGGGCTTCCGGTGAGTGCCGAGACCGCCCCCCATTACCTGTTTTTGACCGACCATACCGTGGAAGCACTGGGAGCCGCCGCCAAGATGAACCCGCCCCTGCGGACTCCCGCCGATCAGCGGGCGCTTCGGGAGGGACTGGTCGACGGTACTATCGACGCCATCGCTACCGATCATGCCCCTCACAGCCCGGAAGAGAAAAACATGCCTTTTGAGCAGGCCCCCAACGGCGTCATTGGTCTGGAAACATCCCTGGGGCTGGGTCTCAAGCTGGTGGAAGAGGGCGTACTGGACATGGACCAGCTGGTGGCTAAAATGTCGCTAAACCCGGCCCGGCTCCTGGGAATCGATCATCATCTGACGCCGGGCCGGCCGGCCGACCTTACGCTCATCGATCCGGCCGCTTCCTGGAAAGTACGTCCGGAGCTGTTTGCCTCCCGCAGCCGCAACACGCCTTTTGCCGGATGGGAGCTTCCGGGCCGGGCCGTGCTCACCATGGCCGGCGGCCGTGTGGTTCACGATGATTTGATCAGGAATGAAGCCCCTCACAGTGGAACGGACGGACAGCATGGCTGAACAGCCGGAAAAGGCTAGAATCCTGGTGGTGGACGATGAGGAGAGCATGTGCCAGGTGCTCGATATCATGCTTTCCCGGGAAGGGTACCAGGTCACGGTAGCCCAGAGCGGGCGCGAGGCCATCGAGATTCTCGAAGGCGAAAAATTTGATCTGCTGCTGTCCGACATGAAGCTGGGGGACATGACCGGTCTGGAGGTGTTCAGGACCGCCAAGAAAAAAGACCCCAATGCCCTCATGATCATGATTTCGGCTTTTGCCTCGGCTGAAACGGCCGTCGAGGCCATGAATCTGGGTGCCTACGATTACGTGCCCAAGCCTTTTGACAACGAGGAACTGCGCCAGGCCGTGGCCAAAGCCCTGAAGCACAAGACCCTGGCTAGCGAGAAAAAGGCCCTGGATGACGACCTGCAGAAAAAGCTTCATTTCGGACGTATTGTGGGCAACAGCCCGCGTATGATGTACATTTACGGCATGATCCGGCAGGTGGCCAAAACACGGACCAATGTGCTCATCACCGGCGAGAGCGGCACCGGCAAGGAACTCATCGCCCGGGCCATTCACGAGCAGAGCGACCGCAGCGAAAAGCCTTTCGTGGCCATCAACTGCGGCGGTATCCCCGAAACCCTCATGGAAAGCGAACTCTTCGGCCACAAGAAGGGCGCTTTCACCGGTGCCGCCTACGACAAAAAGGGGCTGTTCGAGGCCGCCGAGGGCGGCACCATATTTCTGGATGAAATCGGAGAGCTCAGCGTCCAGATTCAGGTCAAGCTCCTACGGGCGGTGCAGGAAAAGACGGTCAAACCGGTGGGCGGCAACGAAGACATTCCCGTAGACATCCGCATCATTTCGGCCACCAACAAGAAGCTCGAAGACGAGGTCATCGAGGGAAGGTTCCGGGAAGACCTGTTTTACCGCCTAAACGTCATCGAGATCAAGATACCGCCGCTACGCGAGCGCAAGGCCGACCTGCAGCCCCTGGCGCAGCATTTCCTGGAAAAATACGCCCACGAGATGGGTAAAGAGATCACCAAGATCTCCTCCTATGCCATCGATCTGCTGAAGAAGTACGACTTTCCGGGCAACGTGCGAGAACTGGAGAACCTCATGGAGCGCAGCGTGGCCCTGTCCAACACCAACATCCTGCTGCCCGACAGCCTGGCCCTGTCCGTGCACAAGCGCCGCTGGATCGAAGGCGTCAAGAACCGGCGCTTCGACATCGATGAGGTGGCCAAGGGGGTGGCCCTGGATAACATCCTGGCCGAAATCGAAAAAGCATACATCGAAAAGGCCGTGGAGTGCGCCGACGGCAACAAGGGCCGCGCCGCCGAACTGCTGGGCATTAACCTGCGCTCCCTGCGCTACCGCCTGGACAAGCTTCACATCGAAAAATAATCCAACTCCGGCTTTAATCCAGGCTCACCCACTCCCGGTCTCTTTCTTTAACTGTATGGATGCGTGCGTTCAGCTGCCCAGAGCGTTGGTCAGGTCCTATCAAATTTTTGTCCTGCCCCTGACAATCTTTGTTTTCATCCCTCGGCGCTGCCTGCCCGTGCACCGGCGCATCAATTGGCAGCAAAATAAAAAAATATAGATAAAATAAGTTGTTAGAATATATAGCGACGACTTTTTCGGCTTTTGGCATGTGGCTTGCTATATCTCTGTGCAAACGATGAAAAATTAAAGAAATCTGGTGAAAGGGGGGATAATTAAAAAGAGTTCAGAGAAAGTTCGGGAGACAACAAACCAACACCATTTCATTATTCAAAGGAGATAAACGCAATGCTGAGCAAACTGAGGACAAACAAATCCGGTTTCACCCTGATCGAACTGATGATCGTCATCGCCATCATCGGCATTCTGGCGGCCATCGCCCTGCCCAACTACATTTCATACAGGAACAAAGCCTATTGTTCCAGCGCGGAAAACGACGCCGACACGATTCTGTCCACGCTTTCCGACTACTATGCCATTCCGTCTCATACGGCCATGATCACCGGCAACGTTGGCCCTGCCGCGACCACACTTAACGGTGTGGCGTTCAAAGCGCTGTCCAACGGGAATACCGCTGTGCTCAGCAATCCCGCTGGCGATACTCTTCGTGTGGTGGTAACTGACGTCAGTGGTAGATGTCCTTCTGATTACCGGACATCGCAGTCCCTGGCAGGCTGGAGCACTACTGCCAACACCTTCCAGAAAGACATGTAGCAGGAAAAGTTGCTTGCTCACTTTTAATGTAAGCCGATTAAACACGTGAACTTAGGAGGGGATGGCCAAGTCCATCCCCTCCTGAATTTGTCATGCATTTATGCTGAAAGAAAATTCTTCGGCGCAACCGGCTGGCGAAAATGAAGGCGTTCACTGACTCAGCACACGGAGAAAGGCTTTCAGACGATAAGCTGAAAATCGTCATCTGTGTACTCTTGGCCATCGTCACCTTTTCTGTCTACCAGCAGGTGAGCAGCCACGATTTCATCAATTTCGATGATGATATTTATATAACCAAAAACCCCAGAGTAGCCCAGGGGCTCACCTGGGACAATGTGGTCTGGGCATTCCGCACGACCTATTTCGGTAACTGGCATCCGTTGACATGGGTGTCCTATTTTATAGACGCACAGCTTTTCGGGGTCAACGCCTCGGCCTTCCTACTGGTCAACGTCTTCATTCATATCGGCACGACGCTGCTTCTGTTCTTGTTTCTCAGCAAGGCCACTGCATGTCCGTGGCGTAGCGCGTTCGTGGCAGCCCTTTTTGCCCTGCATCCCCTGCATGTCGAGTCTGTAGCCTGGGCATCTGAACGCAAAGACGTCCTGTGCGCTTTTTTCTGGATGCTCACCATGGGGGCCTACTTCAGCTATGCCAGGGCCCCCACATATGCCAGATACCTGCGGATGCTTTTTTGCTTTCTCCTGGGCATGATGGCCAAACCGATGATGGTGACGCTGCCTTTTGTGCTGCTGCTCATGGATTACTGGCCACTGAAAAGGCTGAGTTTAACAGGCTTGCCTGAAGGGATTGGCAGGGCCTTGATGCCGCTGGAAAATCAGGCCTCTGCATCCAAGGCAGGCTTTAGTAAATCAGCGGCGGCCTTGGTCAAAGAAAAAATCCCCCTGTTTATAATCGTGGCTGCATCCGGAGTGGTCACGTTTGTGGTGCAGCAGAACAGCGGAGCTGTGGCACCCCTTGAGATCATCCCCACCGGCTTCAGAACAGCCAATGCGCTGGTATCATACTTTTCTTATTTGATACGCATGTTCTGGCCGCACAACCTGTCCGTTTTCTATCCCTATCCTGAAACGATTCCCTGGTGGAAGATTGCCTCCGCCGTCGCCACCCTGTTGACCGTAAGTTATCTGACCATAAGATATGCACCTAGATATCCTTACCTGCTGGTAGGATGGCTTTGGTATCTGGGGACATTGGTACCCGTTATAGGGTTCCTACAGGTGGGTTTGCAGGCTATGGCCGATCGATACACTTACATTCCGATGATCGGCCTGTTTATAATGTTGGTGTGGTTCGCCTTTGACATGACGGCTTCAAAACCGCTTCGGCAAATGACGATGTGTCTGGTTGCAACCACGTCTATACTGGTGCTTGTCGTTTTGAGCACACGGCAAATCGGTTATTGGAAAAACAGCTTTACGATTTTCAAACATGCCCTTGAAACGACTCCAGCGAGTGCCACGACGCTCAACAATTATGGGCTAGCCTTGATCGCCAGAGGGCGGTTGGTTGAAGCCAGTGAGCTTTTTAGGACCGCTATCCGGCTGGAACCTCAAAGAGCGCAGTCTTATGTGAATCTGGGCTTGTCCTTCTCTGAACAGGGACGACTGGAGAAAGCTCTTTTATACTTCAAAGAGGCCCATCGCCTCGATCCCAGCGATCCGATAGCTGTAAAGAATTATAAAAGAACTGCAAAGATACTCGATGAGAGGCTTGGTACCATTGCTGCTCTTGAACAGCAGTTGCCTGAAGAACCGGAGAATGTCGCGCTTCTGATCAGAATTGGCACTCTTTATCAGAATATCTACAAATTACAAAGGGCTATTACTTGCTTTCGCACCGTACTGAGCATTGATGCCGCTAATGTGGAAGCACGCAACGCGCTGGCTGCGGCTTATGCCATGCAGGGAAATTACGAAGAAGCAGAGGCTCAGTTCAAACGGGCCCTTGAAACCCAGCCCAAAAGAAGCGAGACCTATTATCTGTTGGCTGGTCTGTATGGGCGTCAGAAAAGAACAGCGCTTTCGATGGAGTGGCTGCGAAAAGCGATTAAAATGGGGTTCAAAGATTGGAAATATTTGAGAATAGATCCAAATTTCAGGCTCTTAAGACAGCATCCCGATTTTTATAAATTGATAAATCAGTCTTCGTGAAAGGGGCTGCATATCATGTTTAAAGGTAAAAAAGTCATAGTTGTCATGCCTGCATACAATGCAGAAAAGACACTGAAAAAAACGTATGATGAGGTTATGGCGCAGGAAATAGTCGATGAGGTAATTATCGTCGATGACGCCAGTATGGATAAAACCGTGGAAATCGGAAAAATGCTACCCAAGGCGATAGTCCACAGACATGATCAAAATCGCGGCTATGGCGCCAATCAGAAAACGTGTTATAAACTAGCGCTCGAAATGGGTGCCGATATCGTAATCATGGTCCATCCCGACTACCAGTATACCCCCAAGCTGATTCCTGCCATGGCCTCCATCATTGGAAACGATCTGTATCCCTGTGTATTGGGGTCCCGTATTTTAGGAGGTTATGCGCTGAAAGGCGGGATGCCGCGGTGGCGATATATAGCTAATCGTGGTTTGACCCTGATTGAAAATTTTCTCATGGGAGCAAAAATTTCCGAATTTCACAGTGGTTACCGGGCATTTTCGGGTAAACTGCTGGAGCAGCTGCCCTTGAAAGGCAATTCAGACGATTTTGTGTTTGATAATCAGATGCTTGCACAAATTCTCTGGTTCGGTTTCCCGATTGCAGAAGTCACTTGTCCATCGAAATATTTCACCGAAGCTTCTTCAATCAATCTTATGAGAAGTATCGTATATGGATTCGGATGTATCTTTACGGCATTGCAATACAGACTGTCAAAGATGAAGTTGCTGCAGTCAAACATTTTTCCGAAAATCTGTGCGGAAAAAACTGGCAATATAGGTACGCAGTATATTTTGAAGAATAGGCCGAATTTTTCTAGCGGTGAATAGCATGAGCAATCGTTTCCAGCGCTTTTTCGAAGAGAACGCCTATGTAGCAGCCAAGAGATATATCTATAATTACCACATTCGCCGCAGAGCAGTAACCGCTCTTCTGAGGGGAGAGCACCATCGGCTTGTGCTTGAAATGGGGTGTGGCGTGGCGCCGGTAGTGCCCAATCATAAAGGTACGGTTTATGTGGATCTGTCATTTACAGCCGTTCAGTTGTTAAAAAAAGAGTCCGGGGCTGCCGGTTTTGTGGTTGCGGACGGGACGAATTTGCCGTTCAAGTCGCATGTGTTTTCCCATACGGTAACTTCTGAAGTACTGGAACATATTGAAGATGATGAAGGAGCCCTGAAAGAATTGGCAAGAGTCATGTCCCCTGGAGGGAAATTAGTTATCACCTTTCCACACAGAAAGTTTTATTTCGCGATAGATGACCGTTATGTTGAACATTTCCGTCGATACGAAATTGAAGAGATAAAGGCGAAATTGGAGAAATACGGATTAATAACGGTAGGAATTGGTAAGGTGCTGGGTCCATTGGAAAAAATCACTATGTGGACTGTGACTGGAGTGCTCTCATTTGTTCAAATATTAAATATAGAAAGGAAAACAGGAAAAAAGCAGATAAAACCCCCCAATGCCGCTTTATTTAAGATAATAACGCCCATTTTTAAATGGGTTAATAAATACTATGGGCAGTTAGCCCGTTTGGACGCAAAAATAGCGCCTATGGCACTGGCTACTGTCTTGGTGATAAAATCACAATTGCCGGATTGATCAAGGGTGTAATAAGCACTATCAGTTATTGCCCCTACCGCCTTTCCCCCTCTTATCGAAAGATTACATTGTCTTTTCTAAAAAATCAGGGTCGCCATTATAAATTTCATTTGCTGCCTAAGGCATAATATGAGTTATCCGGCACAAAAAACAAATGGATGGGCAAGGCCGCTGGAAATAAATAGTATCAAAACCAGGAAATCTCATCTCGGTTGGACGGATATCGCGATATGCACGCTTATAATTGTTACAACACTATCCGTCTATTTTCAGGTTAAGAATTTTGAATTCATAAGCTACGATACACCGGAATATGTATATGAAAACAAATATGTCGCACAAGGGTTAAGTGCCGAGGGCATAAAATGGGCACTGACAACGACTTACATGAGCAACTGGCATCCGTTATCATGGCTGTCCCATATGCTGGATGTAACCCTGTTTGGACTAGAGCCCGGTTCTCATCACTTAATGAATGTTTTTATTCACTTATTAAATACATTTCTCCTTTATATCATTTTCCTAAGAATGACGGGTAAGCAATTGCAAAGCGCAACGGTCGCAGCTTTGTTTGCGCTTCACCCACTCCATGTCCAATCTGTTGTTTGGGTCGCTGAACGAAAAGATTTGCTCAGCACCATGTTTTTCATGCTAACAGTAATTGCTTACTTAAACTACCTCAAAAATCACAGCTTAAAATGGTACTTGAGCGTTATTTTGATATATATCCTGGGATTAGCGTGCAAGCCCATGATTGTTACACTGCCATTTGTTTTATGGTTGCTTGATTACTGGCCATTGAAAAGATACGGATTTAAGCTGAATACGCCTGGCCGCAAAGTCGCGGCATATTCATTTGGGGATAAAATGCCCCTCTTGATGCTATCGGCTGCAAGTAGCGTAATTACCATAGTTGCTCAGCAATCTGGAGGGGCGATGGCGTCCCTCGGGGAAATAGGACTAAAAGCGAGATTGGTGAACGCTGTTTTTGGTTATACGATGTACCTGAGAAAGATAATATGGCCTGACAATATTGCCATCGTCTATCCTTATCCGGAGCACCTATCCAGCTGGGCCATCGTTTACTCTTGTGTTTGCATCTTGGGGACGTCTATGCTCTCATTTTGGTCCATTAAAAAAAGGCCATGGCTTGCAGTGGGATGGTTATGGTTTGTCGGGACCCTTGTACCGGTGATTGGAATAGTTCAAGTGGGAATGCAATCCATGGCCGATAGATACACCTATATTCCAGCGATTGGCATTTTTGTAATGGTCTCCTGGGGTATGATCGCTGTCATGGAAGAACATAGTTTTAATAATAAATGGATGTTCGCATTATTGATTATGCTTTTATTTGTTTACTCGTCAGTAACGTGGAAGCAAATCGGGTATTGGAGAAACAGCGAGACGCTTTTCCGACACACGATTGATGTGACAGAAAAAAACTATATCGCTCACAACAATCTTGGGTACGAGCTGTTAGAAAAAGGCGATTTGGACAATGCCATAAGACACTTAAGCCGAGCCATAGAGATCAAACCCGAATTTGAGGTTGCCCATTTAAACCTGGGAATCGCTTTTTCTAAAACAGGCAACATCGAAAAAGCAAAAGAGCAATATAAAATAGCGATTCAGATGAAACCTGACTATCCTGAAGCTTACAGTAATTTAGGAAACGTGTACTATCGTGAAGGAAAATATCGTGAGGCTGTCACGCTATATACACGGGCTTTGGGGTTAAAACCTGATTTTGTAGAAGCATACAACAACATGGCGGCAGCCATGATTCAATTGGGTGATAATAAAAAGGCCATTGAGCTATTTCAGAATGCATTGAGAATTGATCCTGACAATAGAAACATGAAACGGAATTTAAAAATGCTATTGTCACTCAAACAATGAATGACGGATGCCCAAACAGAGTTTACGTCGTAAATATTGTTAAAAGGCTAACGGGTGGAAAGCTTAGGTGGCTTACCTCAAGAAATTAAATAGATATGCATTACTTGGCACAATAATTATTGCCCTGATTGTGTTTGGCGCCATCAGAGTTGTCCAATATAGAAAATCTCCAGAGGTATTATTTCTTGCTGATCGCTTTGAGTCTCAATGGATAAAGTACGATATGGAATTCAAAGTAAACGGTTTGCGCAAAGGCAAGATAATACATGCGTTTAAATACAACTTTAAGACGCTGAAACCCATTGAAAACGCACGGCTAAGCGTGCAAGCACTTCAGCTTTTCGATCTAATCTTCGATGGAAAAGAGATCTTCAGATCGGAAAAACAGTTTGAAAAGTGGAAAAAGGTTTATGATATACCGCTTCCGCCCGAAATTGCACCAGGATCACATGAAATTAAATTAATTGTCACAAGCTACAATACTTATCCAGCAGTCATAGCTTACAGCGATTCGCTTCCAGTTAGGACCGGTACCCACTGGTACGCTTCGGTAGACACAGAAAACTGGAAGTCCGCTATACCAGCATCACTGATAAGACAGCCATGTGCATCAAGTGAATTTCCTGCTGCCGTAGATGCGCTTTTTAAAATAAAGATTTACCTTTTAATCGTTTTTTTGCTGGTATTTTCCGTTTCAATCGTTGGAGGAATTAATTCAAGAAAAATACCAAAGTTCAAGTTACTGCAAAACGGGATAGAGCCTTCGCTTGTTCGCTATTTATTGCTTTTTTTATGGTCCCTGCAGTCTTTTAACAATATGTTTAAAATTCATTTTTTAATTGGCTATGATATCCAAGGGCATATTGAATACATACATTACATAGCAAGCAATGGTTCATTGCCTTTAGCCACTGATGGCTGGCAAATGTTTCAATCTCCGCTAAACTACATTTTGAGTGCTCCCATCTACGCTCTAATGAAAGATTCATACTCGCTGCCATTGATAGTAAAAACATTACGTATTATCCCCATATTGTGCGGCCTAATGCAAATAGAGATTGTTTATCGGTCATCAAAGCTTGTATTTAAGCAGAATAAGAATCTTCAGATTATCGCAACCGTTGCAGGTACGTTTATGCCCATGCACACATATATAACACAAGTCGTGGGAAATGAACCGCTTAGCGGTTGTTTTATATCCTTGGTCCTTCTGTTTTGTTTAAAGATACTTTTATCAGATCAAAAAGAAATTCCAGTACGAACCTATATTATTATGGGAGCTCTCTGGGGGATGGCATTGCTTTCAAAGGTCACTGCAGTTTTGCTTGCCCCTGTTTTGTTAGTAGTAATACTTAATCACACAATAACTGAACAAAGAAAAATTAAGGCTGCCCTCATACCAATCTCGCTGGTGTTTGGCCTCGCTGTGTTAACGTCCGGTTGGTTTTATCTTCGAAACTATATTGAACTTGGAAAACTGTTTATCGGCGGCTGGGACCCCCTGCGAGGAATCGTATGGTGGCAAGCACCAAGCTTTAGAACATGGTCCCAGTTTTTATTTTTTGGTCAATCCCTTACGCATCCTGTATATGCAGGGGTCAGAAGTTTTGGGGACGCTGTATACTCTACCTTATGGCTTGATGGCTTTTTACTTGGCATGACGAATTTGACTCCATGGAATATTAATTTCATGGTAGCTGGTGCGCTGTTGGCATTGGGACCGAGTGTTTTCATGGTGACATCCTTAATCAGGGTTTTCCAGAAAACCGTCGTTCAATACCAGAATGCCATAACCTTTTCTGTAGTTGTTATCGCAATATTTTATGTGGCCATGCTAGACTTGTATATCAAACTGCCCGCCTATAGCACAGCAAAGGGGACTTATACGCTTGGACTACTACCGTGTTATGCAATACTAATAGCCGCCGGAATTGAACCTTTTTTAAAAAACATTTTCACTCGATCCATCGCCTTGGCAGTGTTTACATGCTGGGCTTTTACGTCGTACATAGCGTATTTCGCTGTCGGCACACAGCTATAATGCTTGGCAAAAAAAATGAGCTGAAGATGAATGGGATCCTTGAAAAAGGCGCAGGCTTAAATATGTAGAATCATCAAAATATGGACCCGGCAAAACTGTTGCAAAGCCAGCTCGCCGCCATTAAAAGGTTTGACAATTTGCCCCACGTACTGAGACCCGTCATCTGTATCTGAACCGGTTCGTGTCTCAAGCGCCGTACAAATCGACCGATACTAAAGTCAGA
>CAYUAQ010000002.1:0-78025 GCA_964442705.1 uncultured Desulfobacteraceae bacterium
TCAACGCCAAGACCGATGCGCTTTTTGCGGAGGCGTCTCAATAGGGTCCTTTAATTAATCAATGAGAACACAGGAGAACCGATCATGACAGCTTCTTTCGACCCCCGCATCGTGGCCTTCTGCTGCAAGTACTGCGCCTATGCTGCCGGCGACCTGGCCGGCTCCATGCGTCTGCTCTATCCGGCCAACATCCGTATCATTCAGGTGCCGTGCACCGGCCGGGTGGACATCGTGCACCTTCTCAAGGCCATAGAAGACGGCGCCGACGGCGTGTATGTGGCCGGGTGCCTGGAGGGCGAATGCCACTTCCTGACCGGCAACATCAAAACCAGGAAAAAGGTGGCCTACGTCAAAAAGACGCTCGAGGAGATCGGAATCGAACCCGGGCGCGTGGAGATGTTCAACTTGTCTTCGGCCATGGGGCCGCGCTTCGCCGAGATTGCCAGGGAAATGACCGAGCGCATAGCGGCACTGGGCCCCAATATGGCGGCCGTCCCCAAAGCCGCCTGAAAACAAAGCGAGGTGTACCATGATTGTTGCCGACCGCAAGCCGGTTTCAGAAATTCTGGAAATGGTCTCCGAGTGCAGCAAAATTCTGCTGCTGGGATGCAAGGGGTGCGTCACCGTGTGCAACGCCGGCGGCCTGAAAGAGGTTCAGGTGCTGGCGGCCACCTTGAAAATCGCCCGCAACAGGGAAGGCCGCCCCCTGGAAGTAACAGAAGACGTGCTGGAGCGCCAGTGCGATCCGGAGTATGTCGAGCAGATCCGGGAGCAGGCCGACCAGTACGACGCCGTCGTCTCCATGGCCTGCGGGGTGGGTCCGCAGTTTCTGGCCGAGACCTACCCCGACCAGAAGGTCTTCCCGGCCCTGAACACGACCTTTTTCGGCGGTGCCGTCAGCCATGGTGTGTGGGAGGAGCGCTGCCAGGGCTGCGGCACCTGTATCATCCACCATTTCGACGGCATGTGCCCCGTGGCGCGCTGCTCCAAGAGCCTGCTGCACGGTCCCTGCGGCGGCAGCGCCGACGGCCACTGTGAAATCGCCAAAGATGTGGCCTGCATCTGGGACCTGATCGTGCGCAAGAAAATGGCGCAGGATCGTCTCGGGGACCTGCTGGACATCCGCCTGCCCAAGGACTGGCGAACGGCCAGGGACGGCGGCCCCAGGAAAAGCATACGGGAGGAGTTGACACCATGAACGCGTTAAAGTCAGGCAGCCGGCTGGAAAGGGTGTTATCTGCGGGTCACTTCGCCTTTACCGGCGAATGCGGTCCCCCCAAGGGCGCCAACGTGGCGCACCTGAAGGAAAAGGTGGCGCACCTGAAGGGCAGGGTCGACGCCGTCAACGTCACCGACAACCAGACCGCGGTGGTCAGAATGTCCAGTGCCGCGGCATCCGCCATCATGGTCCAGGAAGGCGTGGAGCCCAATTTTCAGATGGTCTGCCGCGACCGCAACCGCCTGGCCATGATGAGCGACATCCTGGGCGCCTTTTCACTGGGGATCCGCAACGTCCTGTGCCTGTCGGGAGACCACCAGCAATTCGGCAACCACCCGGAATCGAAGAATGTCTATGACGTCGACTCCATGCAGCTCATCGCCATGGTCCGCAAAATGCGCGACGAGGGCACGTTTTTAAACGGCGAGGAAATCGATGTGCCCCCCCGTATGTTCATCGGCGCCGCCTGCAATCCCTTTGCCGATCCCTTCGAATATCGCCCCTACCGCCTGGCCAACAAGATCAAGGCAGGGGCGGACTTCATCCAGACCCAGTGCATCTACAACATGGACAAGTTCCGGAAATTCATGAAGATCGCCGTGGACATGGGGCTGACCGAAAAATGCTACATTCTGGCCGGGGTGACGCCCATGAAAAGCGTCGGTATGGCCAGTTACATGGCCCGCATGGTCCCCGGCATCGACGTGCCGGAAAGCCTCATCAAACGGCTGAAGGGTGCCGGCAAAGGCAAAACGGCCGAGGAGGGCATTAAATTCGCCGTGGAGCAGATCGCGGAGTTCAAGGAAATGGAAGGCGTATCCGGTGTCCACCTGATGGCCATCGAGTGGGAGCACCGGGTGCCGGAAATCGCCGAACGCGCCGGGGTTCTACCCCGGCCGGAGCTGTAAGCCAGCAGACTACACCGCCCGGACAACCGTTTCCACCACCCAGGGCAATCAGCAAGTACCCCCCCTCTTTGAGGGAAAGCCACGCCCGCAGCCTGACCCAATCGGGGTGGGCAGGCATCGTCTGCGCTCCGTAAGCCCCGGCGGAGATACGCAGGCCACCGGCGCTGAAAGGCGAAAACTGGCGGTGCGCCATATGGGGAAGTTACCCTCTTTTGCACACGCAGGGGGGTTTTCGTTTTTTTCTGATTGACACCTGAACCTTCCCTTGCTTATAAAGTCCTGTATTGCCAGGCACATCTCTATCATCCATCCTCCTGGCGTAAATCTTGCTTATCCTGTAAAGCAGTAATCTGTTTTCCCCTCAAACCACCGGGGCTCATGCGGCCACGCCTAGCGGAAAGGGGGTGATGCCGAAAGACGGTCAACGGCCTATTGCTCTGAAGACCAACAGAAAGGAGCGAAACATGAAAAAGGGACTGATTATTGTGCTGGTATCACTGGTGAGTCTTCTCCTGGTTCTTGATGCCGTAGCCGCCGACAAGGCGGCCATCAAGAAAAACGTGGACGGTATCGTGGCCGGTATCGACGGCGGCAAAAATCCCGCCGACTACAAGGCCAACGACTACAAACCCTATGTTTTCATCATGAAAAAAGACGGTATTCTAGTGGTGCATCCCTCTCTTGCCGGCAAGAGCCTGAAGGAAAAGGCGGCCCCTGTCTACGATGCCCTCATGAAGGGCACTCCTGCGGGCACATGGGTCGACTACCAGTGGAAAGGCAAACAGAAACACTCCTATGTGCGAACCACAAAGTCCGGTCTGATCGTCGGCAGCGGCTACTCCGAATAGCCCACCCGACCGGCTTCAGACGCTGATTGCAATCGCGTTGCCCACGACAGGCGGCAACGCGATTTTCATCTGCCTGCCCCGGACGTGCATTACTGCCCGCAATCAGCCGACGTCGGCGTCTCAAGCCTGGCTGACGGCGGAAAAATCCGCGGAAGAACGATCTGGAAGTGAGAGCCCTGGCCCGGTGCGCTGTGAAGCGTGATGGCGCCGCCGTGCTGCTCGATGTTCTTTCTGGCGATAAACAGCCCCAGACCGGTGCCCATGGTTCCCTTGGACGAGAAAAATAGCGTGAACACCTTCTGGCGCGTTTCCTCGTCCATGCCGACGCCGTCATCACGGACGTCGAAACAGAGGGTTTCTTCTGCCGCGCCAACCGTAAAGGTGATTTGGTGCCGTTCACCGGAATCGCCTTCCATGCACGCCTCGATGGCGTTTTCGAGAATGTTGACGAAGGCTGACCGCAGAATGGGCGCGTCGATCTGAAAGCGGCCCGCCGAATCATCCACACGGCAGACGAAGCGGATACGTTCTGGATCGATTTTGGGTTCTACCACCGCCAGCACATCTTGCACAAATTCCGTGACCGCGACCTCCTTGCAGTCCAGGGCCCGCTGTTTGGCGTACTGCAGGATATTGAGCACCACGTCGCGGATGCGGTCGGTCATCATCCTGGTAACTTCCAGGCCCTCATCGATACGGCTGACGTCCTGCTGCTGCAAACCGGACTCCAGCAGGTACAGACCGGCATCCAGCCCGGTCAGTACCCCCTTGATGCCGTGGGAGATGGACCCCACCATGAGGCCCAGCGAAGTGAGGTTGTTCTGCAGGCGCCGGATCTCCGTGACATTGGTGGACATTTCCATCACCTGGGTGATGTTTCCCTCGGCATCGTGCAGGGGGGCGGTCCAGCTCATGACGGTATACCGGCGGCCGGAGCGGGAGGTCACGGTCTTTTCAGCATGGTGGGAGCGACCATCTTCAAACGTGGCGGCCACGATGCAGCCCGGACACGGGTCGCTGCGCCGACCGAACACCTCGTAGCAGTATGCGTCGGGGGCATCTCCGAAATCCTCCTTGAAGCGCCGGTTGACGGCCGTCAATTTCAAATCGCGGTCCTGGACGGAAATATAGCAGGGAACCTCGTCGAAAAGCCGTTGATAGCGTTCACGGGTGCCGCGCAGCGCTTCCTGCAGCAGACGGCGCATGCGGATTTTTTCGTGCGCCCGCCCGAGGGCAATCTCCAATACGTCGTCGTTGATGGGTTTGGTGATGAAATCGGTGGCCTCCAGCTTGAGGCTCTTGATGGCCAGATCGAGATCCCCGTGGCCGGATATCATGATGACTTCGGTGTCGGGCCTTTCACGCTTGATGATCCTGAGCAGTTCGATGCCGTCGATGCCCGGCATTTTGATGTCCGTCAGGACGATGGGCGGCTGTTCGGCCCGAAAGATCTCAAGCGCCTGGTTGCCGTTTTCAGCCACCAGCACTTGGTACCCGCTGTCGGCCAGGGCAATGCCCAGCACCTTGCGGATGCCCGCTTCGTCATCGACAAGCAGTATTTTTTCGCCCATGGCTGAGATCCCGCCTAGGGTGGCCCGGCCCCGAACGGGGACCCTGCCCGGCCCCGCTGCGTGCCCATGAGTTTTTCGCCGATGGCCAGCAACTCCTCTGCATCCGGGGGTTTTTCAAGATAGGCATCCGGCTCCGGAAGCGAGGCGGCGAGCCGTACATTGAGCATTTTCAGGGTGTGCTGGAACGTATCGCGGCTGACCGCCGAGAGCATGATCACCGGTATTTTCTTCAGCTCCGGATCGGTTCTCAGGTTGCGGTACATCTGCACACCGCCCTCGCCGGGCATCATGACATCCAGAATGATGAGCGCCGGAGCGCATTCCCGGGCCTTGCGCAACCCCTCCCGGCCGTCTCTGGTAGCGACGGGAAGATATCCGCCGATCTTGAAAAGGGCGCTGATGAATATCCTCAAATCCAGCTCATCGTCGACGATCAGCACCTTCTTCTTGCCTGCGGCCCTATCCGGATCGTGCCCGTTTCTGGCAGGAGTGTCAGTCAATGAGTTCGGCAACCTTGTCGGGGTGGTTTACACTGGCGACGGGGCAGGCGGCCCGCAGCACCACCTGCTCCACGGTGCTGCCCAGGAAAGCCTTTTCAGGGTCGATCTCACGGGTGTGGTGGGCCAGCACGATGAGGTCCCCCTGTTTTTTGCGCGAAAACTTCAATATTTCCACGTAGGGTGTGCCCTCCCATATCTCGACGTCGTAATTATCGAAATCACCCATTTTGGCGACATACCGTTTTTCGATGGTATCCCGTGCCGTGGCCAGACGCTTCTCGATCTCTTCCTGTCCGGCCGGCACACCGCTGATATCCACGGCGTGGAAGATGTGCAGCCGCGCATCAACCTCCCTGGCCAGTTTGTATGCCCAGAAAAAGGCGTAATCGGCGGGCTTGGAAAAGTCGGTCCCGATGACGATGCTGGAAAAAAGCTTCCAGCAGGTCGTGCATGGGCGGCTGATAATGACCACCGGGCAGCGGGCGGCCTTGGCGACCCGCTGCATGGTGCTTCCCACCACATGCCGGAACCGGGCGGCGCCCACGTCTTCCTCCTCACGGGTGTGGGCCCCCATGATGATCAGGTCCACATTCTCCTTACGGGCCAGCCTCAGAATTTCGCGGTGGGGAGTCCCCACGGCGGCCGCGACCACAGTGTCATCACCGTCCTGCAGCAGCTCGGCATAGGTGTTGCGCATTTCCTCCTTGACCCACTCGTAATAGTCGGGATCGACCTGTTCCTGTTCACCGGTCCTGACATCCGTCACGAAGGGACTGAACCCGCGTGTGGGCACACCGAAAACGTGAAAGACATAGAGCCGCGCATCCCATTTGAGGGCCAGGTCGAAAGCCACCCGGGCCGCGTTGTCACAAGTGGGAGAAGCCGTGGTGGCAAATAAAATTTTCTTGAACATCCGCCTCACCTCCTTGGGTGCTGAAATCGAAGAAAACCTTGCCGACAGCCGAAAGACGGCGTCATCCCGGCAGCCGCATCACTGGATGTCGCACTGGCCCGAGGCGCCGTGAAAGCCAAGCTCCCAACCGATGCCGTCGATAAACTCGAACAGGGTGTAAACCGTTTCAAATTCAAACACATCCACCGAATCTCCGAACACCACGTGTCTCAGCGGGCCCAGCCGCACGGACATATCCAGCAGGTGTGCTATACCAACGGCTTTCAGTTCGATGCCACTGTCCTCCGGTGCGCCCTTAAAGGAGGTGAAAATCTCCAACCGCGGCTTTCCGGGGTATCCGATCATCTCCACGGTTTTCGAGAGCACCAGCTTTTTCCACCCGTCGCAGACGCAGCCGGCGGCGGGGCTGCGGCGGTATTGGCGCAGGCATTCGGGAAAAAAGGGGTTCAGCCGACGTAGATCCGGGTGGGCCTCTATCAGGCGAAAGAAGCTCCTCAGGGTGTAGCCCGACTCCAGCGAAACAGCCCGGCCGAGACAGGCCAGCGGGTCTTCTCCCGCCCTACCGGTGGCGGCTTGAATCGACCCGTTGCACGTTAAAATGATTTCGTCAGACATGCCGATTTTCCACTGAAGTGGTCCTTCCCAGGCCGGTTAACAGAAACCCCTCCGCTATGGCGGTGGTTTCAGATGATCCGGAACCACCACCATGCTCAGCAGAAGCGGCTTGAGGAAGGTCCAGCGTATGCCCACCTTGTAGATCTCTTCCATGTCCCGGATCGCATCCCAGCAGTTGTGACAGGGCGCCACCACCAGCCGCGCGCCGGTGGCCAGAATCTGATCCCGCTTGACTATCAGGCCCACGTTGCGCTGCGGCCGGTAGCGGCCGATGCCGTTCAACCCGCCGCCGCCCCCGCAGCAGAAGTTGTGTTCGCGGCAGGGCGTCATCTCCCGGAAGTCTTCGGCGACGTAACTCATGATTTCCCTGGCCACATCCCCCAGCCCGCCGTTTCGGATGTAGTTGCAGGAATCCTGGTAGGTCACCGGCTCCTTGATCTTCTTGGCAGGGTCGATTTTCAGCTTGCCGGTGCGCAGCGCTTCGGCCACCCACTCGACGTAGTGGATGCTCTCCACCGGTGTCTGGCCGCTTTTGATGCCCGCCCAGTAAGGGCCCTCGATGACCGTCGCCCGGTAGGCGTGCCCGCATTCGGTCACCACCATCCTCTTGGGTTTGAGCCGGTCCATGGCGGCATAGACATTTTCCACCTGCATCTTGCAGGCGGCCCAGTCGCCGGCGAACATGGCCAGGCTGGTTTCCTCCCAGCCCTCGCTGGGGACCGTCCAGTTCTCCCCGGCCAGGTGGAACAGGATGGCCGCTTCGGCCAGGTCCTCGGGGTAGTGTTTGGGCTCACGCGCGTTGACCGTGTACATGATGTCGGCGTTCTGCCGGTCCACCGGTATGGTCAGGCCGGGCCAGTCGTCCTCGTACTCCTCGGCCATCCACTCGCAGGTTTCCACCCAGTCCTGGCTGGTCACATCCATCTGTGCCCGGTAGATGCGGTGCATGCCCGTGCCGATCTTGAGCTCCCAGGGTACGAACCCCTGGGAGAACAGAAGCCCCCTGAGATAGCCGAACATGATGCCCATGTCTATGCCGAATGGGCAGTAGAGGCCGCAGCGCGTACAGCAGCTGCACTTGGCATAGGCCGTGTCCATGCACATCTGCATGAAAGTGTTGTCCACCTTTCCCCGGCGCCGCACCATTTCCCCCAAGGTGGACTGAATCTTGTAGGAGGGCACCTGCGTGGGATCTCGGTCATTGGCAAGGTAGTAAAAGCAACTTTCGGCGCACATGCCGCAGTGTGCGCAGATTTCCAGCCAGGTCCGGATGCGCGATCTGCAGGTCTTCTTGATAGTGGCCCACAGCGCATCGCTGTCGACTTCCAGTTCATTCATCTCCTGGTAGTACTGCTTGCCGCTTTTGTCGGCCAGCAGGGCCTGAAGATGCTCCTTGGTGTCGACGGTTTTCTTATTGCACAGTGTTCCTTCCGGCATTGTTCCCTGTACTCCTGAAAGTTATTTGTGAAACTACCGCTGTCCGTCTGCTACCACGCCAGACCTTTGCCCTTCATGCCGCCGCGTTTGATGCCGTAGTCCATACCAATCTGTGCGCGAGACAGGAAAAACAGCACGAAATGCGAGAGCTTTGTGAGGGGAACGGCTATGAGCATCAGCTCACCCGTCAGTATATGTGCGATCAGCCAGAAATTATAGTTTCCCAGGTGGTGGTAGGCGAAAAAGCCGGTTACAAAGGGCGCCGCGGCGACGAAAATCAGGAGGATGTCATAGGGCTTGGTGAGGATTCTCACCTCCGCCAGTGCCAGCCGCCGCAGTACGAGAATGACGGCACAGCATATGACCACGATGGTGAGGGCGTCTGAAACACCTTCCGGCATGCTCCACAGGGAAACTCCCCACCTCTCCTCGAGCAGCATATTATGGGCCAGCAGAAAAATCGGCGTAAGCAGCAGGCCCAGGTGAAAGGTGAATACCAGCACGGTGAATCCGGGATAAAAGCGCCAGCTGCGTGTGCCGAAAGGAAGCATCCAATAAAATATGGACCGCAGCGCACCCCGGATACCATGGAGAAGTTGTTCGCTGTAGGCCACCCGGTCCATCTGCCAGTCCAGTCCCCGTATGTACCGGACAATCCGCACCAGCAGCCCTATGAAAAAGACGCCGAATGAGAGCCAGGCAAGAGGTCCGGTTACGAATTCATACATGCCGTTATCCTCGCTCAAATGAGTTGTAAAAGGGTCAGTCCCCGTCCCGGCCGGTCAGGAAAAGCCAGTAACCGCAGATGCCGATCAGCGATGCCACGACCAGCAGGTAGGTCACGGACTCGGTGTGCAGCATGAACTGATGCAGCGTGTAAAATCCATTTTCCATATCAACCCCCCCGGCACCGGTTCGCAGATCAATGCGTGTCGGCGTAGTCCGGATGCTCGTAAAAGATGGGCATGCGCGTTACGATGAACCTGAAAGCGATCAGGCCAATGGTTACCAGAAACAGTGATATGGCGATCTCCATCCAGTGCGGCACGTACCGCTCGCTGGAAGGTAAGTGCCAGTTGAACGCAATCACCGACACGTTGAGCCGATTCAAAACGACTCCCATGACCGTCCACAGGGATGTCCAGCGGATCAGGCCTAGATTCTTTTCGCGAACGCCGATGGCATAGGAAAAAGCGGGCAGCGCCACGAATCCGACGATCTCCACCAGGTACCAGGCACCGTAGCCCGTGGCCAGCAGATGCCATCCGTTGGACGAGGCGATGCCGATCAGCTTGATGATAAAGTAGCCGGCCAGCGCAAAAGAGGCGGCTTTTCCGAAGCCCAGGGTGACCTGTGGATTTTCCTGCAGATGGGCTGCATCCATCTTGTCTTTGAAATAGCGGTGGGAAAGCGTGCTCTCGAAAATTACCATGGATAGCCCGGCGATGATGCTGGAGACAAAGAAATAGATCGGAATGTAGCTGGAGTACCACAGCGGATGCAGCTTGGAGGGGGCGATTAAAAACAGCGCCCCCAGCGAAGACTGGTGCAGCGTGGAGAGCACCACACCGAAAATGGTCAGCACCAGCGTCAATCGAACCACCAGTTTGCGCACCCTGGTGAATCCCAGCCACTCCAGTGCTGCCGGTGAATACTCCAGGAAAAGCACGCTGAGATAAAGGGCCACACAGGCGGCCACTTCAAACAGCAGCGACGTGGTGCCCTGCTGAACGAAAAAAGGATACGGTAGCCGCCAGGGCCGGCCGACATCGTAGTTCAGCGCCAGCACCACCAGCGCGTATCCCAGAAAACCGGTGAGCACCGCCGGTCTCACGGCCGAATGGTATTTCTTCATACCGAAGATATACACCGCCGCCGATGTGACATAGCCGCCGGCCGCCAGCGCGACGCCCACCAGCAGGTCGAAGCCGATCCAGATGCCCCAGGGGTTGTAATCCGACAGGTTGGTAACCGCCCCCAGCCCCTTGGTGAAACGCAGAACGGTAATCACCAGCCCAATGACCACAATGATCCCGGCAACCACGTTAAAAGGCGAAAACAAGGGTTTGCCTGCCGCCGTTTTCAGCTCAGCCATCAACCGTCCTCCCGATCCTGCGACCCCGCGGATTCGTCATCCAGCTTGCGAGCCTCTTCAAGCGCTTTTTCCACTTCCCTCTTTACCGCGTCCTGCTTTTCTTTCTCAGCCTTGGCAAGCGCTTCGGAGAGCTTGGCCTGGGCTTTCTCGGAAGCGGCCTCGAAGGCTTCATCCAACGCCGCCTGCTTTTCTTGGGCGGCGATCTTGTCCCTGCGCCGGTTTATGGCATAGATGCCGGTCAGCAGCACCGGCCACAGCCCCACCACCATGGGCACTGCCCCCAGGGCGCCGGCCGTCAGCTGGGGCGCCGGTGTGTTGCCCAGATCCTCGCGCATCCCCAGGCTGCTGAAGGCGACACCGGAAAGGTACAGCCAGCTGGTGCCCCCCATTTCCTGTTCACCGTAAATGTGATCGACGTATTTACCGGGATGCTTGGCCATGCGCTGCCGGGCGATTTTGATCAAATCTTCGCGCCGACCGAAGGTAAGCGCCTCCACCGGACAGGCCTGAACGCAGCCCGGCAGCAGCCCCTTGGTGATGCGCGGGTGGCACAGGGTGCATTTTCTGACCCGCGGCGTCAGGGCGTTGTCGTACTCATAAGCCGGGATCTCAAAGGGACAGGCGATCAGGCAGTATCGGCATCCCACGCACACCGACGCATCGTAGACCACAGCACCGGTTTCGGTCTTAGTGAAGGCCCGCACGAAGCACACCGACGCACAGGCTGGTTCCAGACAGTGATTGCACTGGATTTTACGGTATACCGGACTGCCGGCGTGCCCCGCACCGTCGTACCGGTTGACCACCGTGTAAGCAGCGGCATCGGTTCTGCGTTGGCGGTCCAGCACCGACAGGTCGTCAAAGGGTTGCTGCGGTGCGGGCAGATCGTTTACGCGGTTGCATGCGGCTTCACAGCGGCGGCATCCTAGGCACAGGACATTGTCGAAAAGAACGCCCAGGCTGTCGGGGTACCCGCTGAAATGGGTGTTGGTGGTTGCGCCGGCGGTGGCCGCCAGTGTGGAGGTGGCGCCCGCTGCGCCTAACCATCCAAGAAACTGTCTGCGAGATATGAACATGGCAACGTACCTCGACCAGGGTTAAGATGCGGTTCTTTTCTTGTGACAGGCGGTACAGTCCCGGGATGCGGGCTTTTCGATCCCCATGGCCTTGTGGCATGTCATGCACTGCTGATGATAGGCCCCCATGAGTCCCGGCTTCAGGGGGTCATCCCCCTTGCCGAAGGGCTTGCCGTGGCAGCTCTTGCAGGCCGGAGGTTTCTGCTGCGCAGGACTGTTATGATGACATCCCTGGCATAGCGTGGCTGCGTCGGGGTGGAAATACCCGGCCAAGCGGCTGGCGGCCACATCCTTCCTCAGTGCGTGGACGATTTTGCGGTGGGGAAGTTCGACCGCCTGGTACTCTTCGGTCAATCCCGCTATGGTTACCTTCTCCGGAATCTGATCATCGGAGATTGCTTCCGGGAACATTTCTTTTACGGCCTTCAGCAGCCGGACGGCCTTCGAGAGCGTGGCGGACACCGTGGACTGATCGCCCGGCAGGGGACCCTTATGACATTTGACGCAGGCAGCCGCATCCTGCGACACCGGCGCAATGGGGGCCGTATGACAGCCGGCACAGCTTCCGGCTGCCTGGGCGGCGGCGTGGCACCCCCGGCAGCTGCGCCGGGATTTCAGCTGGTGCATGACCGTTTCCAGTTTGATCTGCTGCCCCTTCCGGCTTCCGCCGACCGTGTGGCAGCTGGCGCAGGAGGCCAGATCCTCATGGTGGCATACCCGGCAGCTCTGGGCGGACTTCTCGTGGGCTTCGTGGTCAAACGGCACCATCCGCATGCCCGCGCGCTGCCCCTGTTGCGGGGACTGGTCAGCCGCGACCTTGACAAACACCGCATCCGGCTGACCCATTTTCATGCGCGGCACCGGGCCGATCTTTTCGATGGCGGCCTGCCGCTCGGCACTGTGGCAGCCGACACACGCCTGCGGCCCGGCAGCCATCTTCTTGGCCACCCGCTGCTGATGACAGCCGATACAGGCCAGGTGAAAGGCCTGCTGCGCGGAAATGCGATTTTCCTGCTTTTCTTTTTTGTGGCAGTAGCGGCAGGTGCCCTCCCGTCCCTTGACGTAAACCAGCTTCTTGGTCTTTTCGTCATACGCGTGGTGGCATTGCTGACATTTATTGTCCAGCGCTTTGGCGTGCCGGTAATGCAGGGACCTATCGAACCCGAAGGGCTGCCAGGAGGAAACCACGGTTGGTTGCGGCGTGTGGCACTTCCCGCAGACCACCGGACCGCTTTTTTCGCCGGCCGAGCGCGTCTGCCGGTGGCAGCGGATGCAGTTGTTGTGGTAGGTATCCATGACGGCCTGGCGGCTCTCGTCTCCAAGCCGCTTGAATTTCGTCGAGAGGCCGTTTTTATCCTGCTCGTGGCAGGTGCGACAGCCGCGGTTTTGCTTGCCAAGGGCGGTGGTGTGGAGGCTGTGGAGAAAGGTGACCGGCGGCCTTTCCAGTTTTCGGAACACTTTCATCCCGTCGATGGTCACAATGTCCGCACGTGCGCCGACACCTTCGACGGCCTTGTCGGGCATCAAGACGGCTCCCAGCCATCCCGCCGTCAAAAAGACGGCCGCACCCGCCAGGATGACCATAGTGAGGAAAATTCCGGCCCGACTCCGAAAAAACCTGCCTGTCTGCATATCCACTCCCTCACGTGTTGAATAGGTTGGCGTCTATCCACAGACGGTAACTGCGTCATTTACGAAGACGCTGCGGGATGATCCTTTCCGATAGCTTTGATTGCGTTCATACCCGGCTCCAGCAGACGCTTTTCGTTGTTCAGCAGATCCTGAAGCGTGGTTCGGTCGTAAATGTCGGCGACGGCATCTCTGACCTCTTGCCACATGGGCATGAAAGCGCAGTTGCCTGTAAAGGGGCAGGCGTCTTTGCTCTCGCAGTGATCGCATTTTATGCCGCCCAGATCTCCCTGGAGAAACCTGAGAATCTCACCGACGGTAATCTGATCCGGCGGTTTCACCAGATAATAGCCGCCGTAAAACCCCCTTTTGGAATCGATGATGCCGCTGCCCTTCAGTTGGTGCAGGATAACCTCGAGAAAACGAATGGGGATGGCCTGTACGCTGGCGATCTTGGATATCTTAACGGGGCCCTGCCCCTTTTTTTTCGCGAGCTCGAAAAGCGCCCGAATGGCGTACTGGCTCTTTTTGCGGGTTAACAACATGAATCCGGAACTGCCGCCTTTCCTCACGTAGGGAAGTGGGGTATCTCATTTACAGGGGCTCGAAAAAGATCTTCTTTTGCGAGCCCGTCAATCTTGACTATTTTAGTCAGGTTGTTTCTTGATCTAATAAGTCAAGATACCGAGGTTTGTCAAATATTTTTTTACCCCCCCCCTGCATCGCCGTCGGCAACTCCGGCATGCCTGGGGCACAGATAGTCATGAATTTTCTGGGAAATGACAATCGGGGTTGACAACTCCTGGTGATTATGATCGATTTTCCCTTTTTAAAGCTAAACCGTCAGCCGGTTGCGCTGAACGTGGTCCGTTCACCGACAACTTGCAGTCGTTGAAACCCTGAAATCGTTGATCCCATGAAATCCCTTTATGTCATTTCTGCCGTAGGCAGAGATAAACCCGGTCTGGTCTATTCCGTAACCCGTGTCCTGGCCCAAGCCGGCATAAACATCGTCGACATCGATGCCCGCTCGGTGCGGGGACACTTTTCCATGTTCCTGGTGGTCGATCTGGCGCCGTCGAACTGCTCCTACGAAGAAATGGAGCGGCGGCTGGCGCCGGTTCACAAGGAATTCGACCTGGGTCTGCGCACGGAGCCCTATGAGGCCGGCCGTCGCAAGGCTCATAAACGCCTGATGGTGTTGACGGTCATGGGTGCCGACCGGCCCGGCATCGTGGCCGAGGTTTCCGGCATATGCGCCCGGCACAGCGTCAACATCGAATCGGTAAAAATGATCGCCCGGGGGGAATACATTGCCAGTGAATTTTCGGTGGACACCTCCGATCTCGAAGACGTGTCCATGTTCCGCAGGGTAATGTATGAATTTTCAAGCCGCACCGGCCTGGATGTATCGCTGCGCGATGATGATATATTCCAAAAGCCCAAACGTGTGGTCGTATTTGACTGCGACAGCACCCTCATCCGCGCCGAAGTCATCGACGAGCTTGCCAAGGTTGCCGGGGTCGGTGATCATGTACGGCGGGTGACTGCCAGGGCCATGAACGGCGAAATCGATTTCAACCAGGCCGTCCGCGAGCGGGTGACCCTGTTGAAGGGGCTGACGATCAAGCAGTTGGAGATGCTCACCAAATCCATCGAACTGACCGAGGGAACCGAGGAGTTGATCTCGGCACTGCACTTCATGGGGTATAAGGTCGGGGTCATCTCCGGCGGGTTTACGTTTTTTACGGACTACCTGAAAAAGCACCTCAATCTGGACTATGTTTACGCCAATGAACTGGAAATCGAAAACGGCGTCACCACAGGCAAAATAAAGGGCAAGATCATCGACGCCCGCCGCAAGGGGGAGATTATCCAGGAAATCGCCAAGCATGAAAACATCTCAGCCGACCAGATCGTCGCCATCGGAGACGGTGCCAATGACTGCTTCATGCTGCAAAACGCCGGACTTGCCATTGCCTTCTGCCCCAAGGAGATTCTCAAGGAATACAGTGACGGCATGATCACCCATGACAACATCGCCGGTCTGCTGTACTTCATGGGTGTCCCCGATAGCGACCAGGAAAGAATCAAAAAAGTCAACGGCAAGACCGGTCACAAAGATAAATCCTGAGCCGGCGTGCCGCCCCTCGTACCTCTTGCACATCGTCAGGCCGGCAGGCGGATCGTAAAACGGGTTCCCACTCCCTTGCGCGAATCGACCCAAAGACGCCCGCCGTGCCCATCGACGATCTTCTTGGTGAGCATCAGCCCCAGACCGGTTCCGCGACTGCCCTTGGTGGTAAAAAACATCTGAAACAGTTTTGCGCGGGTTTTTTCATCCATCCCGCAGCCGGTATCGGCCACCGTGTAGGTGACGCCCCGGTCCCCGGTTTTTTCCGTGTGAATAGCCACCTTCCTTGGCCGCCCGTCTTCGGCTTCCAAAGTGCAGGCGTCGATGGCGTTGGTCACCAGATTGAGCAGGCAGCGGTATATGCCTTCGGGATCCATCATCACCGGTTGGAGGGTGTCGTCCAGCCGTGCCTCCAGCATCACCCCCGCCTCCCGGGCCCTGGGCTGCATCAGCTGGAGGACCTCCCGGGCCGGCAGGTTGGGATCACACCGGCGACGGCGGATTTCGGCTGGTTTGGCGTAGTCGAGAAGATCCATGGAGAGCCGCGTGATCTTTTCGACATTGCCGCGCACCAGGTGCCAACCCTCGTCGAGCAGCTGCCGGTCGGCCAGCCTGATGCCCTGCTCCAGGACGAAGGTGCCCCCCTTGAGGCCGCTGGCGATGTTTTTGATGGCATGTGCCAGTCCTGCGGCGGTCTCCCCCACCGCCGCCAACCGCTGGGCCTCGAGGAGCCGGGCGGTTTTCTCTTCCACCAGCTGTTCCAGCTTCTCGGTGTAGGTCCTGAGCTGGCGTTTGAGTTCGATTCTTTCACGGGCCCTTTTCAGGGCGACTTCCAGGGCCTCCTCGTTGATGGGCTTGGTGATGAAATCCGTGGCTTCGAACTTCAGGCTTTTGATGGCCAGGTCGATGTCGCCGTGGCCGGTGATCATGATCACTTCCGTATCCGGCCGGAGATCCTTGATCGCCCGCAGCAGGTCGATACCGTCCATACCGGGCATCTTGATGTCGGTGATCACGATGGGCGGCTGCATGTCGTCAAAAAGGCGCAGCGCCTGCTCACCGCTCTGGGCCGTGAAAACGTCGTAGCCGCTGTCCTTCAGTGAGATTCCCAGCACCTTGCAGATACCGGCTTCGTCGTCAACCAGCAGGATCTTCGTTTTCATGCCCCCTCCCCCGCGGCCGGAAAGTCCAGCACGAAGCAGGTGCCTTTCCCCTGCCGGGGCGTGGCGTGGATGTCTCCCCCGTAGTCCTTGACGATACCGTAGCTGATGGACAGTCCCAGGCCGGTCCCCTTGCCCACCTTCTTGGTGGTGAAAAACGGTTCGAATATTCTGTCGATGATTTCTTGCGGGATTCCCGTGCCGGTGTCACACACCTCCACGTGCACCCGGCCGGCCTCCGGGCGTGCCTTGAGGGTGATACGCTTGTCGGGACGGCTGTGGCCGTCGCTGCGCCAGCGCTCTTCTATGGCATCGCGGGCGTTGATGAGCAGATTGATGAACACCTGCTCCAAACGTCCGGGATCCGCCATGATGGCCGGCAGGTCCTCCTGCACCCGCCAGGCCACCTCGATTCCCCGGACTTTCAGCTGCTGACTGAAAATGTCAAAGGCGCTTTTAAGTACCTTGCGAATGTCCACCTTCTGTACCGCCAGTTCGGACTTGCGGCCGAACTCGCGCATGTGGTTGATGATTTTGGAGGCCCGATCCACATGGCTGTCGATCTCACGGGACATCTCCAAGAGGATATCGTCGTCTATGGTCTCTCCCCGGCGCACCTTTTTCATGAAGAAGCTGCTGGCCGTCTTGATCACGGCCAACGGCTGGTTCAGCTCGTGGGCCACCCCCGTGGCCATCTCGCCCAGGGTGGCCATCTTGCTGGCCTGAATGAGCTGCTGTTCGGTCTCCAGCCGCTTGGTGATGTCACTGGTGGTCACCAGCAGCACTTTGCGTCCGGGATACTCCGAGGGCGACAGCCGGATATTGACGAAAAGCGGCTTCCGCTTTTTGCCCAGATGAACGGCCTGGTTGATCAGGCTTTCCCGGCGCACCTTGGCTGAGTAGACTTCCCGCTCTTCGGGCTTGAAAAGCTCTAAAAAGCTGCGTCCCAGAAGATCCTCGCGCCGGTATCCGTACACCGGCAGTACACTGTCGTTGCAGTCCAGAACTTCTAGGCTGTCGACGTCCAGCACGAATACCGGGTTGGGGATATTGTTGAAAATGGCGTGGTATTTTTTCTCGGATTCGTGCAGTTTTTCCTCCAGCTGTTTACGTTCGGTGATATCCAGGCTCATCTCCATGGCGGCCACGATCTCGCCCCGGGAATTTTTTACGGGCGTGGTGCGGACGATCCAATGTTTGCGGACGCCATCTTTGTCCACAGCACTCTCTTCACTCATGTGCGAGCGGCCGTCCGCAAAGGTCTGCTCCACCGGACAGACCACGCATTTCTCACTGCGCCCCTTGTAGGCCCGGTAACAGAAATCGCCGGGCCGGGGGCTGAACTTCTCTTCAAACTCCCGGTTGTACTGCAGCAGGCGGAAATCGGTGTCCTGTACGGTGATGATGCAGGGCACGCTTTCGAAAAGCTGCTGGTATTCATCGCGCTGTTTGTTGAGTTCGGCCTGTTTTTCACCGATTTCCTTGCCCATGTGGTTGATGGCCCGGGCCAGCTGCCCCATTTCGTCGTTCTGCCGGACCTCCACCTCGGAGAAATAGTCCCCTCTGGCGATGCGACGTGTTCCTTCGATCAGCCGCCTGATGGGCCGATTGACAAACCGCAGCACAAACATATGGATAAAGCCGCAGGTGACCAGAAACACAACCACCGCCAACAGAATCATGCCTTGTTCGGACTGGATCACGGTGCGATCCGTTTTCTCCAGAGAAACGACCACATCCAGGGCGCCGAGCACCTGTTTATCGGCCGGATGGACATGGCAGACGTCGGTGGCGCAGGACTTCTCGTTGTATATGGGACTGATGATGCCCAGCAGCCGGTATCCCCGGGAGGACGCAAAGATGCGTGTCCGCTGGGACAGATCAATGCGGGTCAGCGGCGGGTCGGCCTGGTGGCAGATATCACAGGCTTCGGCCTTGATGTTGGTCTGCGTGTTCATCTCCGTCTTGCGGTTGGAATATTTAATGCGCCCCTGTTTGTTGTAAATGCGGATGGTTTCGATCTCCTCCAGCTTGCTGATGTTCTGGATGATCTGGTTGATGTCGTCCCTGGAGTTCAGCATCATGGCGTAGTGGGTGCCCAACCGGATGGTGCTGGTCAGTCGGTCGGTACTGGCCACGATCTCACTCATCACCTTCTGCTTCTGATAGCGGATAGCGAAGTAGGCCCACGCGGAAATGGAAATCAGCAGAATGACCCCTACGGCCACAATCAGCTTGTAGACCAGGCTGCTGTATAGGTTCCTGAGACGCTCCATGGGTTTTCTCCCTTGAAATATGGACGAACCGCGGATATGACGGCCACAAGGGGGCGCTATTGACAAACGGTTGTGCGTTTTTTACGGGCAGGCACCCGTAAAATATCCCATATCCACCGTCAGGTCAACTCGCGGTCTTCAGTAACACCGAAAAACAGGCGGCCGTAATCTCTCCGGGCGTGAAGGCCGTCGGTATCGATGGAAATGCTCATGGGCTCCGACGATATTTTATGGTAGCATGCCGTTGGGCAAGCTTGTTTCCCTGACACTGACACCGTACGGCCAATAATTTTACTAGGACAGTGCCTTGCTGCATATCATCAACACCATCGTTCCTGTTTTTGCGGTCATTCTGCTGGGCCTCGTGATCCGAAGCACAGGTTACCTGCCCCAGGACATCATCGGGCCGCTCAACCGTCTGGTTTTCTACATCGCCATCCCGGCCATGATATTCAGGGCCCTGGCCAAAGCCTCCTTTTCCGCCCACTTCGATCCCTACCTGCTGGCCGGAACACTGGCGCCGGTATTGGTGGTGTTTGTTCTGTCGGTCGGTTTGGCGAGATTCACATCCATCCCCCGGCAACGGCGAGGCACCTTCGTGCAGAGTTGTTTTCACGGCAACCTGGGGTACATCGGCTTCGCGGTGGTCTTTTACCTGTTGGGTGAGACCGGATTCACTTCCGCCAGCATCCTGGTGGGTTTCCTCATGCTGTTGCAGAATATCCTGTCCGTTTTAGCACTGCAACTGTTCTCCCCCGAGTCGCCCCGCGGCCGGAGACTGCTTCTTGTGGCCAAAAAGATCGTTGTAAACCCGGTTATCCTGTCTGCCATGGCGGGCATTGCCTACTCCCTTGCGGATCTTTCCCTGCCCGTCATCGCCCACCGAATCCTGGTCATTTTGAGCGGCATGGCGCTGCCGCTTGCGCTGCTGGTCATCGGGGCGTCCCTGTCGCCGGCATTGATCCGCACCAACCTGAAATACGCAATCTTGAGCGGTGTGGTCAAACTGCTGGTGCTGCCGGCCGCGGGGCTTGCCTTCTACTATGGCGTCGGGCTCACGGCCGACCGCTTTCTCCCCGGACTCATCCTGCTGGCCTCCCCCACCGCCACCATCACCTATGTCATGGCTGCCGAAATGAACGGATCGGTGGAGTTGGCCTCGGCCGCCATTTCCCTGAACACCCTGCTGTCGGCGCTGACCTTCCTCCTGTGGCTGGGGCTGCCGCATTAAAGGTTTAAGCCGTCACTGTCGATAACAGATGCAGTCGAAAAAAACCCCGGCCACCCTCGAATGGGCTGCCACTGCCAACCCCTAAGAAAGCGCCGGGGGGCGGTCAGGCGCCGGGAACGGGTGCCAACAGCGCGATAACTTGAAATGTTGTGCCACACGAATCGGATGTCAACGAGAAAACCACCAGATAAGTTCCTCGATTTCATCGTCAGGCTGCAGGCCGCCATTCGGACCATGCACTTGTATCCTTCTTCGAGTCCCCTGGTTTCCTCCTCCATCGATGCGCTGCTGGCCGAAATCGATGCCGTTTTAAAAAATCGCGACACCTTCCTGCTGGCCGAGTCGGAAAACAGCCTCCTTTTTAGCGGCACAGCGCTGAATAAAAAAGACCAAGCCAGAGACCAAGCAGTGGCGCTGCTGCAACTCTTCAGGACTTTGGGCATCAAAAGTCTTTCATTTTCCAGGGGACTGGCTGCCGAGGAACTGAGGCGACTGGTCGAACTGCTGAGCACCGATCCCCGGGAACTGTCGGGTGAAGGTCTTCAAAAACTGCTTTCCCAGCAGCCGCTGCCCCACATCGAGATCAACCAGAAGGTTTTCGTGGCGGTGGACAAGGACAGCCAGATTCTGCCCAGTCTCCAGATCAAGGACGAGGATATTGTCCGCTATTTCACGGGAGACGAAGTTCCCCGGGAGGAGGCCCTGGAAAAGATGCGCTCCATGGCCGAAAACCCCCGCTGGATCGCCGATGTCTTTGCATCGGGTCTGGAACGTATCACCGCCCGCCTCGGGCCGGCACCCAATACCCGTCTTTCGGCCTCGGTGGGACGGCTGCTCGAATCCATGGATCGCGTGGTTGACCGCGACAATTGGGCACAGATCACCGAACAGCTGGCTGACAGGGTGTCACGGCTGGAGCTTGAGGCCATCGTCGCCGTGGCCGTACAAAACGCCGGGACGCACTTGGGAGATGCCTTTTTCAAAAGCCTGGCCGATCACCTTGACAATGATAAATTTCAGGCCCTGACCGCCCGGCTGGAAGCACTCACGGCCGCAAACAGTTCATCGGACGACTCCGCACAGCCTGAAAACCCGGAGATCACCACGGTCCTCCGGCACCTCATGGGCTCGGACAAGGGCCACCGGCTGAAGAAAAGCAAGGCCCGGCAAGCCTCGCATCAGGCTGCGCAGCCACACTACACAGAAGGGTTCAAGGCCAAACTTTCAAGAATCCTGAAAGGCGATTTTTCCCCCCTGGCCGACGAGGGCACCGCCGACACGCTGGCGAAGCTGATCCCCACGCTGATTGAAAAAAAGAAATATAAAGGCGCAATGCAGATCGTGGATGCCCTGGTTCACGGACTGGAAAGAGCGCCTGCGGAAATGCATCCCATCGTGGTCAAATGCCTCCATGAAATCATGGACAGGCCGGCATCGCACACAGATTTTTCCATCACCGGAGCAGTAACCCAGCGCCTGGGCGGGTGGCTGAAAGACCAGAAAAAAGCGACACCGGCTCTCCAGGCGGTTTGCAGCCGCCTGGCCGATGATGCCCGCGGCATGATCCTGTCCCAAAACTACGGGGAGGCCCTCCCCGTTGCCGAAGGGCTCGCGGCGTGCGCCGAAAACCAGCGGGCCGAGGCGGCTATGCGCGCCTGCGGCCGCCGGGCCCTGTTGCAACTGGCCGCCTGCGAGGTCCAGGACCGGCTGCTGGCCGAGGTCGATTCCAACACAAAGGGCTGCCGGGAACAGGCCGCCAGGATCCTGACCTGCCTGGGGCCCCAGTGTATCGAAAAGCTGCTCCGCACCCTTCGCAACAGCCGAACCGGGCAGGAGAGGTTGCGGCTTCTCAAGCTGATCACCGAAATCGGCAGCCGGGCCGCGCCCGCTGTCCGCCGGGCCATGGGAGCAGACCAGCCCTGGTATTTTCTGCGCAACCTGGTCCGCCTGCTGGGGGAAATCGGCGACGAGGCCGACATCGACCTCATTGCCCCGCTGTTGGACCACGAGGAATTCCGTGTACAGTGGCAGGCCCTGAACAGTATCTATCAAATCGGGGGCGACCGGCGTGGCGAACTACTCCTGCAACGGCTGACCACAGAAGAAGATCGCCTGAAGATCCACATCGTCACCATGCTGGGGGAATTGCGTCGGCGTGAAGCCGTACCAGCCCTGGTAAACCTGCTCGAAAAAAAATCCCTTATGAACAGCGGCGAGAAGGTGCAGTTGCAGAAAAAAGCCTGCAGCGCGCTGGCGAAAATCGGATCCCCTCTGGCCATTCCGGTTCTTTCGGAAATCGCCAGAGGAGGCAAACTGACGCGCATGCGTCCCTACCACCCCAGCGTAAGAGAGGCGGCCCGCCGCTCACTGCATCAGTTGCAGATGTCGTGCACTTCCCCCTCCTCATCGCCGGTGTGCAAGCCGCCATCTCTATAACCTGCCCTGCTCTTTCAGTCCGTGCTTCTTCATTTTGTAGCGCAGAACGCGTTCGCTGATGCCCAGGGAACGGGCCGCCCGTGTCTGAACCCAGCCGTATTTTTCCAGCGCATCGATGAGCATCTCGCGCTCGACCGTCTCCAGTCGCTCGGCCAGGCTGCCGTCGCCGGCCCCCTGGTAAAAACGCACTTCGGGCGGCAGGTCTGCCGCCCGGATCACGTTTGTCCGACAGAGCGTCACGGTGCGTTGAACGATGTGTTCCAGTTCCCGCACGTTGCCGGGAAAGGCGTATTTGACCAGGACGGCCATGGCCTCGGCGTCGAAGGTCTTACGTTCCGCCGCATGCCGCGACAGGAAGTAGTCCACCAGCTCTGGGATGTCTTCCCTGCGGCTGCGCAGCGGCGGGATCTCGATTTCGAGAACCCTGATGCGGTAGTAGAGGTCTTCCCGGAAAGTCCCCTCGCTGACCATCTTTTTCAGATCCCGGCTGGTGGCCGCCAGCACGCGCACATCCACCGCAACCGCCCTTTCGCTGCCCACCGGGGTTATCTCCTTTTCCTGCAAGGCGCGGAGCAGCTTGGCCTGCAGGGTCAGGGGAAGTTCGCCGATCTCGTCCAGGAACAGGCTCCCGCCGCCAGCCAGCTCGAAACGCCCCCGCCGTTTGGACACCGCGCCGGTAAAAGCGCCCTTTTCATGGCCGAACAACTCGGATTCGAAAAGCGTCTCGGGTATGGCGGCGCAGTTGACTTCGGTAAAGGGTCCATGCGCGCGCGGGCTCATCAGGTGGATCAGCCGGGCGATCAGCTCCTTGCCGGTCCCGGTTTCTCCCCGGATCAAGGTGCTCCACTCGGTGGGGGCCACACGCTGCACCAGCGACAGGACCTCTTTCAGGGCCGCACTGCCTCCCACCACCCTGATGGGCAGGCCACCGGTGTCCATGGCCTCGGCGACATCGGCGGCCTCCTCCTCGATGGCCAGCGCCTGCTCGATCATGCGAATTTTGTCCAGCAGCTCCCTGAGATCGACGGGTTTTTCCAGGAAGTCGTCGGCGCCCAGCTTCATCACCCGCACGGCGGTATCGACCGATCCGTAGGCCGTGATCACGACGCTGCGCACCAATGGGTTGATAGCCTTCATGCGCGCCAGCACCTCGTCACCGGGCAGGTCCGGCATGCGGTGATCCAGCAGCACCAGTGCAAAGGGCTGACGCTCGAACAGTTTCAAGGCCTCCCGGCCGCCCGCGGCCGTGGCCACTTCGTACCCGCTGTTTTGCAGAAAACCCCGCAGCAGGTCGCGCTGCAGGCTTTCATCGTCGACAACCAGAATCTTCATGGTTTCAGTCTCTTCTGGAATGCGGTATAGAGCCTGCACGGCCAGCGCCCTCACCAGCAGGCAGCCGCACCTCGATGCGCAGCACGGCTTCACGGGGAACGCCGATATCCACCCGGCCGCCATGGGCACACACAATACGGGTCACCAGGGCCAGGCCCAGCCCCGTCCCGTGCATCTTGGTCGTAAAATACGGCTCCAGCATGCGGGCGGCTTCGCGAGAATCCAGAGAAAAACCGCTGTTCTCCACACTTATGACCATCTCCCCTTTGTCCCGGTACAGCTCAATGTCGATAAAGCCGCCCTGGGGCTGGGCTTCTACGGCATTTTTAACCAGATTTTCAACCGCCTGGGACAAAAGCTGGGCATCGGCGGAAACGCTGCCGCTGACCCGTGGCGTAAACGAGCACCGAATGCCTGTGCGTTCGCACACCTGCCGGTAGGGATCCACGATACCCCGGATCAGCGCCGCCATGTCGACCTGTTCCCGCCGAGGCTGCAAGGGTTGGGCGTACCGTTTCAGGCCGGTGACGATGCCGTCGGTGCGCGATACGGCCCCCAGCAGGTTGCCCACCAGCTCACGGTGCGGTCGGGAAAGCTCGCCGGCCTCCATCTGCAGACGCTGCAATCCCATGCTGATGGCGTTGAGCGGATTTCTGATTTCATGGGCGATGGTAGCCGATGCCCGCCCCAGGGCCGCATCCTCACGCTCCTGCGCCAGACGTTTCTCCAGGCGGCGGACCTTTTCCAGATAGGTATCCTGGTAACGGTAGAGAATCCAGGATACCAGTGCCCCGGACACTGCGATCAGGGCGCTGAAAACAAAAAATTCCATCCACAGCTGGCGCAGGCGTTTGAAAAAATGGGCCGCTTCCACACCGACCACCAACAGCCGGCCGTCATCCATGATCAGGCGGGCGCGGGCAAACTGATGACCGTCGCGGTTGATGAGCTCAACGTCAAAGGCTGCCTGGTCCCCGCTTTTCAGCCCGGCGGCGGGCTCGACGCGCACATAATCTATGCCGGGAAGCAGGGACAGTTCTTTGAGCAGCCGCGGCAGGCCGGTTTCCTCGCGCAGCTGTTCGATGCGCCGGGCCGTGTACCCCAGAACAATGACCCCGGGTTCCTCGACCCGCGGATGGACAAGGTAATAAAGCGCACCGGTTTGGAAGTGCCCCAGGCTGCGCTTGCGCAGATCCACCGCAATTGTCTCCGGCAGCCATCCTGGCGGCCCCTCGGTCGGCTTTTCACCGGTCCTTATGATACGGATACCGGCGAGTCCGGTCTCCAGAACATACGCCTGCAGCTCCGCTGCTGTAAACGGTCTGACGGCATCCAGGTAGTCGATGAAACGGGCCGAATCGCCCAGGAAAATTTCGATGACCTCCTCGATGGATTTCTGGGCCAGCAAGGTATTGCGGGCGTTTAAGCGGATTACCCCGGCCAGCATGCCGGCATGGTCGCGCACATGTTTGCTGAAGGTGTTCTGGGCGTACCTGATCTGCCAGAAAAAATACCCCAGTATGAGCAGGATCAGAATCCCCACCGCCAGCAGATTCACCAGCCAGCGGGGCCTGGGATAGTTGGCGGCATCATTGCTGTAACCATTTTGGCGGGATGTCACCGCGTCTCGGGCCTGGCGCATGAATGTTCCCCGTTTTTCGAGACCGGAGGAGGGCCTTTACCCTTGCCCCTAGCCTTCCGGCCCATGCCGAGCCGTTGCCGGACGCCCGTCGGGTCGTATTGCCAGGACCGCCGGCCGGCCCCCCGGATGAAATCTGCGTTGAAAACGCCGGGGTTCCCCTTGCTGTACCGACCCCACAGCCGTACGACGGTCCCCTCGGCAACGCAGCGCGGCAGTTTCGTGTCGTGGAAATTCACGGTCAATTCTTTTCCCGGTACAACATCTCCGGCGTCATCACTTTCCACATGCCCGTGGCCCATCGGCCTGGCGCGTACGACCATCTCCCGCCCCTGCCGGTCGATGGACACTACCCGGCCCCACAGCGCCTCCATGGCGGCGGCCTCGCCGACAGCCGCCAAGCTGATGAGTATGCTCAGTATTACCACTCGCATGTTCTCTCCCTACCACGGCAATCCATGGATAGACAACATTCCTGAAGGCAGATCCTTGAAAAATGCAGCTGTTGCAAACACATTCGGCAGCCTCTCCAGAGAAAAAGGCTGCCGAATGTCCGCTTTGAAATTTTTAGGGCCGATCGGTGTGCCACCGCCCGCATCATCAGAACCGGCGGCCTTTTCCTCTTTTGCCGTGCTTTTTTGAAGCGCCTTTTTTCAGGGGATTGCCATCGGCATCCACGGCACCCTTTTCCCGCAGAGAGTCCAGAATCCGCTGGATCTCCTCCTGGCTCAGGTACTGCGCCTCGTATTCGGCGTCCATGGCCGCAAGCTGCCAGCAGAAGGCTCTCAGGTGATTGCGAGAACCCTTCATCAGGTTCTGAAAGACCGTGCGGACATCCTGGTTGTCAACTTCCTGGTTTTCAGGTTCGCCGATGGCCGTTTTGAGATCGGAGATGTCCAGGTCTTCGATGGTAGCCCCGACTTTCAGCGCGTCCACCTGGGATTTTTTTCCCTCGGCGACCAACTGCTCGTAGAGTACCTGAAAATCTTCCGTGGTGAAGGCGCCCACCTTATCGCTTACCACGGGATCCGTCAGGCTGTATTTGTCGATCAGGCCCTTGACGGCGTTCATGTGTTTCTGTTCTGCGCGGGATATTTTCTTAAACACCCGGTTGTGCCACGTGTCATATTACATTACAGGACACACTCGCCGGTGCCCGGGCCATTGCCACTGCCGTCCACGGGCCCATCTCCGGTGCCCGTACCGTCTCCGGGACCATGGCCATGGCCGCCGTTGCCGCTGCCGTCTGCGGGTCCAACACCACCGTTGCCGTTGCCGTCTCCAGGCCCGTTGCCGTTGTGGGCGACGACCAGCTGATCGGGAGCAAAATTATCCGCAACCGCACTCCAGGCCGGCACACTCAGAAGTCCAACCACCATCTTTAGCGGCACTGGAGATGATCGGCCTCCAGCACCTTCATTGGGTTCTCCAAACATTGTCGCTAATTCGCGCGTCGGCCGCCCCGTCGGCCACGACCCCGGCCGGTTCCGTCACAGGTTCCTTTTCCAGGGCTATCTGACCTGCCGTATCGATACCCCTGCCCTTCAGCCGGTGCATTTGCCGGGCGACCGCGGTAGCGCGCCGCCTCTTCGGGCGCCATGGATCGAACCCGCTTCTGCCATTCCTGCCGGAAAGCCTGTCTTTCCTGGTCGGTGGCACTTCCCATGGTTCCGCGCAGGGCGCTGAGCTCCTCGTTGCTCATGGCGGCATAGTCGGCCGCGAACGCCGGCAGGCCCAGCATTCCTGCGACCAGCAGTGCAACGAGCGTTGTGGATATGGTCTTTTTCATGGTCCGGCTCCTCTCCCTTGAAATATAGATGGCTGTATGGTTACGACCAATTCATCCTGTGCTCATATCAAGAGGCGTGCCAAATTGTTTTTGTCTATATTTCGGATAGTTGTATATTTTTCAAGTACGGACCCAGCGGCAATCGATGTTTTTCTTCGACGATTTTGTCGAATTTCTGGCGTGAGTGTGCTCCTAAAACGCACGGCGGGCATAAAGGTTACAGTTTTTTAAATTTTGTCGAGATCTCCGGAAATGACGCTTCCCTGCACGGCCTTGAGAACGGTCTTTACAGCCCATGGCAAAATTGATACATCACCACCATTAAAAGACGCCCAAAACAGGCCGGCCGTTAATTGGCGGCGCCTGATGCGCATTCGGTTTACTGCCGTCCGCCGCGGCGCAAAACCATAGGTTCCGACAGCTGTCCAGCAGCAGCAGACGCGGAAGGGGAAATGACGATGGCCGACTTTCTGGAGTTTGTAAAAAGCAGGGATCCCTACGAGAGAGAGTTCCACCAGGCTGTGCAGGGCGTGCTCGGCAGCGTCCGGCCCCTTTTGGACCAGAACCACGCCTACCTTCAGGCCGGCATTCTTGAGCGCATCACCGAACCGGAGCGCGTCATCACATTCCGGGTACCCTGGATGGACGGCCGGGGGCGGGTGTGCGTCAACCGCGGCTACATGGTGGAGATGAACAACGCCGTGGGGCCTTTCAAGGGGGGGCTGCGCTTTCACCCTTCCGTCAACCAAAGCATCCTCAAGTTCCTGGCCTTCGAGCAGGTCTTTAAAAACGCGCTCACCACCCTGCCCATGGGGGGTGCCGCCGGTGGTTCCGATTTCGACCCCAAGGGCAAATCAGACGCCGAGGTGATGGAGTTCTGCCAGAGTTTCATGAAAGAGCTCTTCCGCCACATCGGCCCCTGCACCGACATTCCCGGAAGCGACATCGGCGTCGGCACCCGGGAGATCGGCTATCTTTTCGGGATGTACCGCAAGCTGAAAAACGAGTTCACCGGGGCGCTCACCGGCAAGGGTATCGGCTGGGGCGGAAGCCTCTTCCGGCAGGAGGCCGCCGGTTACGGAGCCGTCTACTTTGCCGCCGAAATGATGAAAGAGCGCTGGAGCCTATCCCTGCAGGGCAGAACCTGCCTGGTTTCCGGATCGGGAAAAGTGGCTCTCTCGACTGCCGAGAAACTCATCGACCTGGGTGCCAAAGTCCTCACCCTGTCGGATTCCACGGGCTATATTTATGACGACGACGGGATAAACCGTGAAAAGCTGGAGTTCGTCAAACGGCTGAAAAACATCCGGCGGGGGCGTATCGAGGAGTACACCGAAAAGTATCCGTCCGCCGAATACCGCTCACTTCACGAAGCCATGGAACATAATCCTCTCTGGCGGCATCGGGCCGAATGCGCCTTTCCCGCCGCTACCCAGAACGAGATCAACCTGAAAGACGCCTACCATCTGATCAACAACAACGTGCGGCTCATCTGCGAATGCGCCAACATGCCCTGCACCACCGAAGCGGTGGAAATTTTCCAGAAAAAAAACATTCTGTACGCCCCCGGCAAGGCGGCCAACGCCGGCGGCGCGGCCGTATCGGGCCTGGAGATGACCCAGAACAGCACCCATCTTCCCTGGAGCCTGGAAGAGCTGGACAGCCGGCTTGAGATGATCATGAAGAACATCCACACCACCTGCCTGGAGGCCGCCGAACGATATGGGTGCCCGGGGAATTACGCCGTCGGCGCCAACATTGCCGGTTTCAGCAAAGTGGCCGAGGCCATGCTGGACCAGGGACTGCTCTGAAAAATCGCCTCAACCCCAGTGGGGAGATGCACCCATGGAAGAAAAGCAATTGCTGGAAGGCAAAAGGCTTCTCATTGTTGATGACGAAGCGGATGTCCTGGAAGTACTTGAAGAGTTGCTCGATATGTGCAGGATCACCAAAGCGTCCAGTTTCGAAGAGGCCCGGGATCTGCTGGAAAATCAGTACTTCGACATGGCCATACTGGATATCATGGGAGTCAAGGGTTATGAGCTGCTGGAAATCTGCAACCGCAAACGGGTCATACCCGTTATGCTGACCGCCTATGCCATGACTCCTGAAGACATCAAAAGATCCTATGAAAACGGTGCGGCATCATTTGTACCCAAGGAAAAAATGGCCGACATCACGATCTATCTGACCGACATTTACGAGGCCAGGGAAAAAGGTAAGAACCTCTGGTGGCGGTGGTTCGATCGCCTGGCGGACTACTGTGAAAGAAAATTCGGGCCCGACTGGCAGAAGGAGCACGGATTCAAAGTGAGGTAGCGCGATTACAGCATTTTTTGAGGAAGCCACAGTGCCAGCTGGGGAAACAGCATGGTCAGCAGCAGTACAATCAGCTGCATGGCCACGAAGGGGGGAACCGACCGCCAGATATCTTTGGTGTGAATCTCCGGCGGGGCAACGCCCTTCATCAGAATCAGGGCCCAGCCGAAGGGCGGCGTCAGGTAGGCCACCTGCATGTTGAGGATGAAAATAATGGCAAACCAGGTGGGATCGAAGTGCAGGGTCACGGCAATGGGGATGAAAATGGGCGCGCAGATGGTCAGCACGGCGTAATCGTCCATGAACATGCCAAATACCAGCAGAATGAGCTGCATGGCGCCCAGAATGAGCCAGCGGTTGACGGCCAGCCCTTCAATCAACTCCATCACCATACCCTGTGCACCGGCACTGGTGTACACCACGCCGAAAAAGGTGGCCGTCACCAGAATCCACAGGGCCATGCCGCTGATCTTCATGGTTTCCAGGCACGAGTCGGTGACCACTTTCCAGTTCAGCCGGCCGTAGATGATGCAGATCACGAAGGAGCCGAAGGCCCCCACGCCGGCGGCTTCGGTGGGCGTGGCCACGCCGAAAAAGATGGAGCCCAGCACCAGCACCACCAGCAGGGCCGGCAGCACGATATCCTTCAGCGACACGAGCCTGGCTTGCCAGGTGGTTTCCCGCTCGGTTCTAGGCGCCAAGTCAGGCTGCAGATAGCAGCGCACCAGGATGTAGATCATGTACAGCGTGGCGGTGATGAATCCGGGAATGGCGCCGCCGAAGAAAATCTTGCCGATGGAGATACGCGAGATATAGGCAAATATGATCATGATGATGCTGGGCGGTATGATTTCGCCCAGCACCCCGCCGGCCATCACACTACCAAGGGCCAGTGATTTGTTGTAGCGGTGCTTCAACATGGCGGGAACCGCGATGAGCCCCATGGTGAGGATGCCGGGTCCGAATCCGCCGCACATGGCCAAAGCGACACACACGCCCACGGACACGATGGCCAGCCCGCCTCTGATGCCCGAAAGCCAGATATTGAGGGCCTTGAACAGGCGGTCGGATATGCCGGAGTGAATCAGGAAGTTGCCCATGAGCAGAAACAGGGGGATGGTGATGAGCCCCTGATCCGTGATCTGCCGGTAGGTGGTCGTGGCGATGATGTACAGGCCGTTGGCGCCGTCCAGCAGAAACGTCACCGCCACGCTGATGGCGCCCAGGGCGAAAACCACCGGTACCCCCATGGCCAGGAAGAAAAGCAGCCCGCCGAACAAAAGGGCTGTCGCCGCTTCAATGCTCATCTGGGTTCATCCTCGCTCATCAGTCATCCCGGCGCAGGAAGCGGGAGACCCCTTCCAGCAGGAAAAGAAAGACCACCACCGGTATCAGCAGTTTGAACGGATACAGGGGAATGCGGAAGGCCCCCGGTGCTTTCTCTTTCATCATCAGAGAGTTCCATCCCATCCAGGACGACTGCCAGACGAGCACGCCCAGGAAGACAAGCAGCGCCACCAGGGCGATCAAGCGGGCCGTCTTTTTGAGTCGCGGCGGGAAATGGTCGTAGAATATCTCGATGCGGATGTGTTCGCCCCGGTATAGCGTGTATACGCCCGCGAACAGGATAAAAACACCGAAGAGGATCCGGTTCAGCATCCAGCCCCACATCAGCGGGTGGTTGAAGACGTATCGGGCAACCACATCGAGGGCGGTGATGGCCATGATGACGAATATGAGGTAGCATACGATGCGGCCGGATCGGTCGGAAACCGAGTCGACAATATCAAAAAACCGGTTTAAAGCACGATTCATCTTGATCGTCCCAGTGGCTAGGCCACGTGAGGGCGGGAAAAAACCAGGAGGGTGCCTGCGCACCCTCCTCGCAACTTCCCGCTGATTTTCCTGGCAGAAAAAAGGCGGCCGCGGGAGGCTACTTCAAGGTCTTTCGCCACGCCTTGAGCATCTTGATACCCTCGGCGGCCGCAGCGTCACGAGCAGCGATCTTGTTCCACAGCTTGTAGGCCGCCGCCTCGTGCTTCTTGTCGCAGGCAGCGTCAATGGGGCTGTTGATGACCTTGCCCTCCTTGACCAGCTTGTCCACCTTATTCATCTCGCCGGCATACACCTTGTTCAGGGCATGGTAATAGTCCTCGGCCGCACCGGCCAAGGCTTTCTGCAGTTCGGGCGGCAGCGACTTCCAGGTCTCCATGTTGACCAGAATATGGCCCGGCACCACGTCGTTCTGCCCGCCGATGATGCGGTAGGGGGCAACCTCCTGCCACTTGAGGCCCGTGATGGCGCTGACATCCCACTGGGAGGCGTCGATGGTGCCCAGTTTCAAGCCCATGTATGCGTCCATGCCGCTGATATAGGTACCATGGGCGCCGAGCATGTTGTAGTAATCCGCCCAGGAACCCTCCACGCGTATTTTCATGCCTTTGAGATCATCACAGGTCTTGACCGCTTTGGTAGACATGGTGAACAGGGGGCCGTAGGAGTGCATGTCCAGCCAGTAGAGCCCCTGCTTGCCGTATTCCCGGCGCAGCAGATCCGCAAAACCGGTATTGAAGAAAAAACCCCGAACCGTGTCGCCAGCCTTGAAAACATCGGGATGTCCGGGAAGGTTGTAGGCATAGGGCAGGCCGAATTCCACCTCACCCACGGGCACGATCCCACCCCACATGGCGGCAACCGCATGCAGCATGGTCAGGGTCCCCTTTTTGGTGGCCTCGAAGAGCTGCTCGGCCGGCACCAGTTCTGGATCGGCGAAAACCTGAATTTTGATCCGTCCCTTGCTCCTCTTGTCCGCCGACTTGGCGAATTCCTTGAGCAGTTCCATGGACACATCACCCCGCGGATAGGCGGACTGGATCTTCATGCGATAGACTTTTTCGCCGGCCTGGGCGTCGGCGCCACCGAACATCAGGGGAATCACGAAGAGGATCATCGTGACGATGGAAATCAGAATCAAAACGCGTTTTGCTTTCATCGGCCTTCCTCCCTTCTGGTTGATACGTTCCATGTAAAAAAAGAACAGCGATCCTCCTTGAATATCACCTCCCTGCAGGACGAAAACACCCGTGGGGCCAGGGTTGGAAAACCCGGATGCACGGCTGGAAAAGGGCGGCCGGTATGCGCCCGATGACGATCTGCGGAGAATGAATCATATTTAGTAAAGACCGCCCGGTCTGTCAACCCGCACATCCCCGTCGTTATCAGAGCAATCGCAGGCAGCATGACCCGCCGGTGCGACCAGGCATCGCCTGCGCTGCGGGAGCCCCGGCGGGAATGCAACCTTCACCTCCTGCCGACCAGATAGGACCCCAGGATCGCCTCGGCCTCGATCTCGACCAGGTGCTCCGGTCTCGCCAGGGCCTTGACTTCGGCCATGGCGATGACCGGCCGGATGTCCCTGAACCACTCCGAGTACGCCTTCAGGTACTCCCGGCCGCGGCTGATGTCGGTGACATAAAAGCGCACCCGCACGACATTGGACATACGCGCACCGGCCTGCTGCAGGACGTCTTCGATCTTCTGGAGGATGATTTTCGTCTGCAGGTAGGCATCCCCCGGGGCCTCCACCTCGCCCCTGGCGTTGGTGGTCGTCGTGCCGCCCACCAGGACCATATTGCCGACCCGCACCGCCCGGCTGTAACCGGCCTTGTCCTCGAAGGGCGCTCCGGATGAATAATTTTTCCGCTTCAACAATTCCATGGATGGCTTCCACTTTCTCTCAATGCGTTTTGCAGAAATCCCGGCGGCGCCTGCTGCCGTGCGGCCATGCCGGCGCGAAACCGTTCCCCGGCGTCACGCGCGGTCGTCGAGCTGCGCAAATTCCTTCACCATGTTGTCGAGCAACCCGGCGGCCAGGTCATAAGGGTCCGGCAGCCGGGCGGTCTGCTCCAGCACGTTGCGGACCCCGGCCACGAAGGGGCCCGTTTTCCACTCGTGCCCGAATTCTTCGGCAAACCGGCGCACCATGTCCCGGGTGTATTCCGGGTGAAACTGCAGGCCGACCACCGGTCTGCCCGCCAGGACAAAGGCCTGGTTGGGGGTGGGCGGACTGCTGGCCAGCCGCACACCCCCGGGCGGCAGCGAAAAATGGTCCGCGTGCCAGTGGAAGGTCACAAAGGGGTCGGCAACATCGCGAAACAGGAAAGAGCGGCGGCCCTCATCCGTCAAGTGCACGGGATACCACCCGATCTCCTCCTGTTCGCTGGGAAAAACCCGTCCCCCCAGGATCTCGGCCAGCAGCTGGGCACCGAAGCAGACGCCCAGCACGATCTTTCCGCGATCCACCACTTCGGCAATGAACCGCTTTTCGTCCGTCAGCCAGGGATGGGCAGCTTCTTCCCAGACATGGGGAGCGCCCCCCATGACCATCAGCCAGTCGAAATCGTCCGGCTGCGGCAGGGCCTGGCCGCTGCACAGGTATGTCTGCGCGAGGGAGTGCCCCCTCTCCCGTGCCCAACGTGTGATGTGGGTCCGGGAAAAATCCAGCGAGTCGTGCTCCAGCAGGTGAATTCTCATGGTCACTGATTCCGCGGCTCACGGCCGGCTGCCGTATCGGTAGCGCAGGTCGTCGGTCATCACGCAGCGGCGGATGCGGGTAAACGAGCGCGGCCGGGTGTGGCCCTCGCCGTTGGTGGCGATGTGGAAAGAGACGTAGCCCTCCCCGGTGACGCCCACCCCGCCCAGGCCGCAGGCCCCGTTCTTTACGAAGGAGGCGCAGTCGGCGCGGCTGGCCATTTTCTGGATGTTCACCAAGCTGCTGGAGTGGATCGCCATGGTGTGTCCGAATCCCTGTTCGGCCGCCAGGGCCCGTTCGATGGCCTGGTCCACGTCGAGGCAGCGCACCAGCGGCAGTATTGGCATGATCTGTTCGGTCCACACCAGGGGGTGGTCGGCATCGGTTTCCAGGATGACGATCTGTACCTCGGGCCCCACCTCCAGGCCGATGGATTTCAGGATGAAGGCCGGTGACTTTCCGATGTAGTCCATGTTGATCACGCCGGGCGTGCCCGGCTCCCCGACTTCCTTGAAGATGTGCTTGAGCAGTGCTTCCCCCTGGGCCGCGTCGATCTCGTAGGCGCCATGCTCTTTCAGTTTGCGCTTCAACGGCTCCGCCACCGCTTCGACCACGAAGATCTCCTTCTCGCTGGCGCAGGCGATGCAGTTGGAGAAGCCGGCACCCTGCACGATGCAGCTTGCGGCGCGGTCCAAGTCGGCGGTTTCGTCCACCACCACCGGCGGGTTGCCCGGACCGCCGGCGATGACCCGTTTGCCCGTCCGGGTGGCGAAATCCACCACCCCGTGACCGCCGGTGACGGCGATCATGCCGATGTCGGGGTGGGTCATGAGATGCTGGGCCGAGGGCACCGAGGGCTCTTCCAGGCAGCACAGGCAGTTGGCCGGTCCGCCGGCTGCCGTGACGGCGGCGTTGAGGTCGCGGATCACCCGCGCCGACACCTCTTTAGTCCTGGGGTGGGGGTTGACCACCACGGTGTTGCCGCCGGCGAGCATCATGACGGCGTTGAAGAGAATGCTGGGCGCCGCGTTGGTGACCGGGTGCACCGAGGCGATCACCCCCACCGGCAGCCGCTCGATGATGGTGACCCCCTTGTCGCCGGCGTAGACCTCGGGCGCCAGGTCCTCCATGCCCATGACCTCGCAGGCGGAGGTGTTCTTGCCCACGTTGTCCCCGGCCTTGCCGAGCCCGGTCTCTTCGAACTCCATGTTCCCGTAAATTTTGGCGTTTGCCCGTCCGGTCTCGCGAATGGCGTCAATCAGTCGCCCGCGCACCGCCAGCTGCAGGGCCACCAGTTTTTGCTGCGCCTGGCGGGCCGCCTGGATGCAGGCATCCATGTCCTGGAAAACACCGTCGGTGACGGTGCCTGTGGCGTCATCGCCGCCGGTTTCGCGTGTTTCGGCTGCGGGCGCAGGGTCGTTCTGCTCCTCCCGGGCGAGCCTGTCCACGACGGTTTCCACGATGCGTTCGATGAGTTTCTCGTCGAGTTTCATGTCGGTTCTCTTTTGGTTTGCGGGTCGACCGGAAGCCTTCTCACGAACGGCGGTCCTCCTTCTGCGGCCACAGCGAGGTGATCTGCGGCGCGTCCGTGCGATAGGTCAGCCGCTGGTCGACATCGTCTTCGCGGTAGAATTCGTTGGCCTTCTCCACACCCCGGTCGAACTTGGACATGCAGCGCATGGCCTTGTGGTTGTCGAGAAAGGCGATCTCGTGCACCAGCGCCCCCAGAAAAACGATGATGTGGCCGAAGGGGTCCACGAAGGACACCCCCTCGATGTCGATGATCACGTACTGGTCCGAAAGCGTGACGATGGGCGACCGCGGGGTGTCGCTGATCCCGATGGTCCGCACGCCGCACTGCTTGGCGTATTTCATCATCTCGATGGTACGCCGTGGGTAGCGCGGAAACGCCAGGACCACCATCAGGGTGTTGGGGGGCCCCTCGTTCAGGGCGTCGGTCAGTTCCCAGGAGAGGCTGGTGTCGACGGTCACGTCTTCGCGCACTTTTTTCAGCAGGTATCCGAAATGGTAGGCCAGTGTGGCCGAGGCCCGGTAGCCGACCACGTACACCCGCTCGGCGTCGAAAATCGTGCGGGCGATCTTCCTGAACTCCTCTTCCGTAATCGAGGCCAGCATGTTCTGCAGGTTGGCGATGGCGTTCCGGCAGTAGCGCTGGATGGTGCTCCCCTCGTCGGAAACCGGGCGCGTGTGGGTCAGGCGCTCGGAACTGGTCAGTTCGGTGTGCAGCAGGGCCTTCATGTAGTGCAGAAAGTCGGCGTAGCCGGAAAATCCCAGGTCCACGCTGAAACGGATGATGGTCGGTTCGCTGACGCCGCACTTTTCGGCGATCTCCCGTGCCGTCATCAGAAAGATGTTCTTGTAGTCACGCATGATCATGTCCGCCACCCGTCGCTTCTTGGGAGACAGGCGCGGATAGACTTGAATGATCCTGTCGAACAGGTCTTTCTTGGCTGACTTTATCTCTTCGCCCCGGGGCATTGGTCAATGATTCCTTCCATCCAGGGAAGCCAGTGCGGTTTCGGCCGCCTCCCTGGCGGCCTGGATGTCCGAGGTGGAACCGGCCAGGTAGACCCGGCCGCTGGCACCGTAGACACTGACATGGTTGATGGTGATGCCGGCGGCTTTTTCCGCCTCGTTGGCCGCGTACCCGGCATAGCCGGCCGGCACGACCTCCAGGATGTAGAGCGTGTCGTCGCTCAGCGACAGGCTGGCCGCCCGGAAGCGGTTGACGATCTGGCTCATGTAAGGGTTCAGCCGCTCGATGACCTCCGAGGACAGAATCTTTGGCCGCAGCCGGTCGGCCTCACTGCAGCCCAGGTAGTCCAGCACCACCTCGCCCGCCAGCCGCACGTCGTCCGGGTCGTCGGCGTGCACTTCCAGCATGCCGTAGCTGCGCTCCACCACCAGCGCGCCGGGGCGCACGTTGGCCCTTTTCATGACCGTGTCGGTGATGGTGTTGATCTCCATGCCGGGCGCGATTTCCAGGAACAGGGCCGCCTGGCCCGTGACGGGGTAGTACCCGCGGGAAGCCGAACCGATATAGGCCACCATCTGTTTCTGGAGCTGGTCGATGAAGGCGAAGGCTCTCAGGTCGATCATGGGTCACCCGTGTGTTGCGTTGGCACCGATTTCCGCAGGCCGGGCCTCCGGCGCATCGGCGGTTGTCGTTGGGGCACGCTCATATGCTCTTGAGCCACTCGCGCCTGTTGGGGCACACGGCCGTGACGGTGGTGCAGGCGGCGTTGCCGTCGCAGGCGCACTCGTGCTCGGCGTCTTGGTAGAAGCGCCCGTAGCAGAAATCGTGAATGGGCAGCGAGGTCTGGCAGTCCAGGATCAGCTCGCCGATCAGCCGGCCGATGACAGGCGCCAGGCCGAAACCGTGGCCGCAGAAACCCGTCACGAACACGAACCCGGGCACCTCCGAGGTGAGCCCCAGCACCGGGATGCCGTCCGAGGTCTGGGCGATGAGGCCCGACCACATGCGGATCACGTTGAGGTTCCTGAGCACCGGGAAATAATCGATGACCATCCGCGAAATGGCCGGCCCGATGTGGTGAAACAGCGGTTTGCCCCGGCGGTAGATGAACTGCTCGGTGCCCACGAAACCGCCCCAGAAGAAGGGTCCGTGCACCGTCTGCCGGCCGTAGAACAGCCCCCTGGCGTGCCCCACCATCTGCGCGAAGAGCGGCGGGTAGGGCTCGGTGATCATGGCCTCGGAAAAAATAGGGCGCATGGGAAAATCCAGCCCCACCATGTTGGCGATGCGCCGGCCGGCCACCCCGGCGGCGTTGACCACCACTTCGGTTTCAAAAACGTGTTTGTCGGTCACCACCGCGCTCACGCGTCCCTTGCGCAGCCGGATGCGGTGCACCTCCTCCTGGGTGTAGAAGCGCGCCCCCAGGCTCTTGGCCTTCTTGAAGTAGCCGTAAGTCACCAGGAAGGGATTGACGTGGCCATCCGTGGGACAGAAGCTGGCGCCCACGACCTTTTCTCCCACGTAGGGGTTGATCTCCAGCACCTGGCGGCGGTCGAGCATCTCCAGCTCCAGGCCCGCTTTCTTCTGGTTCTCCACCGCGTTTCGCATCAGATCCAGCTCTTCCTCGCAGGTGCACAGCCGCAGGTTTCCCTGGCGCACGTACTCCACGTCCATGCCCAATTCCTCGTGCAGCTGGCCGTACATGCGGATGCTCTCCATGGCCAGCGGCATTTCCTTGAGGTTGCGGGCGGACTGGCGCACACCGCCGCCGGTGCTGCCGGATGCCTCGCCGCCGATGTCGGACTTTTCGATAACCACCGGCTTCAATCCGGCCTTGGCCAGGTTGTAGGCGATGGCGCATCCCATGACGCCGCCGCCGATGATGACCGTGTCGGCTTTCTCGGTCATTGGACCTCCTGTGTTCGTAGGCTCTCTCAGCTGTTGGCAAAAACCTGCAGGCGAATGGGCCGCACCGGACCCCGGGCGGTGGTGGGGTCGATGTCTCCGGGTGCCAAGCCCAACTCCTCGGTCAGGATGCGCGCCACCAGCGTCTGGCAGGTCTGCCCCTGGCACAGCCCCATGCCGGCCCGGGTGATGCGCTTGATGCCGTTTAACGTATGCATGCCGTTGCGGATGGCTTCCTTGATCTCCCCCTTGGTGATCTCCTCGCATCGGCAGATGACCAGGTCGTCGTCAGGGTCGCGGGTCTGCCCGCCGGTATCGGCCCCATCCGATGCGGCCGCCGGCGCCGCCGGGGTCGGTTCCCCCTTGAGCTGCCGGAAGCGCCGGATGACGCGCTCAACGATCTCATCGAGCTGCGCCTCGGTAAACCCGTCTGCAGCATCCGCCGCGTCCCCGCCGGATGGCTTCTCCGGCGTTTCCGGCTCTTTGGAGTCCGTCGCCGGATCGGCGGACTCTTCCTCCGGCGAAGGGGCAGGAACGCTTTTCCCCGAGGCCACCGTTTTGACGCGAATGCCGTGCTCCCGAATCAGATCGGCGGCCGCCGAAGAGATACGGGCCCCCCCGGGGACTTCGATTTCCTTCTGTCCGGACCTCACCAGGTGCCGGACTTGCTCGGCGAATATGAAAACAGGTGCCATGCGGATACTCCCATTCTGCCGCGTGCTTGCTTCGCGCGGTTACTTTCCGGACTTCTTCGAACGCCGCGCCGACGGCCTGGCCTTTTTCGCTCGTGCGCCGGCCCCTGCGCCCCGGGCCTTGCGGTTTCCGGCGGGCGCCGCAGCCTCGGCCGGCTGCCCAACGGCGGCATCGATGTCGTCGGAAGGCCGCGGGATCACGTGCACCGACACCACCTGTCCGACGCGCTCGCAGGCGGCGCTGCCGGCGTCGACGGCGGCCTTGACGGCCCCCACATCGCCGCTCACCATGACGGCCACCAGGCCGCCCTTGACCTTCTGTCGCCCCAGAAATTTCACCCGGGCGGCCTTCACCATGGCGTCCGCCGCCTCGATGGCGCCCACCAGTCCGTGGGTCTCGATCATTCCCAGTGCCTGCTGCATGCTTTCCTCCCCTGCTGTTTCATGAAATCCGCCGGCCCGTGGCTGTCCTTATCCGTTGGCGTGCACCCCCGTGTGCTCATGGCTTGCGCCCCTCGAGGGCCTTCAGGGTTTCGTCGATCTTGCGGGCCGCGGCCTCGATCTCCGATTCGCTGCCCGCCAGGTAGATGCGCCCGGCGGCACCGAAGAAACGAATGTCCACCAGCCGCACGTCGCAGTGCTTTTCGGCCTCGTTGGCCGCGATGGACGAGTAGGCCGCCGGTGTAACCTCCAGCAGATAGACGTCGTCCCCGCCCAGGATCAGCATGCCCTTGCTGTTGCGGTTGATGATGACGGCCTGGTAGGGGTCGATCTTGTGAATCACGCTGGACGACAGGATGCTGGGCGCCAGGCGGTCCTGCTCGCGCAGCCCGAGTTCCTCCAGAATCATCTGCCCGGCGTGCAGCACGTCCTCGCGCTCGAAAGAGTGGATCTCCATCATGCCATAGCGCCGCTCGACGATCATTTCTCCGGGCTTGCAGTTGGTGACCTTCAGGGAAATGTCGGCCAGGCGGTTGATCTCCACCCCCGGCAGTACTTCCACGAAAAGCGACGCCATGCCCTCCACGGACAGGAATCCCCGGCACGAGCTGGCAAACAAGGATGCGAACTGCGGCTGCATGCGGTCCAGATGACAAAAGGCTCTCAGTTCGGCCATACTATGATCTCCAGACGTTTGGACGATTGTGAACGTGAACCCGAAAAGTCTGCCTCCGGTTCCACGAAAATGTTATTGAAAAACATGCCATTTCCGGCTTCATTGCTCCGGCACATCCGCCGGAACGATCCGCACGCCGTACTCCCTGGCCAGGTCGCGCGCCAGCGGTGTGACGATGCCGCCGGCGGACAGGGTCAGGCGGTCTGCGCCGGCCTCCCTGGCCTGACGGATATCCTGGGTCGAAATCAAGCGGCGGCCCGTTTCGCCTCTCTCCGGTCCGCCGGGGCCTTCGTCGGCCAAACCTGCCCGACCGGTGCTGCGGGCCAGCTTCTCGAAATGCTCGGCCAGTCGTTCCGTCTCGCACAGCTGCATGCCGAAGCGCTCCAGTTTTTCCAGCACGCGCTGCATCTCGCGGGCCATGGCCGGGTTGGCCATCCTGTCCAGCAGCGTGAATCCGTCGTTGGCGGCCAGCACCGGCTTGTTGGCCGCAAGGGCCGAGAGCACCAGGGCGCTGCCCTGATCGTCGGCCGCCATTTGCGCCACGCGCACCGCCGTCTGAAAGCAGAAGGTCGGCAGCACCAGCACGTCCGCACGCTCGAGCACCTTCTCGATGCCATCGGGTCCGACGGTGTCCAGGATGCACCGGCTGCCCGCTTTTTCCCGCACGTCACTTCCGCAGACCCATTGGCGCGCGGCATCCACGGTAAAGACGCCGGCGCGGCCGGCCAGAGTCTCGATGCGGCGCACCTGTGCCAGGGCCGCTTCCAGCCGCCGCACACCGGGGTGAAAGACGCACAGGACCGTCGGTCCGGTCTTGTTTCGGTGCGGCGCGCGTTTTTCAGCGGGCGGCTTCACCAGCCCCTCCTCCCTGAGAATTTCCAATACCAGCCGACGGATGCGTTGCCGCCGGTCGGAAAATGCTTTTCCCTGCTGCTGTGTCACTTCGTCTTCCACTGTCTTTGCGGCGGCTTCCTGTCGGCCGCAGCGTTTTTCCGATCCGCTAGCGCTTGTCCAGGCAGGACAACGCGATTCCCAGCGGCGTGGTGAACTGCGGAAAAGGCGGCCGGAAAGTCTCCATTCCCAACGCCTTCTGAACGATGTCGCAAAACCCCTCCAGTTCGCAGGTGCCGCCTACCAGGCAGACGCGGTTGAGCCCCTCGAAGGGCTGCAGGCATCTTTCCACGATGGCGGCGATCTTTTCGATCACCGGCCGCACCATCGAAAGTACTTCCCGGCTCATGGCCGGGTCGGTCTTGATCTTTTCGGCCGCCTCGTAGTCGATGCCGCGGTTGCCGGCCACCACCAGGGTCAGGTGCACGCCGCCGGTGGCCTCGTCGTCGGTGAAGACCACGCCTCCCCCCTGGATCACGGCGATGCCGGTGGTGCCGCCGCCCACGTCGACGATGGCGCCATTGCCGATGCCCAGCACCCGGTTGGCGGCCGTGGGTTCGTCGGGGACGCTCAGTACTTCCAGTCCTGCGCCTTCGAGAATGTAGCGCGTGGCGTCCACGTTGGCGTCCTCGGTGCGCGGCGGATAGGAGGTGGCGCCCTGTTCGACGGGCAGCGGGCTGGCGCTGCGCATCTCCTCGATCATCTCTCCAACCATCTGCCGCGCCCCGGCAAAATCGACGATCAGCCCGCTGCGCACCACTTCCGCCCGCCGCATGCGCGCGGCCCGCGGCCTTCCCTGCTCGTCGACGATGATCACGATGGCCTTGTAGGTCCCCAGGTCCACGCCCGCATACAGCCGTTCGGCCCCCGCGAAATCCCAGCGCTGCGGGCGATTGACCAGGCGTGACAGCGCTTTGCCCGCATCGCTCATAGGATGCTCCGCCCCAGCTGCGGGCTGGGATAGGGAATGACGGTGTGGCTCAGAACCAGGCCGCTGCCCTTGAGGGTGTCGATGCCGGCCTCCACGGCCGCGTGGATGGACGACACGTCGCCCGTCAGGGTGAGAAACGATTTTCCCCCCAGCCCGGTGGCGCAGCGGATCTCGATGATCTCGACATCCGCGGCCTTGACCGCGGCGTCGGCCGCCGTGATGGCCGAGGCCACCGAGAAGGTCTCGATGACGGCCAGGGAATCGATGGCCCGGATGCGGGTGGTGGCCGTCAGGGCCGGGAACACCGAGGCGTGCACGTTGGGGATGACGAAGTCGTCCACCAAAAATTCCCCGGCCGCCTCGCGGCCGACATCCGCGGCGCGCTCCACCGAGTCCACATCGCCGGACACCAGCACCATGAACTTGCCGGCACAGATGGGCTGTGCCATGACAAGGTCCACATCGGCGGATTTGAGCATTTCGTCCGCACTTTCCACGCCGCGGGCGACGCTGTTGAGCTCGATCATGGCGATGGCTTTCAGTTCCATATTCAATCCCCGCGTTTGCGCTTGCGGTTCAGGCGCCCTTGATATCCCGGCGCCGGGACGTCTCCGGAAAAGGCGCTGTTTCTTCTCAACGACGGATGACAATATCAGGCCCCACCGACACGACCTCACCGTCGATGCTGGCGTGTACCCGCGCCCCCAGGGCGCCCTCGGGAATCTCGCCGACGAGATCCCCCTCCCGGACGCGGTCCCCGGCGCGCACCACGGGCACGGCCGGTTTTCCCAGGTGCTGCTGCAGCGGAATGCGGACCTCGGCAATGTCGGCCGCCCCCTCTTGAAACGGCGGGTGCACATCGTAGCGCGCCACCTGCAGCCGCTCCATCAGGCGCCGGACCGGCACCTTGCGCGTTTCCAGGAACATCGAAGCCCGGTAGGTCTCGCGGCTGGGTTCACGTTTGACGCCTTCTTTAAGCAGTTTCTGTTTTACGGCCGCGTTGATTTCCCGCGGCGACAGCATCATGGGGCAGGCAAACTTCTCGCAGATGCCGCACTCGCAGCAGATCAGGGCGTCCTCGAGTACTTCCCCCTCCATGCCCGGCGTGTAGGCCAGGTGCCGCATGATGCGGTGCGGCTCCAGCCGGTGGCCGATCAGGTAGCGCGGGCACAGGTCCGTACAGCGCGAGCACTGGGTACAGGCGGACTTGGCGATCATGCGCATCTGGGTGAGGCTGCGCTGCTTGCCCTGCAGGACATTGTGGCCGGCCGGCAGCACGATGACCCCGCTGGTGGTCTTGGTGACCGGCGCGCTCTCGTCTTCCAGCACGCGGCCCATCATGGGCCCGCCCGAGACGACGCCGTAATCGGAGACCGTCGCCCCCCCGGCCAGGGCGATGACGTCGCGCACCGGCGTGCCGACGGGCAGCCGACAGACCATGGGCTGCCGCACTTCGCCGCACACCGTCAGATAGCGGTGGGTGACCGGTCGGCCGGCCATGGCGCGCGCGATGTTGAGCAGCGACTCCACGTTGCTGACCACGGTCTGCACGTGCAGCGGGATGCCGCCCTCGGGGACGATTTTGCCCGTCACCTCGTGCACCAGTATGAACTCGTCCCCGGCCGGGTAGAAGTCTTCCAGTTCGAACACGTCGACCCGCTCCCCGCAGCCCCGGGCGGAAACCGCCTCGCGCAGCGCCGACACGGCCTGCGGGTGCTTGGACTTCAGGCAGAGCGTGCCGCGGGGGGCATCGGTGCAGTCCATGACCGTCAACAGGCCGTCCACGATGGTGGGCGCCTCCCCGGTCATCAGGTGCGGGTCACCGGCCAGCAGCGGTTCGCAGGAGGCGCCGTTGGCCAGCACCCGCTGCGCCTCGAACTGCAGCTTGACGTGCGTCGGGAACCCGGCGCCACCGGCGCCGACCACGCCCGCCGCCCGCACCTTGTCGACGATATCGGCTCTCATTTAGGCTTTCCGCCGGCCGCGTCGTCCATTTCCAGGTTGTCGACAATCCCGACCACCACGGCGTCCACGGGCACCGGTTCGTCGCGTCCGAAGGACTGCATGGCCGGCGTTCCCTGGGTGACGATCACCAGTTCCCCGAAGCCGGCACCCACCTCGTCGGCGGCGATCAGCACGCCGCCCTCGGGTTTCATGTTCCCGCCCAGCGGCTGAATGAACAGCAGTCTCAGCGCCGCTATGGCGTCCTTTTTCTTGCTGGACCACACGTTTCCGATCACTTTGGCTAATAACATCCTGGTTGTCCTCCGGCCCTGGCAGGCTTACCGGTTTGTCCCCGAAAAATCATTTCAGATCCTCCGAGGCCTCGATGGCCGCGATGCTGGCCTTGACATCGGCGATGTCGCCGAAGACGCCGATCATGGTGATGTGCTGGGGGCACAGTCCCCGCAGGTCGAAAACGCGGACATCGGCGGCCTTCTCGGCCACGTCGGCGGCCGCGATCATGTCCACCAGCTTCCCCTGCACGAGCCCCACGGCCGTGAAGGGGATCTCCGCCTCGGCGAACACCTTCTTGCCGGCCGCCCCGGCCCGCTGCCGGAGCATCTCGAAGACCCCCGGCGCGGGGTGGGATATGATGCGCGTGTTGAATGCCATTTTAAACCCCCTGGCGACACCCGGAAAACGCCCCGCCTGGAGCGCTGCTCCGGTGTCGCGGGTTGCTTCAGAAAGCACCCTGCCCGGTCTTGACGGGCCCGCCGCTGCGCTTCACCGGCCGTCTCGCGGCAACGCCGCGGAACACACCGGCACCGGGCGCATGCGCGGTGGCAGAGGGCGCTCCGGGCCGGCCGCTCAATCGGCCTTGGGAATCGTGAATTCGATGTCGGCGTGCGGTCTGGGTATGACGTGCACCGAAACGAGTTCGCCGACGCGCTCGGCCGCGGCGCCGCCGGCATCCGTGGCCGCCTTCACGGCCCCCACGTCGCCGCGCACGAACACGGCCACCAGGCCGCCGCCCACGAACTCGCGGCCCACGAACTTCACCTTGGCTGCCTTGACCATCGCGTCGGCCGCCTCGATGGCGCCCACCAGGCCTCTGGTTTCAATCATACCCAATGCTTGCTCGGCCATTGTCTCTTCCTCCTGTTGTCGGGTTTGAATATTCAGTAAACACGGAACGAATCATGCCGGCGCCCGAAGCGGCGCCACTTCATCCGGCCGCCGCCGGCGGCCGGCCGTTTTTCAAACGAATGGCACGGGCCTGCATGGACCAATCCAGCGGCACCTCGATGGTCACCGTGGCGGTCTGGTCCATTTTTTTTCCCTGCCGCACCGCCGCCACACGGGCGTCGCCCAGTTCCCGCCCGGACCGGTCCAGGGCCGTGACAACGTCACCCTCCTCCGGCAGGGGCAGGTACTCGTAAGGCATCATCACGCTGGCGCGGCCGTCGCCGGGACCCTCGTCGACCAGGAAAATGGCCTGTCCCGGACAGATGTACACGCAGGTCCGGCAGGCTACGCACTTTTCGCCGTCCAAGTGCGGGATGCCGGTGATGTCGTCGCCCACGACGATGGCGCCGAACTTGCAGCTGGTTTCACACGGGTTGCAGGGAATGTCCTGCAGGCACTCGATGCAGGCCACCGGTCCCTTGCGGCGGCGTTCGGCTGAGGGCACTCCCGGCGCCTCCAGGAGTTCTTCTTCGGAAAGGTAGCCCGTAACAGCGGAATCATGCCCCATCTGACTGCCCTTTCATTATGGCGTTGAGGTACTGCTTGGCCTTGCCGCGCCGCTCGCCGTGGCTGCCGCTGCGCAGCCCCTGGATGCTCTTGTACTGCCGGCCGCGCTGCTCGAGAAAGGACTTCTTGTCGAGGTAGCCCAGGCTGTGGGCGATGGCCAGCCCGGCGATGCGGCCCTCGATGATGGCGGTGCTGGCCTCCTCGATGCCGGAGATATCGCCGGCGACAAAAATACCCTCGATGGAGGTCTCCATGTTCATGTCATGGGCCGGTATGCGGCCGCCCAGGGCCGGCACGTGGGCCATGCGGCAGCCGGCCATGCGCAGCAGCTGGGTCATGGGGTTGAGACCTACGGCGATGCAGATGGTGTCGACCTCGAAATGCTTCTCGGTACCGGCGACAGGTTTCCAGGCCTCGTCCACCTGGACCACCGTGGCGCCCTCCACGCGGTCCGTCCCGTGGGCCGCCTTGATGGTGTGCGACATCAGGAAGGGCACCCCCACGCGGGCAATCTTGGCGGCGTGCACGGCATAGGCGCCGATGCGGGGCGCCGCGTCGATGACCGCCGCCACGCGGCAGCCAGCCTGCAGCATCTGGTAGCTCACGATGACACCCACGTTGCCCGAACCGATCATGAGGATGTCATTACCCGGCCGGATGCCGTGGATATTGGCCATGGTCTGTGCCGCGCCAGCGCCGATGACCCCGGGCAGGGTCCAGCCCGGGAAAGGGATCATGTTCTCGGAGGCGCCGGTGGCCACCAGGGTCTTTTCGCCGCGCACCTGCTCGATGCGGTCACCGATCATGACGTTCATGGCGTGGTTTTCGTAGATGCCCAGTACGACCGAATTGAGGGAGACCTCGACACCCCGTTCGCGGGCCTCGGCCAGCAGCATGCCGCCGATGTTGAACCCGCGCTCGCGGGCGTGGTGCTCCTGGGATCCGAAGAACTTGTGGATCTGCTTGAACAGCTGACCGCCCGGGCGTTCGTTTTCGTCGAACACGATCGCCTGCACCCCGTGGCGGGCGGCTTCCACGGCAGCGGCCAGCCCGGCCGGCCCGGCCCCTACGCATATCATTTCATATCGGCGCATGAATCACTCCCTGGTCTTTGGGGGGCCCTTACCTCTCTGGGTTTCCACCACCATGCCGGCCCGGAGGGGCTCGACGCAGGTGCGGATGTTGGGCTGTCCGTTGACCACCATGATGCAGTCGGTGCAGCGGCCGATGGCGCAGAACATGCCGCGCGGTTCGTTGCGCCGGGCCGTGTAACGGTGAACCATGACACCGTTGCTGTGCAGGGCCACGGCGATGGGTTCGCCTTCGTACCCCTCCATGGTCCTGCCGTCGTAAGTGAACTCCACCCGCGGCCCCTTTTCAAACTGTCCGAGTATGGGATGCGCTTCGATTCTCATGGCTGCATTCCTGCCGCTGATAATCCCGAAGAAAAAGTCGCCTGACTAGTAAAACCCGAAGGGTTCGCCGAAGGTGAAATTGGACCCGATCAGCGGGATGCCGGTCATGGCACAGATCTCCAAGGTCAGCGAACGCAAATCCTCGCGCTCCAGGCTGGTCAGCTTGGTCTTGCCGGCGGCCTTGGCCAGGATGACGGCCTCGTTGGTCATGGCCTGGATGTAGTTGGCCACCTGCCGGGCGGCGCGGTCCACGTCCAGGCGAAGTCGCTCTTCGGGATCCTGGGTGCCGATGCCGAAGGCGCAGCGCCCCTCGTGGCAGCGCAGGCAGACCACGCACCCCATGGCGATCATGGCGCCGGTGCCGATGGCCACCGCATCGGCCCCCAGTGCCAGGGCCTTGGCCACGTCGGCCCCGTCCTTGATGCCGCCCGAGACGATCAGGCTGACCTCTTCCTTGACACCCATGTCCTCCAGGGAGCGCACGGCCTGCACCAGGGCCGGCAGCGTGGGAATGCCCAGGTGGTTGGAGGCCACCACCGGCGCCGCGCCGGTGCCGCCCTCGGCGCCGTCGATGACGATGCCGTCCACCCCGGCCTTGACCGCGATCTTGACGTCTTCCCAGACGCGGCCGGCGGCGATCTTGATGAAAATGGGAATCTCACCGTCGGTGACGTCCCGCAGTTCCTCCATCTTGAGGCACAGGTCGTCGGCCCCGAAGATGTCGCCGTGGCGGGGATGGCTGTGCAGGTCGATGCCCTCGGGCAGCTGCCGGAATTCGGCGATCTCCTTGGTGATCTTGCTGGCCATCAGGTGCCCCGAGAGGCCCGGCTTGGCGCCGATGCCCACGATGATCTCCAGGGCGTCGGTGGCCTCGATGTTGCGCAGCGTGAAGCCTATGCGGCTGGGCAGGATCTGCACCACCTGCTTGTAGGAGTTGGCGCGCTCCTCGGGCAGCAGGCCGCCCTCGCCGTTGTTGATGGAGGTGCCCACGATGTCCGTGGCCTTGGCCAGGGCGATCTTGGCCTCCTTGCTCAGGGCGCCGTAAGACATGCCCGAGATCATGATGGGGGTTTCGATGACCAGGGGCTTCTTGGCGAAACGGGCGCCCAGCACCGTGCGAGTCTGGCAGTCCTCGCGGTAAGTGTCGATGGACATGCGCGTGAGCTGCGACGGCAGGAAGGTCAGGTCGTCAAAGTGCGGCAGCTTGCGCGGGGTGCCGCATCCCCGGATGCGGTGCTTGCCCGCGCTGGCCTTGTACTTGATCTCCGATATGGTCTCCGCCGACCACACGCCCCGCTGGACATCCTTGGCTCTGGGGGTCTTCTTCTCTTCTGCGGCCATTATCCCTGTGCCCTTCGTTTGTGGGTTGGTTTGAAAAGAACGTACTCGTGACGCCCATAGACCTTGGGTACGATGGTGTGGAAATCCTCCACGCCGTGTTCGACGCCGTATTTCGCGAACAGGGCTTCCAGTGCGCTTTTTTCGCTATCCTCGACGGGGATCAGGCGCACGTTGCCACCCAGTTTTTTCTCGGCCGCCGCGTCCATCACGTGGATGCGGCCATTGTACATAGACTCGCCGATGCCCTCGCCCACGCTTCCCAGGATCACGATGCGCCCGCCCAGGGTCATCTTGCCGGCCCAACGCCCCACGTCGCCGCACACGATGAGCGTGCCGCCCTTCATGCCCCAGCCCGCCCGGCTGCCGGAGTTTCCCCGGATCACGATGGTGCCGCCCACCATGGAGGGCGCCGCGTTGCTGCCGGTGTTCATCTCCACGATGATCTCGCCGGCCGACATGTTGTCGCCGGTGTACCAGCCGGTGTTGCCCTCGACCACGATGGCGGGCCCCTCCAGGAATCCGCCCGTGTAGAAGCCCGTGCTGCCGTGCACGGTGATTTTCCCTTCCCCCTTCAGGGCGGTGGCGAAGTTGTGGATGGAGTGGGGGTTGTCGACTTCGATCTGGGCCTCTGTCTTGATCAGCTCCCGCAGCCGGCGATTGACTTCCCGGGAGCTCATGCCTGCTATGTCTAAACGGACCATACCCGTACTCCTCCTGGATCCATCTCCGTGGCATAGACGTCGGAGACGATGGGGGTTAAACAAATCTGTTCCGATCCCAGCAGTACCGTTCCGTCGCCCTTTTCGAAGAACAGTACGGGCTTGATGCCCAGCCGGTCCCGCAGGGCGCCGATTTTGTCGGCGGTGGAGGCCAGGATGGTGAACACGCCGTCGAAGGTTTCCAGTCCCTGGTGAAGGGCCGCCTCCAGGTCCAGTCCCTTCTCCTTCATCTGGTGGGCCAGGAAGTGAACCGCCATCTCGGAGTCGTTGTTGGTCTTGAAGCGCACGCCCCAGCTCTCCATACGGCGGCGCATGTTGAAGTAGTTGGTGAACTGGCCGTTATGCACGATGGCCAGCTCGGGGTAGAGGTAGGAGACGAAGGGGTGCGCGAAATTGATGTTCTCCACACTCTCGGTGGCCAGGCGCACGTGGCCGATGCCGTGGGTGCCCAGGGTGGGCGGAATGTGGTGCTGCTCCTGCAGCTCGGCGGCCGACCCCTCGTCCTTGTATACCTTGATGCGGCGGCCCAGGGAGTGCACGCAAAGTTCCGGGTGGTCGTCGATGGCCCGGTGCAGGTCGGCCATGCGGGCGTCATCCATGTCCACGCAAGCCTCGTAGAAGGTGAAAACCCCCCGTCCCTGGTAGCAGCGCTCTTCGGAGATGCGCCCGTAGGCGCCGATGACCTGCTCCAGCTTTTCACGGTGCTCTGGTGCCGTCAGCGATACCCGCAGGTCGACGGTGTCCCGGTTTTCGTAGACCGCGATCCCCGTGGCGTCCCGGCCGCGGTGGATGAGTTCCTTGAGCATGCTGATCAGATCGTTTCCCAGCGTGGGGGAATCCTTGGCAATCAGCCCGGCGATACCGCACATGGTGGGCCTCCCGTATCGGCTTGAAATGGCTCCGGGCGTCTGCGATCGCCCCCGGAGCAGTGATTTGTTTTCCGCCGCGCCTTAAAGGTGGTAGGCGTACTCGTTGAACTCCCAGTCGGTGACGGCGGTGCGGAAGCGCTCCACCTCGTGCTCCTTGAGCGCCACGAAGGCCTGCACCAGTTCCGGCCCCAGGGCCTCGCACAGGACCTTGTCGGCCTTGAAATCCGCCAGGGCGTCCTGCAACCAGAAGGTGACGGTCTCCAGGGTGCCGGGTTCGGCCCCGTAGACATCGTCCGGAGCCGGCTCGCCAGGCTCGATCTTGTTCTCGATGCCGTCCAGGCCGGCCGCCAGCACCGCCGCCAGCACCAGGTAGGGGTTGGCCGAGGCGCAGGGGCCGCGGTTTTCCACCCGCGTGGCCGATCCGCGCTCGTCGGGCACCCGGCAGTAGACGGTGCGGTTGTCCCAGCCCCAGGCGAGGTAGAAGGGGCAGAAGGCCCCCAGCACGAAGCGCCGGTAGGAGTTGATGGTGGGCGCCAGGATGGCGGACATCCCCTTGGCGTGTGCCATCTGGCCGCCCAGGAAGTACCGCAGCAGATCGGACACGCCGTGGTCGCCGGACGGGTCGTCGAAGAGGTTGCGGCCCGAGTCGGGGTCGAACAGCGAGGCGTGGATGTGGTAGCCGCTGCCGCCGTTGTCGCCCTTGGGCCGTCCCATGAAGGTCAGCAGCAGGTCGTGCATGGCGGCCACCTCCTTGGACACGTACTTGAAGGTGAAGGTCTGGTCCGCCATTTTCAGGGCGCTGTCGTACTTCCAGTTGATCTCGAACTGCCCGGGGAAAAATTCGTGGTTGAGGTAGATGATGTCCAGCCCCAGTTCGATGAACAGGTTCTGGAACTCGCGCAGCAGGCCCTTGGGGTCGACCACCGGGTTGACCTGGTAGACGCAGGAGGGGCTGGCGTTGTATGGCTGCCCGTCGGCATCGCCGCCCTGGTGGAAGAGGAAAAACTCCAGCTCCGAGGCCACCATGGGTTTGAGGTTCAGGTCTTCGTAGCGCTGGATGATGCGCTGCAGGACGTTGCGCGGGTCAACCCCCAGGGGTTTGCCGTCGGGCCCGTAGGCGTTACCGATGAAACGCGCCGTGCCCTCCATGTAAGGCAGCACGGCGAAGGTGTCCGGGTCGGGCTTGATGGTCATGTCGCGCCACTGGATTTCATCTCCCAAGCCGGTGCCCATGGCCACATCGTTGGCGAAATCGACGGCATAGGTGGCCGTCACGTGGTTGCAGCCCTCCTCCAGCACTTGCTCCAGGCGCCGCGCCGGCACCAGCTTGCTGCGGCAGATGCCGTACAGATCCGGGAAGTCGATGCGCAGCGAATCGATGTTGGCGGCCTCTATCTGGGCCTTGATTTCCTGTAAGTCCACGTTGCCCCCTTCCTTTAGTCAGGATTGAAACACACCGTTTATATAATGTTTTCAAATAATAACATGAAATGTAACTTAAATTTCATTTTTAACTATGGATTGTAATAAACGATACAAAAGAGCATGTCAAGCCTGTCTTTGAAAAAATTAGGGGATTCGGCGGCGAAAGACCCAGCCGTTACGAGGGGACTTCGTGCTTTTCAGGGAAAAGGGTTGTGAACGGTACAACCTGAAGCGCCCGGTTTCACCGGCTATCTCTCCAGATGGATGCAGTGGGCCAGGCAGACGTTGTCGGCGCAGGCCGGCAGCAGCCCCCGGTCGATGCGGTGATGGCAGAGGTTGCATTTCCAGGCAACCCCGGCCTCGTCATCCAGACCGATGGCATCGTAGGGGCAGGCCTCCAGGCAGGCGCCGCAGCCCGTGCACTGGTCGCGGTCCAGGATCACGATGCCGTCGGACCGGACCGTGATGGCCTCCACCGGGCAGGCGTCGGCGCAGGGGGGATCTTCACAGTGCCGGCAGACGGTGACGCCGAAGATCACCTGCATGCGGCCGTCGATTTCGCGGGGAGCGTCTTCGTGAATGCGAATGAGCTTTACCCCGGTCGGCGCCCGGTTCTCCTGCTTGCAGGCCACCTCGCAGGTCTTGCACCCCCAGCAATAGAACGCCTCGATGAACAGAGACGGTTTTTGCATCACGATGCCCCCTTTCCGGGTTCCGGTGCAATGCGGCACAGCAGTGTGCGCACGCTGGTGGCCCCCATGGCCGGGTCGCAGCTGTCATAGGCGTTGTCGGTGAGCAGGTTGATGTTGGACTCCGCCCACCCGTGGCCCGGATCTCTCTTCTCCGGAAACCACCAGGCGTGCTGCGCGGAGACGATGCGCGGGTCCATGCCGGCGAAAAGCCGCGCCCGCTGTCGCACCCGGCCCCGCGGCGATTCGATGGCCACCCAGTCCCCCTCGCGGATGCCCTCCCGCCGGGCGGTTTCCGGGTGGATCTGGACTTCCGGGTCGGGGTGCAGCTCGCGCAGCCAGGGTACCTGCCGGTTCTCGGTGTGAAAGAACCCGGGCTGGCGTGCACCGGTGATCAGGATGTAGGGGTAGTCTTTAAAGAGCTCCGGCGTGCTGACCGGGCTCTCGGGCGGTTCGCGATAGGTGGGCAGCGGATCGCAGCCCCACTTTTCCAGCATCGTGGAGTACAGCTCGAATTTGCCGGTGGGGGTGGAAAAGCCGCGGGTCTTGTACTTCTGGTATTCGATCTCCCCGCGCACGTAGTCCATTTGCTTGAACTCCTGCCAGGTGATGCCCATAGGTTCCAGGATCCAGTCCAGGGCCTGTTCGAAGTCGTCCCACCAGTGCTCTCCCTGCCCCACCCGGTGGGCCAGGTCGTTTAGCATCTCGTGGTCCGAGCGGCACTCGCCCACTTCGATGACCTTGCGGCGCGGCAGCAGGTAGCCGTGCCGCTTCCAGAAGTCCCCGATGTAGTCCATCTCCAACCAGGTGGCGGCCGGCAGTACGATGTCGGCCATCTCGGCCGTGGGCGTGATGAAAAAGTCGCTCACCGCCATGAAGTCCACCCGCTCCAGGGCCCGGTAGACCTCGCGAGCGTTGGCGCGCGTGAGCAGTGGGTTGGAGCTGATGAAAAACAGCATTTTGACGGGATAGGGCTCTTCTTTCAGGATGGCGTCCCACACGCACTTGGGGTTGATGATGGCAAAATTGCCGGCCAGCCGGAAACGGTCCCCGCCCAGACGCTTGCGGCGCTGGTTTGCGGGCAGGTCCCTGTGCGCGCCGAACTGCCCCACGTTGCGGATCCTGGGGGTGCGGAAGAGCACCTGACCGCCGGGGACGTCGATGTTGCCGGTGAGGCCCATCAGAAACATCAGCAGGCGGTCGTTGTCGGCGCAGTTGACCTGCTGCTCGATGGCCACGCCCCACTGGATAGCCGCCGGCTTGGTGGCGGCGAAGAGCCGCGCCGCCTGCCGGATCTTCTCGGCCGGCACCCAGGTGATCTCTTCCACCTTCTCCGGCGGATACGCTTGCACCCGCCGGCAGAAAGGCTCCCAGCCGTGCACGTGGTTCTCGACGAACGCACGGTCATAAAGCTTTTCGGTCACGATCACGTGCAGCATGCCGTAGGCCAGGGCGGCGTCAGTGCCGGGGCGCAGGGGCAACCAGATGTCGGCCCGCGAGGCGATGCGCGTCAGCCGCGGGTCCACCGCGATGAGCTTGGCGCCCCGGTTCAGGCTCACCGAGAAGGGTTCGCCCTTGTAGCAGTCCGGGTTGCTGATCACCAGGTTGTTGCCCCACACCATGATGCAGCGCGGGTGGTTCTCGTAGTCCACGATGGGGTTGGTGCCGCAGGTGAGGATGCTGGTGGCGATGCGCGGCCCGTAGCAGAAGTGGCCGGCCGTGAGCACGTTGGGGGTCCCCAGGTAGTTGGCGAAGCGGTAGATGACGGCCTCGTTCTCGCGGCCGGTGCCGTACCCCATGACGATGGATTCGGCGCCGAAGTCGGCCTTGTAGCGCAGCATGCGCTCGGCGATGGTGTCCAGGGCCTGATCCCAGCTGATGCGCTCCCAGCGGCCGCTGCCCTTGGGGCCGATGCGCCGCACCGGGTGGGTCAGCCGGTCCGGGTGGTAGGCCAGCTGGGCCGAGGCCAGCCCCTTGCTGCACAGGGTGCCGTGGTTGATGGGACAGTCCGGGTCGCCGGCGATCTTCTCCACCCGTCCCTTGCGGGTGTAGACCAGTATGCCGCACCCGCCGTGGCACATCCTGCAGTGACTCCTGACAACGGAATCATAGCCGTAGGCCTTCATTTCCCCGGCAATGTTGGAATACGCGAAGTCAGTCATTCTGTATTTTCCTTCTTGCTTAAAGCTCTTCAAACCAATCGATCTGCGCGCCTAGCCTCACGGAAATTTTCCTGGCGACGCGCGCCACATTGCGGCCATGTTTCGGCATCATGGTATCGGGAAAAGTGCCAATGACGATCAAGCAGCCCACCATTCTGTCCCCGGCGCCAAAAACAGGAGCGCTCACGGCGTTAATCCCGGGCTGCAATCCCCCCTTGTCCTGGGCAAAACCGAATCTTCGGCACTCGGCAAGTTCTTCTTCCAGAAGTCTTTCATCCATAGCCGACGGATCGCCAAAAAAATAAAGCTTGTCTCTGCCCAGGATTCTTTTTCGATCATTTTCAGGCATAAAGGCCACAATAGCCTTTCCGTGGGCACCGGAGGTGATATGGAATCTGTGGCCTATCCGAATGGTGACGCCGACGGTCAGGTCGGCTTCATGCTTGGCGACAATAAAGACCTGTTCGGCGCTGATCCAACCAAAAAGGGCCGTGCTGGAAGTAGCATCCGAAAGGTCTGCGAGAAAAGGCGATACGATTTGCTTCAGATCAAGATTATCCAGAACGTTGCGGGCCAGAAATACAAGGCCTACTCCCAGGGAGTAAGTTTTCGTCCGGAGGTCTTTTTCGACAAAACCAAATTGCCCCAATGTATTTAGAATGGAATAGCCCTTGCTCTTATGAATGCCCACCTGCTCGCAAATTTGCGTAAGGGTCAATCTGGCGTTGGGACTTCTTGCCAAGCAGACGAGGATCCTCGACGCCTGCTCCACAGCAGGAACCAGGGGTTTGTAGGCGGACCTGGCTTCGTGGGGATTCTCAGGGTTTCGGTTGTTCATCTTTGTTCAATCAAATCCTCGATTGTAAAGTTCTATTCACAGAACTTTTTTCTATATATAGAAATACCGGGTTGCAATTGTCAAGGAAAATGTTACCGGCGACATAATCGACGGCCTGTTCCGGGGCCGTTCTGGAATCTCGCGCAACGCGCTTGCCAGGTTTGCGCGGTTGAGTAAAGCCTCAAGAGAACGTGAACGGTTTCGGGAAGTTCGCTGGGCGGCGGTTATGCAGCGGTTTAGTTTAATGGTTCAAGTTGGTTTTTAAAGCGGCGCACCGATGGTAGCAGGAGAAACGACGTCACCAACAGAAACCCTTATCCGCAGTGCTGCCATTAACTTGCTGCCGATGAGGGGGTATCCGAACACCCGTTCCGGCGGATCAATCCTTGTCGAGGTCGGCGACTACGCACAGTGCGGAGGCGCCCTGATAGGGACGGACGTCCTGCACCTTCGTCACCTCGGAAGGTCCCGGCGCAGCGGCACCGGGCACACGAAAGCGCTTGACGTCGATACGTTCGATGGGCTTTCCAACGGGGGCATCCAATTGCGGCACCCACTCGTAGGGCACACGGTAGGCACGGTAAACCATGTTGATGTTCATCAGTTTCCCCCAATAGGGGCTGATGTATTCCCACACCAGGTCATGATCCGGTGTGACTTCGATGATCCGCCCGCCGGAGCCCTCCACGATTAGCGTATTGCCATTGGGCAACCGCTGGGCAGAGCTGATGAAGGGGCTGTAGAAGCGGTTGGCGTCCACCGGCATCAGGTAGCCGGCTTCAACGGGGGTGTACTGCCAGACAATCTTCAATGTCGTGGGGTCGAGTTCGAGGACCCTTGAATAGTCGCGCAGAGCGTTCTTGATGCCGGTGGGCGCACCCGGATTGGGTGATCCATAACCGGCCCAGCCGCCGTTGTCGAAGACGAGAATATTGCCCTCCCCCGGCAGCCCCTTGGGTATCATATGGACATGGTGTTGGCCGATGATCCAACCGAGTCGCTTTTCTTCAGGAGAAGTGTCGTAGTAAGGCCCCAGGCGCCAAACAATCCGCCCGGAACGCTTGTCGATGATGGCCATGATGTTGGTTTCGCGCCCGGACCAAATGATGTTGTCGGGGTGAAACCGCTCGTCACCGGCATCGTACCATTTGTTGGGCCCCAGCAGGGATATGGAATTGATGTGCATCCAGTCGCCCATACCGCCCCCGGTGGGGCGGAAATTGGGATCACGGCATAAAATATTGCGTGCGTCCTCACGGAATCCCATCTCCTGAAAGTGTTCGTTGCACACCCATTCCCATATAATTTCCCCATCCCAGTTGACTTCGATGATGACATCGTCGAGCAGGCGTTTGCCGCTGATTTCGGGATTGAGCACGTTTTGGTGGCACAAGATAATCGTGTTGCCGCGGTTGGTCAGAGGATCCATGCCCGGCACGAAATAACCCACCGGATTGCCTTCGCGCTGGTAATCATGATGGGCCCGCGCCATCCATTGAGGCTCCTCTCCCGGATCTTCCACGTATTCGTATTCATTAAACTTCCAAACGACGTTGCCCTCCCAGTCCACCTGAATGACATCCACGTGATCCTGCATGCCGAAGGCGTGGTTGCGTTCACCACTGCTGCCCATTACATAGCCGCCGGGCAGCAGTTTGTTGGGAAAGCCGTGCAGCCCCTGCCACAGCTTGACCTCTGAACCGTTCATATCGATGAGCAGCGCTCCCAGCTCCCGCGCCTGAAACAGGGTGTAGCCGTTCCAGCACCTGTCAGGGTCGTATAGCGTGGCACCGGTAGGATAGATGCTGGGATATGTCATGGCGGACCTCCTGTCGAAATATGATGAACCCGCGAAACCCCCGATTTTTCCGGGCAGGCCTGATAAAAACGGGAGCTAGGCTTTTTCGATTTCGGTTTTAACCTGGTAACGTCGGGCACGGGTGCGGTAGGCGAAAAGCCGGGGCGCCGGCAACGATGGCCCCTTCCCTGCCATAGGGTCTGCGTCGCTTCGATCTTCAAATTTAATGACATAGGGATGCGTCTTGCGGCCGGTCGCCCGGGCCAGCCAGGCAGCGGCCCCGCCGACTTCTTCAGGTGTAAGATATGACCGGCTCCCATTTTCCCCTGCAATCTGCGCAATGGGGGTTTCGACGCGGTATTCATCCAGGCCGGTCAGGAGCGTCATGGTTTCTTCCACCTGCCGCGTGTCGATTTCCCGCTCCAGGATGCGTGCATAAAGATCCTGCGGTCCCAGCAGGCTCAGGACCGCCCGATCCACCAGGCGCTCGTGGATCAGTTTTTTCAGCTGGTCCGGGTGGCGGCCATCGGTCTGCACCACCAAAGTCAGGCCGTTTTTTTTCATAAATCTCAACACAGGCAACAGCTCTTCAAAAGCGCTCTGGTCCCCCCGGGAAAGGTGGATGCCCTGCACCCACCAATCTCGCGAAGCGTCCTCCTGCACAAATCCCGCCAGAGCATCACCGCCCTGAATCCACGCCAGCACGGATCCGACCCCCTGGATGACCCGGCCTTCGGAAAAACAGATGGGAAAAGAAATACCATCCGGCCCGCGCAGGAGGGATCGGTGGTGCCGGCGATAAAACTGCTGAAAGCGTTTTTTGCCCCCTGCTTTAATGTCTTGCTCCTCATGGGAAATGCCCCGTTCCTCCATGAATTTCTTGACAATTTTGCAACGGGCACATCCTGTAGCGGTAAACAGCGTTATCGCCATGGCGCTGTCGTCCTTTCATTAAACCGGTATAGGTGCGTCACCAAGATAGCGCACGTATCATCCACTGGCGGCGGCATTGCGGAGAGACAGCTTCAGAAAAACATCTTCCAGCGCTTTCATCTGGGAGCCGATTTTTTCGATATGCATCCGCATGATGTCCGCCGCACGATCGGGATCGTGGTCGGCAACCGCTCGAAAAATGTTCCGGTGCTCGTCAGGATCATGCAGCACTTCGTGCTCCCTTTTAACGGTCAGGATGAATTCAACGGTAACATCCATGATGACGTCTTCGATGATGGCAAAGAAAAGGTTATAAGAAGCCTGCCCCAAAAGCCGATGGAAAAGGGCATTGTTTTTCACGGTCGCCGCAAATTGTGTCGCCGGATCCATTTCTTCTGAAAATTTCAGGCACTGCGCAATCTTCTCCAGATCGTCCGGCTGGGCACGCAACGCTGCGGATCGGGCGATGGCGGGATCGACCAGCATCCTGACTTCCGTCAACTGTTCTACAGACACCTGTCTGAGGATAAGCAAGTCTTTCAGGTTGTCTTTAAGAACGCGAGAGTTGATGCCGGAAACGAACGCTCCGCCGGTGGCCCCCTGGCGGATGGTCAGCAGACCCGTAATTTCCAGATAACGGATGGCTTCTCGTACCACCGGCCGGCTGACGCCGAAAATACGGGTCAGTTCGTTCTCCGAAGGCAGTCGTTCGCCGATGGGGTATACTCCCGAAAAAATCGCCCGTTTGAGGGACTGGGCCACTTCCTCGAACAATCTTTTTCTTTGCAGTCGCTTAAACGGCTCTACTTTTGCCATGGGTTTCCGATTTTCGTTTTTTTTTCTTGACAAGTTTAAAAATGTAATGTTTATTGTTTTACATATAACCAATGGCCCGCTTCCTGTCAACCGCAAATCTGGGAAATCCGTTTCTACTTTTTTTTGGCTTTTGGTCTACGCTGCCCTTTCCCCGGCAGGAGGTGACCAGGCCCTCTCCTAGGAGGTGTCAAATGAAACGCGTGGTATTTCTCGTAATGTCGGTCTTTTTGGTTCTCGGCCCTGTCTTCTCGGCACCCGTGTTGGCGAAATGGCCTCAGAAGCCCATCCTCGTCACAATTCCCTGGCGGCCGACCAACGATTCCTCCACCATCGTCGCCAATGTTCTGGCGCCGGTGATGTCCAAGGACTTGGGCGTGCCGGTAAAAATCGTCAACAAAGCCGGCGGCCGGGGAACCATTGGAACCAATTTCGTGGCCCGCAGCAAACCCGACGGCTATACCATCGCGCTGTCCTCCATCGGCCCCATGATGACACAGCCCATACGAGGAGTAACCCCCTATAAAATTGAAGACTTCGATGTCATCGGACTGGTCTGGGCAGCTCCTTTCACGCTGGCCGCCCGCGGGGATGCGCCTTACGGCAATCTAAGGGAACTGGCTGCTTATGGGAAAACACACCCGCTGAAATTGGGCCATTATGGTCTAGGGGCAGTCCCCACACTGATCGCCATGGGCGTCGCCACCCACGGGGGCTTCAAATGGAAAGAGACCGCATTCGACGATGTCAACGCCCTGCTGCTCACATCGGGCGACATGGACGTCATCACCGCGACCATGCCGGCGCTGGTGGATTACTACAAAACCAAGGAAGTAAAAATCCTGGCCGTGATGAACCCCACCCATTACGCGTTGTGTCCAGAGGTCAAGACCGTGTCCGAGCAGGGATTCGGGGAGGACTACTTCGTGTGGTTCGGGCTTTTTACGCCCAAGGGCGTACCGGCCGATGTACGCCAGAAAATTGAGGCCAGCTGGTTCAAGGCCATGGATAATCCGAAAGTCAAGAAAGTCATCGCCAATACCGGCGTGATTCCCCTGAAAATCGACTCCCGGAAAGCCGCCGCCCAGATTGCCAAAGAAAGGACCCACTTTTCCAAACTCATGAAAGACCTGGGTATCATCAAGAAATAAGGATGCCGCTTTCTTCTGCGGTCGTACTCGGGTTGACCGGATGCAGCACATTCGGTTGCCGGTATTGACCTGGTGACCGAACGTCTGCATCGCAGGAATCGTTATGGACAAGCATCGACCAAAGACCGTGGGGGCCGATCCGGACAGTAACCTCCACGATCTGCTGTCCGTATTGCTCGGTTTTTTCGGCTTCATCCTCCTGGTGACGCTGGATTGGCACATCCAGCCGCCGGCCGTCGACTATCCCTTCTACAAAGGGCCCAAAATATTCCCTTTGCTGGTATTGAGCATGATGACCGTCTCGGCGCTGCCGTCATTGTATTGCCTGCTGCGGTCCTTCCGGCAGCGCCGTTGGCGACTGGATGGCTACGGCCTGCCCGCCAAACCGGTTGTCGTAACCGTTTTGCTGGTGCTGTTCTTCCTGTTCGGTATCGCCTGGGTGGGAATTGAACTGTCCGCTTTTGCCTTCATGTCGCTGTCCTTTCTAGTGGTGGGATATCGTCGGCTCACCGTTACGGCTCTCTATCCCCTGCTCTACACCGCCTTTATCGTTCTTCTCTTTAAGCATATCCTCAAGGTGTGGTTCCCCGCCCCCTTGTTATTATCGCTGTTCGGATCCTGAATCATGTTGGACCTCTTATCCCAGGCCGTGGCCGCTACCATGACCTTGAGCAACCTGGCCGCCTTGAGTGCCGGCGGTATCATGGGGATTATCGTGGGCATCATCCCGGGCATCGGTCCCATGGTGGGCATGGTGGTCATTCTACCCTTTACCTATTCCCTGCCTCCTAATCTGGCACTGTCGGTGCTGCTGGGCATCTTCTGCGGAGGGTACTTCGGTGGCGGCATACCGGCCATCCTGTTGCGCACGCCCGGGGTGCCCTCCTCCATGATCACCTGCCTGGACGGATATCCCCTGACCCAGCGGGGCGAAGCGCAACTGGCCCTGTCGGCCGCCATCGTGGGTTCGTTTGTCGGCGGTATCATCAGTGTGGTCATGCTGATGATCATGGCACCGGCCCTGTCCCGCATTGCCACCCACTTTACCTCTCCCGAATACTGTATGGTCGCGGTTTTCGGGCTGGCCGTCGTGCTGGCCATGAACCGCCGAGATATCGCCCGCGGGGCCCTGCTCACCGCCTTGGGACTGTGGTTCTCCACGGTGGGCATCGATCCGGCGACCCTGGTACCGCGTTTCACCTTCGGGTCGGTGGAAATGCAAAGCGGCCTGGGCGTGGCCCCCATGTGCCTGGGCTTTTTCGGCATCGGCCAGTCGCTGCTGCTGCTGGAGCGCCAGATCCTGACCTCCGATACGTTGTCGCTTTCCCGCAGGGCGCTTGATTTCAGCAAGATATTCGCTGTCCTCAAATACCGCATGACCCTGATCAAATCCGGAATTATCGGTACCCTGGTGGGTCTGATACCGGGAACCGGTTCCATTACGGCCTCGTTTTTTTCCTATTACGAAGCCAAACGTTCCTCCAGCCATCCCGAGGCCTTCGGCCGGGGCACGCCCGAGGGATGCCTGGCCTCTGAAGCGGGCAACAACGCCGTCCCCGCCGGCGCCATGATCCCTTTGCTCACCCTGGGTATCCCCGGCGATCCCATCTCGGCCCTGCTGCTGGGCATCTTTACCGTCAATGGCATTTTCCCCGGACCGCTGTTGCTGGCCAAAGAACCGGTGCTGATCTACAACATCTACTTCAGCCTGATTCTCATCAACATCGTGGCCTTTGTGACGCTGGCCCTTTTTCTCCGGCCCTTTGCCACCATCATTCGACTGCCGTCTTCGATCATCGCCATCAGCGTGATGGTTATCTCGCTGCTGGGGATTTACTCCATGAACCTGAACGTCTTTGAAATGGGGGTGGCCATCGCCATGGGTGTTGTGGGATATACTTTCTTGCGCATGGAATGGCCCATCGTGCCCTGGGTGTTGGGATTCGTCCTGGGCCCCATCATCGAACAGCGTCTGCGCGAATCACTGAGCATCTCCGGCGGCAACCCCATGATTTTCCTGACGCGTCCCATTTCCCTTTCATTGGTCCTGGCCTGTATCCTGGTCTTGGTCATTGCCTTTTCGAACAAACGGAAGGAAATCGCCGACAAGGAGAAATAACACCCATCAAATATTTAGGAAGGCCAACGAGGCACCAGCCGGTCCACTTCGAGGGGAGTTCGAAAGAATTCCAAGGTGTTGCGGAACTGCCTCCATGAGGCGCTTCCGAAAGCGCGTATTGCGGATCGAAGAAGGCACATTTTGCATACCCACCCCGAGAATCTTGGAAAGGAATACTACTCATGACGGCGATCCATCTTGTATCTGAAATACCGGGCCCCAACAGCCGAACGCTGATCACGCGACGGGAGAAGGCAACGGTCAGCGGCATGGCCCTGCTGACGCCGGTGGTCATCGATCAGGCCGAAGGCGCCGTCGTCACCGATGTCGACGGCAACACGCTGCTGGATTTCGCCGGCGGGATCGGCGCATTGGCCACCGGCCATTGCCCGGAGAGAGTCGTCGCGGCCATTCGGAACCAGACCGGCAAATTGATTCACACCTGTGCCTTGGTGGCCTCCTATGAACCGTTCATCGAGGTCGTGGAACTGCTCAACCGGCTGGCGACGGGCAAAGGGCCGAAACGCAGCGCCCTGCTCAACAGCGGCGCCGAAGCCGTGGAGGCGGCGGTCAAGATCGCCCGCTGCCATACCGGTCGGCCAGCCATTGTGGTTTTCGAAGGCGCCTACCACGGACGCACCAACCTGACCCTTGCCATGACCAGCAAATACGCCCGTTTCAAGAAAGGATTCGGTCCTTTCGCACCGGAAATCTACCGTCTGCCTTTTCCGAACCTCTACCGACGGCCTCCGGAGATGAGCGAGGAGGGCTACCTGGATTTCTGCCTCCAGCAGCTCGATCACGCCATGGTGGCCCAGGTGGACCCTTCGGACGTGGCCGCCATGGTCATCGAACCCGTCCAGGGTGAGGGCGGCTACATCCCCACGCCGCCTACCTTCTTGCGCCACATCCGCAAGCTCTGCGATACCCATGGCATGCTGATGATCGCCGACGAGATCCAGTGCGGTTTCGGGCGTACCGGCAAGCTGTTCGCCATGGAGCACTATGGCATCGTGCCGGATTTGATCGTCACCGGCAAATCCATCGCCGCGGGCATGCCGCTGGCCGCCGTCACGGGCCCGGAGGAAATCATGACCTCCCCGAACCCCGGCGGTATCGGCGGCACATACAGCGGCAACCCCCTGGCCTGTGTTGCGGCCGTCGAAAACATCAGGATGATATCCGACCCCGCTTTTCTGCAACACGCCCGCAGTGTCGGCGAACATATTCGTAAGCGGCTGCTGCGTCTGCAACAGGAGATGCCCCTGATCGGTGATGTGCGCGGCCTGGGCGCCATGCTGGCCATGGAGCTGGTAAAGGATCCGGTCCGCAAAACCCCGGCTGTCGAGGAGGTCAATCGCTTCCGTCAGGAGGCCCTGCAACGCGGACTGATCACCCTGCCGGCCGGGCTGTATTTCAACTGTGTACGTTTTCTCCCGCCGCTGACCATCACCCAGGCGCAACTGGATGAAGGCTTGGACGTGGTCGAAGCGGCGCTCAAAGCGGTCACCCGGACAACGACCGGCGGCTGAGAAGCCGGTTTCACGCGGGCATGCAATGGACAAAACATATGCGATGAATCTGGGACGTCTCATGCAACGGGAACTGGATCGGTTCGACCAGAGGCATCCCAAGTCCAAGGGATTTTATGAAAAGGGGAAACGGGCCTATTTGTACGGCGCCCCCCTGCACTGGATGCAGAACTGGCCGGGTGGTTGTCCGCTGTATGTCAGTCGGGCGCGGGGGGCTCACCTGACGGACGTCGACGGCAACGATTACCTGGACCTGTGCCTGGGAGACAGCGGGGCCATGTTCGGCCACGGCAACCCCCACGTCGCCCGGGCCATCTCCGAGCAGGCAGGGAAGGGCCTGACAATGATGCTGCCCACCCCGGACAGCGTCGTGGTCGGAGAAACGCTCAAGCAGCGATTCGGCTTATCCTACTGGCAGTTGGCCACCTCGGCCACGGATGCCAACCGGTTCGCCATTCGACTCTCGCGTATGATCACCGGCCGCGATAAAATCCTGGTCTTCAATGGAAACTACCATGGATCGGTGGACGAAACCCAGGTAGAACTGGACGACCAGGGCCGCATGGTACCCCGATTCGGGGTTCATCCCAACGCCGTGGACCACTCGCGCACCACCCGCCTGGTGGAGTTCAACGACGTTGCGGCCCTGGCCGGGGCCCTCGTCCACGGGGATGTCGCCTGTGTCCTAGCCGAGCCCGTGATGACCAACATCGGCATGGTGCCGGCCCGGCCCGGATACCACGAAGCGCTCCGCCGTTTGACCCGTGAAAGCGGCACCGTGCTGATCATCGACGAGACCCACACCATTTCCACCGGACCGGGCGGCTATACCCGGGCTTTCGGCCTCGAACCCGATATCTTTGTGCTGGGAAAAGCCATCGGCGGAGGAATGCCCTGCGCCGTCTACGGGGTTTCTGACGAGATAGCCGACCGCATCTGGCGGGTACGGCCCCATATCCGCCCGGGAAAGGACAGAAACATGCACAGCGGATTCGGCGGCACGCTGGCAGGCAATGCCCTGACCCTGGCCGCCATCCGCGCGGTCCTGGAGCATGTCATGACCGACGAAGCTTACAGTCGCATGATCGCGTCGGCCCACAGGCTGGAAGAAGGCGTCAGCCGGGTCATCCAGGCCTATGGCCTACCCTGGCATGTCACCCGCATCGGTGCCAGGGCCGAGTACATGTTCAGCCCATCTACGCCGCTAAACGGCGGCCAGGCCCGCAGCGGCCGCAACGGTCCGTTGGAGGCCTTCATGCATCTTTTTTTCTTAAACCGCGGGATCCTGCTGACACCTTTTCACAACATGGTGTTGGTGTGCCCCGAGGTTTCCGAAAGGGATATCGAACATCACAACCAGGTCTTCGAAGCCTGTGTCAAACGACTGCTTGCAGGGTAAATCCCCTGCCGGGACCGCTGCGCAAGTGGTCGGCGCAGCCGAACATCATCTATTCGTCAGGGTGGAGAAATGAACCGTGTGGACGACAAGATCATTCTGATTACCGGTGCCGGCCGCGGCATCGGCGCGGCCACGGCGGAAATCATGTCCCGGGCCGGCGGCACCGTCATCGTTACAGACGTGCAAAGCGGCCCAGGCGAAGAAGTGGCCCGTCGCATCACCTCCTCTGGAGGTCGATCCGAATTTCGACAACTAGACGTAACGCGCGAACGGGACTGGCGGGAAACCGCCCGGTGGATCGGCGACGCCTTTGGCGGCCTGGACGTGCTGGTGAACAACGCCGGCGTCGCCTTCGTCAAGCCGCTGGAAGAGACCACGCTCGATGCGTTTCGGCGGGTGATGGACATCAATGTCAATGGCGTCTTTCTGGGAATCAAGTACTGCCTTCCCATCATGAAAGACCGGGCCCGGGCCAATGTGGCCGGGGGAGCGATTGTCAACGTCTCGTCGGTGGTGGGCATCCGGGGCATCGCGGACGGCATGGCTTACGGCACGTCTAAGGGGGCGGTGCGTCAGCTGACCAAATGCGCCGCCCTGGAATTCGCCCGCAATGGGTACAACATCCGGGTCAACTCGGTCCATCCGGCCATGACCGACACCCCCATGGTGGACGAGGAGGTGATGGCCTGGGCGCAAAGGGGGAGCCTCGGTACCCACTGCAGCAAAGAAGTCCGCAAGCTGATCGGCGAACGCCTGCCCATGGGCCGCATGGCACGCCCCGAGGAAATCGCCAAGGCCATCTTGTACCTGGCATCCAATGACAGTTCCTTCTGCACGGGGATCGAGCTGCCCGTCGACGGTGGCAGGCTGGCCCAATGAGCTTCAGTGCCCGGGAGAATCGACACCCATGAAACCAGGCTTATCAGGCAAAGTGGTAATTGTGACCGGCTCCGGCCGGGGGATCGGCCGCAGCATCGCCCGGGTGTTTGCCGCCGAGGGCGCCCGTGTGGTGGTGGCCACCCGGTCGGCATCTTCAGGACAGAAAACAGCGGATGGCATCACCCAAAGGGGCCACGAGGCGTGGTTTTACCCCATCGATGTCAGCGACCCCGGCGCCGTGCAGGCCATGGTGGCGCGGACGGCTGCCCGTTACGGTCGCCTGGACATCGTGATTCACAATGCCGCCGTCTTCGACCGCTGCCCCGTTGAGAAGATGTCGCGGGCGCGCCTGGAGGCCATGATGTCGGTAAATCTCTACCCCTGCTACTATCTCTGCGCCGCCGCCGTCCGCCACATGCGCCGGCAGGGCGGCGGACGGATACTGGTCACCTCGTCGGTTACCGGCCCACGCGTTGCCATGCCGGGCATCTCTCATTATGCCGCCTCCAAAGGCGCCATCAACGCCTTCATCCGCAGCGCGGCCCTGGAATTCGCCCGGGACGGAATCACCGTCAACGGCGTGGAACCCGGCTATGTGGCCACCGAGGCCATGGACCAGCTGGATCGTAAACACGGTGCGGACCGGATCAGCCAATACATCCCGCTGGGACGTCTGGCAAAACCCGAAGAAATCGCCTACGCCATGCTGTTTCTCGCCTCCGACCGGGCACACTACATCACGGGGCAAACCATCGTGGTCGACGGCGGCGCCATCCTGCCCGAAAACCCGGTATTCATGGAAGATCACGAATACCCGTGATCGGACCGATCCCGTCAAGCCAACTGAAAGGAAGGAAAACGCCTGCCATGAAGATCATCCGTGTCAACATGACCGAAAAAAGCATCTCCGACGAAACCATGCCCCCCGAATATGCGCCGTGGGGGGGGCGGGGCCTCACGACGTCCGTCACGGAGCAGGAGATCCCCCCGACCTGCAACCCACTGGGTGCCGAAAACAAGCTTGTCCTGGCGCCGGGACTTTTGAGCGGAACGCTGATGGTCAACAGTAGCCGGCTGTCCATCGGAGCCAAGAGTCCGCTGACCGGCGGCATCAAGGAGAGCAATGCCGGCGGCAGTGCCGCAGCCTACCTGGGGCGTTTGGGCGTCGGAGCCGTGATCATCGAAGGCGCCTCCCGGGGATGGCACCTGCTGCGGATCGATGACCGGGGAGCAGCGGTATTGGAACCCGCGGATGACCTCAAAAGCGTGCGTACCTATGAACTGGCCCACCGCCTGCTGGCGCGCTACGGTGCCCGCAGTGCGGTGCTGTGCATCGGCCCGGCCGGAGAGCAGCGGCTGCCCATCGCCTCGATCCAGGCCAGCGACCTGGACGGAAATCCCTGCCGCGCAGCCGGGCGCGGCGGACTCGGTGCGGTCATGGGCGCCAAGGGCCTGAAAGCCATCGTCGTCGAGGCCGTGTCCAAAAGCCGCCGGCCGGTGGCAGACCCTGCCGCCCTAAAAAAGGCTGCCCACACCTTTGCCACGGCGGTTCGTGAGGCCCCGTTCAGCGGCCAGGTGCTGCCCCGCTTCGGTACCGCCGCCCTGGTCGCCGGCGTGATCAGCCTGGGGGGCTTTCCGTGTTTCAATGCCACCCGTGGTGAAATGCCGGGATGGGAAAAACTCAGTGGCGAGGCCCTGGTCGAGCGCCTGCGTCAGCGGGGCGGACAGGCGCGCCACAAGGGCTGTGCGCAATGCATTATCGACTGTTCCAATCGGTACGTGGATGAAAAGGGAAACTACCTGACCGGTTCTCTGGAATATGAAACCATCTGGTCCATGGGCGGCATGACGGGCATCGATGATCTGGATACCATCGCCCGATTGGACTTTCTGTGCGACGACATTGGACTGGACACCATGAGTACCGGCGTAGCCCTGGCGGTGGCCATGGATGCCGGCCACCGTTCTTTTGGTGACGGTCCGGCAGCGGTGGCCATGGTGGAGGAAATTGCCGCCGGCACCGATTTCGGACAACTGCTGGGCAGCGGACCGGCCGCCGTGGCAAAGCACTTCGGGCATCACCGCGTGCCCGTTGTGAAAAACCAGAGCATTGCCGGCTACGACCCCCGTGCCATGCAAGGGATGGCCGTGACGTACGCAACCTCTCCCATGGGAGCCGACCACACGGCCGGCAACCTGATCGGGGCTTACCTGTCCGGCGCCATGGATCCCCTCGAAAAAAACGGTCAGATAGAGGCGTCACGCAACGCCCAGGTTACCGTGGCCGCCCTGGATGCGACGGGATTGTGTCTCTTTACCATCGCCGCCGTCAACAGTCCGCAGGGAGCCAAAGCGCTTTGTGATTCCTTAGCCGCTCTGACTGAAAAGCCCTTCACCTGGGAAGATTTTCTGTCCATGGGCCGGGAGATCATCCTGAGGGAACGCGAATTCAACCGTCTGGCTGGATTGATCGCCGACGATGACCGCCTGCCGCGCTTTTTCTATGACGAGCCTCTTCCTCCCAAGAGGACCGTGGTGCTCATTGATGATGACGAACTCCGAGGAGTGCTCGATCTGGCCGACGAATAGGTGTCTGCTTGAAAACGGATTTCCCGGACTGATTGAGACCGGCCGCAACGCCATTGACGCCAGGATCAATCGGCGTGACAGCAAGTAGTTGGTACACCTTCTCTTTTCTCAACACCCGGCTTCAGAGGGGGTTCCCGTAGACCATCTCGCCGCCCACCACGGTCATGCAGACCGTGGCGTCCAGCCACCGCTCCGGCGGCAGGGAGAAGAGATCCTGCTCGAAAACCGTCAGGTCGGCCCTGCGGCCCGGCGCGATGAAACCGAGATCGTCATCCCGCCCCGACGTCCAAGCCGCCTGGCGCGAAAAACCGGCCAGGGACGTTTCCAGGGAGAGCCGCTGGTCCGGGAACCACCCGCCGGGGGGGGCGCCCCGCCGGTCCTGGCGGGTGACGGCGGCGTATAGCCCGAACAGCGGGTTGATGGGCTCCACCGGCGTGTCGGATCCGAACTGCACCGGGATGCCGGCCTCTGTGATGGTCTTCCAGGCGTAGGCGTTGCGGCAGCGTTCAAGGCCCCACTTCTCTTGGGCCGGCTTCCAGTCGGTGTCCACGAAGACGGGCTGCACCGAGGCCGTGATCCCCAGGCGGCGCATGCGCGAAAGGTCCTCCGGCCGGAAGAGCTGCACGTGTTCGATGCGGTCGCGGTGCCGTCCCGGGAACCACTGCCGGACCGCCTCGACGGCATCCAGCACGTTGGTCAGGGCGGCGTCTCCGATGGCGTGCACGGCCACGTCCCAGCCGGCGCTATAGGCCGCCCGGATGTGCTCCCGCAGGGCCGCCGGTGCCAGCACCGCGATGCCCCGATTTTGTGGATTGTCGGCATAGGGTGCGTGCATCAGGGCCGTGGAGGCCCCCATGGAGCCGTCCGCAAACAGCTTGACGTGGCCAAACCACAGCCGGTCGCTGCCGATGCCCGGCACGATTTTTCGCTCTTTTGCCTCTGCCAGGTCCTCGGGGCGGATGAGGTGGTAGACACGCATTTTCAACCGCCCGCGGCGGTCCAGCCGATGGAGGACTTTCCAGTCGGCCAGCCACTCGCAGGTATGCACGCCGGTGACGCCCGCGGACAGGGCCGCCTCCTGGGCGGCCAGGGCGGCGTTCTCCAGTTCTTCTTGGGTGGGTTCGGGGATGTGGTCGCGGATGAGTTCGATGGCCTCCAGGATCAGGCCTGAGGGCTCCCCGTCGGCCAGCCGTTCGATGCGCCCCCCCTCGGGGTCCGGCGTGTCGCGTCCGATACCGGCCGCTTTCAGCGCCAGCGAGTTGACCCACACGCTGTGGCCGCAGGAGCGGATCATGGCGGCCGGGTTTTGTGGCGTGATGTCGTCCAGGTCGCCGCGGGTGGGCTGCCGGGGCCGCTCCCACTTGTGGTGGTCCCAGCCCCGGCCGATGAGCCATTTGCCCGGCGGCAGTTCCCCTGCTTTCCGACCAATGGCCTCGCGGCAGGCCTCCAGAGAGGGTAGGTCGCGCAGATTCACCCACTGGAAGGTGCGGCCCAGGCTGAGAAAGTGGGTGTGGCTGTCCACCAGGCCCGGTACGACCAACCGGCCCGGGAGCGATATTACTTCCCAGCTGTCGTCTATGGCCGCCCGGACGTCTTCGTCTGCGCCCACGGCGACAATGCGGCCGCCGTTCACGGCCAGGGCCTGGGCCCAGGGCCGAGCGGAATCGCCGGTGAATATGCGTGTGGAGAGAAATGCCGTTTTCATGAATTTACTTCCCCTGACGGGTGAGGTGTGGGTCGAGGATGTCCCGCAGGCCGTCCCCGAAGAGATTGAGCCCCATGACGGTGATGAAGATGGCCAGCCCCGGGAAGATGGAGATCCAGGGCGCCGTGAAGAGCTGCTCGCGGGCCGTGGCCAGCATGGCGCCCCAGCTGGGCGTTGGCGGCTGGGCGCCCAGTCCCAAAAAGGACAGCGAGGCCTCCAGCAGAATGGCGTAGGCCACGCCCAGGGTGGCGATCACCAGGATGGGCCCGGTGATGTTGGGCAGAATCTGGGTCAGCATGATGCGGCCGCGGCCGTAACCCAGCGCGCGGGCCGCCGTCACGTAGTCCAAGGAGCGACTGGAGAGCACCTGGGAACGCGTGATGCGGCAGGTGTAAGACCAGTTGGTCAGGCCCAGAGCGATGAAGACGTTGAGCAGCCCCGGCCCCAGCAGCGCCATGATGGCCAGCGCAAAAATGAGCGCCGGAATGGTCAGCATGATATTGGTGACGCCCATCACCAGGTCGTCCCACCACCTGCCGAAATAGCCGGCCGTGAGGCCCAGGATCACGCCGATGAAGGTGTTGATCAGCTGGCTGAGCAGTCCCACGGCCAGGGAGATGCGCGACCCATAGATCACGCGCGAGAAGATGTCCCGTCCGTAGTTGTCCGTACCGAACCAGAACTGGGTGCTGGGGGGCTCCTCGGAGACCATCAGGTCGGCGAAGTCGACGGGGTCATACGGCGCCAGCCAGGGGGCCAAGACGGCCATGCCCACCACCAGCAGGGTCAGCAGCCCGCCGATCAACAGGCTGGGGCGACGGCGCAGCTTCTTGAAAAAATCGTTCATTTGTACTCGATGCGCGGGTCGATGGCCGCGTACAGCAGGTCCACCGCCAGGTTGACGACCAGGAACACCACAATGATCACCAGAATGCAGCCCTGGGTGACCGGGATGTCGCGCTGGAAGATGGAGTCCACCAGCAGCGACCCGATGCCCGGCCAGGAGAAGAGCTTCTCCACGATGACGGTCTGCCCCATGAGGGCGCCGAACTGCAGCCCGGCGGTGGTCAGCACCAGCACCATGGTGTTGCGCAGCACGTGCTTGCGGTTGACGCGCAGTTCGCTGAGCCCCTTGGCGCGGGCCGTGCGGATGTAGTCGGCGGTCAGCACCTCCACCACGGCAGCGCGCGTGGTGCGCGCCAGCAGCGCCATGTAGCTCACCCCCAGGGTCACGGCCGGCAGCAGCAGGTGCTTGAGATCGCCGCCGCCGTATCCGGTAGTGGGCAGGATGCGCAGGTAGACTGAGAAGAAGTACATCAGCAGCAGCCCCAGCCAGAACTGGGGAATGGAGACCCCTGACACGGCCCCCACCATGGAGGCCGTGTCCAGCAGCGACCCCTGACGCAGGGCGGAAAAGAACCCCAGCGGGATACCCACCCCCACGGCGATGGCCATGGCCATGAGGGCCAGCTTGAGGGTCGGCCAGACGCGCTGACCCACCAAGCGGTTGACCTTCTCGCGGCGCAGGAAGGACACTCCCAGGTCGCCGGTCACCAGGTCCTTCACGTAGAGCAGGTAGCGCTGGTACAGCGGCTTGTCCAGGCCGAACTGCCGGCGCATGGTCTCCATCACTTTGGCGTCGACCTCCTTGCGCAGCCCCCCCGCCATCAGGGTGGCGTCTCCGGGAAGCACGTTGAGCAGCAGGAACATGATCAGCGTGATCACGAAGATGGTGGGGATGAACTGCAGCAGTCTTCGCAGGGCGTATGCTAGCATGCTCGGGTTCGACGCCTGGGTCTACCGGGTTTTCGGAAGCCGGCTGACGGTCGACCGGTCGGCGCCGGACACCGTCAGCCAGAAATTATGCCTATTTTTCATTGGCCCGCGGAGAGCTGTCGTCGATCCAGATGTCCATGAGATCCTGGTACATCATCTCCACGGCCACGGGCTGCACACCGTGCACCCAGGGCTGGTAGGCCATGATGGCCTTGTTGTAGTTGAAAAACCAGATCGGTGCGTCATCCCAGAACATGGCGTCGGCCTGGCGCAGCAGCGCCATCTTCTTCGCCGGGTCCCGCTGCCGCGCGGCTTCCGCCAGCAGCTGGTCATAGGCCGGGTTGTGGTAGTTCGCGTAGTTGCCGGAACTGCGGGGATTGCTCGAACTCCAGCGCTTGAGCGCCACCAGCGGGTCCGGCCCAGAATCCAGCGACCAGATCAGGGCCTGGAAATCACCGGCCTTGGCGCGGGCGGCCATGGCGGCCCCCTCCATCTGCTGTATCTTGACGGTGATGTTGATCTTCTTGAGATAGGGCATGATGGCCTCCACCACCCCCACGCCCCAGGACTTGTTGGCCGTGCCGATGCACTCGAAAATGAAACCCTTTTCGTAGCCGGCCTCCTTCATGAGGGCCTTGGCCCTGGCCGGGTCGTAGGTGTAGCCCTTGGCGGTGGGTTTGAAGGCCGGCGGTAAAAATCCCTTGCACGGGAAGGCCTTGCCCTTGAGCAGCTTGCGGATGATGAGGTCCGAGTCGATGGCGTAGTTGATGGCCTGGCGCACCTTCTTGTTCTGGAAAGGCTTGAAGTCCAGGTTGAAAACCATCAGGCGGGTATACATCTCGGCCACCTCGATCATGTGCTTGCCGATCACCGGGTCTTTCTGGTACTGCGGGTACTGGGCGGCCCCCACGATGGTCATGTCCAGCTCCCTGGCGCGGAAGGCGATGTCGCGCGCGGCGCCCTCTCCCATGATCTTGATCACCAGCTTGTCGGTGTAGGGCCGGTCCTTCAGGTAAAAATCCGGGAACTTCTGGAGCACCACCTCGCTGCCCCGCACCCACTTGACAAACCGGTAGGGGCCGTTGCCCACCGGGTTGGTGCCGAAGGCATCACCCATCTTTTCCACCACATCACGGGGCAGAATGGCCACATTGGGGTCGTAAAGCGAATAGGGCAGGTCCACCGGTTCGGCCAGGGTGATCTCCAGGGTGGTTTCGTCGATCTTCTTGAGGCCCGATATGCGCTTGGCCTTGCCCTCTTCCACTTCCCGCGCCCCCTTGATGGCGCGGATGTAACGCGCGCCGGAAGCCGCCGTTTTGGGGTTCATGATGCGCTCCAGGCTCCATATCACGTCGTCCACCGTCATGGTGCGGCCGTTGTGGAACTTGACGTTCTTGCGGAAGTGCAGGGTCCAGACCAGGCCGTCTTCCGAGACCTCCACTTTATCGGCCAGGTCGGGCGTGGGCTTGTTTTCGGCCGGGTTCCACTTGTAGATGCTGCGGTGGATGTTCTTGATCACCAGCGCGTCCTGGGTGCGGGCGGTCTTGTGGGGATCCAGCGTCCCGATGTCGCCCCCGTAGGGCGCCATGGACACCAGGGTGCCGCCGGCGCGGACTGCCAGGACGGGGCCCGCCGTCATACCCGCCAGAACCAACATGCCTGCCAGTAGAAAACACATCTTTTTCATGCTTCTTCTCCTTTCTGCCTTTGGTAAACACCAGCCACGGCCGCGGCCGGAAGAACCTCGCCGGTTCCCCTGCAGCGGCCAAAAGCGAGCCGCGCACGGCCCGCGGAAACAGCCCTTTCAGTTCACCGGAGCCGGAAAGTCATCGATGACGATCTGGCCGCGGGTCAGGTCCGCCAGGTTCTCGCGCCGCCGGATGAGGTGCGCCTGGCCGTTGATCACCAGCACCTCGGCCGGTCGGTAACGTGAATTGTACTGTGACGACATGGCGAAGCCATAGCCCCCGGCATCGCGGATGCAGAGAATGTCCCCCTCGCGAATCTCCGGGATACGACGGTCCACGGCGAAGGGGTCCTGTTCGCACAGGTTGCCGTAAACATCGGTCAGCATTTTCTCGCCCCCCGGGTTGGAGAGGTTGGCGATCTCGTGGTAGGCTCCGTAGAGCCGCGGCCGGAGGAGGTGGTTGAACCCCGAGTCGGTGCCGACCACCCGCACGTGGCCGTTGGTCTTGACGATCTCGGTCTTCACCACCAGGCTGCCGGCCCGGGCCACCAGGTAGCGGCCCGGTTCGAACCAGAGCTCCAATTGGCGGCCGCCGCGGGTGAATTCCCGGTGCAGCGGGCCCAGGATTTCCGCCAGCCGCGGCAGGTTGGTCTCGGGCGCATCGTGGCGGCCGGCGATGTTGTATCCCCCGCCGAAATCCAGGCAGCGCACCACCGGAAATTCCGCGGCCAGCCGGAAGATGATGGCCGCGCCCCGCCGGAAGGTTTCCGGACTCATGATGACGTGGCTGGCGTGCATGTGAATGCCCATCACCGGTATGTCATAGCGCCGCACGATGGCCTGCAAACGGTCCCACTGGGACAGCGGTATGCCGAACTTGGAGCGCTTCTGCCACTCCCGCCGTTCCGGACTTTCGCGTTCGTCGATGAAATCGGGCGACAGCCGCACGAAACACTCCACGGCATTTCCGTAGGCGCGCCCCAGCTTCTCCAGGTTGGTCAGGTTCTCGATGTTGACCAGAATACCCTGTTCCACGGCCTCCCGGATTTCGTCGAAGGAAACCATGTTGGGCGTAAAAACCATCTGCCCGGGCGTAAAGCCGGCCATCAGCCCCATCTGCACCTCGGCCGGCGACACCGTGTCCAGGCCCGTGCCAAGGGCGCGCATCAGCTTGAGCACCGATAGGCTGGTGAGGGCCTTGGCGGCGTAGAAGATGCGCACGGGCAGGGCGGCAAAGGCCCACCGGAAAGCATCGACCTGCTCGGCGATGACATTGGCATCGTAGACGTACAGCGGCGTGCCGAACTGTTCGGCCAGCGAGAGCAGCCGCGCGTCGTGTTCGCTGTTTTGCGGTTTCATGTCGGGATCACCTCGTCCGGGTTTCGTCCAGCCACCGCCAGGCGCGCTCGGTCAGCTCGCGCATGCGCGCCTTCTGCCCGGGCTTGGGGGCCCCGCGGCAGTCGCCCAGGTGCCAGCAGGCCATGGCCAGCGCAGTCCAGGCGATGTAGGCGTGCAGGCTGTCGTTTTCTTCCTGTGTCAGGGGCCGGCGGCGCTGGTAGGCCGCCAGGAAAAGCGCGATCTTCTCCCGGTCCGGGCGGTTGCCGGTCACGCAGAAGCCGTTGATGGTCATGCCGATGTCGAAGAGCAGGTGGTCGATGGCAAACTCCTCGAAATCCAGGATGGCGGCCAGCCGCCCGCGGTAAAACAGGGTGTTGTCGGGAAACAGGTCGGCGTGGATCAGCCCCGCCGGAAGGGGCCGCTCCATGAACGGTTCGACTCGAGAAAAAGCGTCGCGCCACATTCGCGTCGTTTCGGCCTCCATGCATCGTTCATCGACAACACCCTCCGCCAGGGCCAGACACCGCTCGGGGTAGAGGGCGTTCTCCTTGGGCGGCACTTCGGCCGGCGAAACGGCGTGCAGTTGGGCCAGCGCCGCTGCGATCTGCGTGATGACACCCTCCTGCGGCCTGGGGTGGCTACCCTCAATGAAATCGTACACCACCACCGGGTAGGGTTTTGTCCAGCAGATCATGCGGCCGTCGGTGCGGGCCACGGGGTAAGCCGTGGGGAAAGTGTGCTTTTTCAGCACCGCCATCAGCCGCATCTCTTTTTCGATGTTTGCCGGCGGCTGCTTGCGGCACAGCCGCGCCAGGAATGCGCCGACCTCTGTGTCCACCCGAAAATTGATGTTGGCGAACCCCTGGCTGATGGGAACGACCCGCCGGACCCGGCCGACGGGGTACGCTTTCAAGGCCTCGCGGGCCTGGTTTTCGCTGTCTTTGGGCATGGGTATCGTTCCGGACCCGGCGATACTGGGAACCGTCCTGGGAAAAGGGGTACCGGGGATCACGATCTCCAGAAACGGTGCTCGGGGTCTGTGGATGAAAGCATTTTACACGGAACACTCCCGGTGTCAACCTTCTGGCGGCGACGCTTGTCCCCGCCAGGAGACCCAAGGCAATCGCAAACAGCCGTTGGCATGCGTGCTGCAGACGCCCTTCGCGATCCGGGTCCGTCCGTGGGCGAGGGGCGGGCAGGTTTCGGCTGTGCGCAGTTGGAGAACCGGCGGGAAAAAGATGCGCAGACCGGCGGCGCGTCAAGAAAGGCGAGCTGTTTGAGCGCAGCGAGTTCTCGCCTTTCAGCGCCGGCGGCCGGAGCATCCCCGCCGGGGCTCACGGAGCACAGACGAAACCTGCCCGCACCGGGTCCCAGGCTGCATCACGACGTCCCGCCAGCGGCAGTGGTTACCTGCGATTGCTCCGCCGGGCGACCGCTTTGCTGTTGACAACGGCCGCCAACTGTGGATCAGTAGACGGCGGACCCCGGCATGCACCCCGGACATCACCCCGCGCGGAAAATCGAACGAGGCCATGGACAGTACGGCAAGCCGACACCTGCTGGACGTGCAGGAACTCAAAACGGTCTTTCACACCTTCGACGGCACGGCCCGCGCCGTGGACGGGGTCTCGTTCCATGCCGACCACGGGGAAACCCTGGGCATCGTGGGCGAAAGCGGCTGCGGCAAGAGCGTCTCGGTGCTCTCGGTCATGCGCCTGATCAAGGACCCGCCCGGACGTATCGAGGGCGGCCGCATCCTGCTGGACGGCACCGACCTGCTGTCCCTGTCGGAGCACGCCATGCGCACCATCCGGGGCCGCCGCATCTCCATGATCTTCCAGGAGCCCATGACTTCGTTAAACCCCGTGTACACCATCGGCGAGCAGATCGCCGAGATGTTCCTGGTGCACGAGCACCTCAGCGTTGCCGAAAGCGGTCGGAAGGCCGTGGACATGCTGCGCAGGGTGCGCATGCCCTCGCCCGCCAAGCGGGCCCGCGAGTATCCGCACCAGCTTTCCGGCGGCATGCGCCAGCGCGCCATGATCGCCATGGCGCTGGCCTGCAACCCGGAGATCCTGATCGCCGACGAACCCACAACGGCACTGGACGTCACCATCCAGGCCCAGATCCTGGACCTGATCCTCCAGCTCAAGGAGGACTACGGGGCCGCCGTGCTCATGATCACCCACGACCTGGGCGTGATCGCCCGCATCGCCCAGCGCGTGGTGGTCATGTACGCCGGCCGGGTGGTGGAAGAAGGCCCCACCCGGGATCTGTTCAAAGACCCCCTGCACCCGTACACACAGGGGCTGCTGCAGTCGGTGCCCGTGCTGGGCCGCCGCGCCCGCGAGGGGCGCCGGCGGCTGCGGGAAATCCGTGGCACGGTGCCCAGCCTGTACGAACTGCCGCCGGGGTGCAGCTTTCACGCACGCTGCGACCGGGCGCTGCCGGTGTGCCGTCGCGAAGCCCCCCGACTCACCCGCAGGGGGGCCGGCCGCAGCGTGCGCTGTCACCTGTACCCGTGACCTAGGAGGATCGCCAAGCGTGGAACCGCTGCTTTCGGTCGAAAACCTGGAGGTGCACTTCCCGGTCAAACGCAGCCTGCTGTCGCGCAGGCGGGAGGTCGTGCATGCCGTGGACGGCGTCAGCCTGACCCTGGCGCCGGGCGAAACCCTGGGTATCGTGGGGGAGAGCGGGTGCGGCAAGACCACCATGGGCCTGGCCATCCTGGACCTGGTGACGCCCACCGGCGGCCGCGTGGTCTTCCAGGGCGAAAACATCTCACAGATGAGCGACACACGCTGCAAGCGACTGCGCCGCGAGATGCAGATCATCTTCCAGGACCCCTACGCCTCGCTGAACCCCCGCATGACGCTGAACCGCATCGTGGGCGACCCCATGAAGATCCATGGACTGTACCAGGGCCGCGAACTGCGGGAACGCGTGGCCTACCTGCTGGAAAGGGTGGGACTGACGCCCGAACAGGGGCACCGCTACCCCCACGAGTTTTCCGGCGGCCAGCGCCAGCGGGTGGGCATCGCCCGGGCCCTGGCGCTCAACCCGCGGGTGATCATCGGCGACGAGCCGGTGTCGGCCCTGGACGTCTCCATCCAGGCCCAGATCATCAACCTGCTGCTGGACCTGCAGCAGGAATTCGAACTGTCCTACATCATCATCTCCCACGACCTGGCCGTGGTGGAGCACATCTGCGACCGCATCGCCGTCATGTACCTGGGAAAGTTCGTGGAGACCGCCCCCTACCACGGCCTCTACAGCCACCCCCTGCACCCCTACACCCAGGCCCTGCTGTCGGCCGTGCCGGTGCCGGACCCCGACCTGGCGGTGGAGCGCATCATCCTGGAGGGCGACGTGCCCAGTCCGTTGCACCCGCCGCCCGGGTGCCGTTTTCACCCCCGCTGCGGCCGCTGCATGCCGCGCTGCCGCCAGGAGGAACCGCGGCT
>CAYUAQ010000003.1:0-69730 GCA_964442705.1 uncultured Desulfobacteraceae bacterium
GTTTTCGAAATCGACGGTGCCTCCAACAACAGCGTGGACCAGGTGCGGGAACTGCGGGAGAATGTGCGCTACATGCCGGCCCGCAGCCGTTTCAAGATTTACATCATCGACGAGGTGCACATGCTGAGCATCGCGGCCTTCAACGCCTTGCTCAAAACGCTGGAGGAGCCACCGGACCACGTGATGTTCATGTTCGCTACCACCGAGGCCCACAAGATCCCGGTGACCATCCTGTCGCGCTGCCAACGTTACGATTTCCGGCGTATTGCGCTGGGGTCCGTGGTGGCGCACCTCAAAAAGCTGTGTGCGCTGGAGAACTTCAGCTCCGATGAGCAGGGGCTTTGGCGCATTGCCCAGGAAGCCGGCGGGAGCATGCGTGATGCCCTCAGCCTCCTCGACCAGGTGATGGCCTGTTCTGACGGCAGGGCCGCCCATGACGAAGTCATGGAAATCCTGGGGGTTATCGATCGCCGGGTGCTTTTCGATATTTCGGCGGCGGTTTTTTGCAATGATCTGCCGTCCGTGCTGGCCGCCATCGACGACGTTTACGACCGGGGGCATGAAATGGACCGGTTTTTTGCCGACCTGGTCGAACATTTCCGCAACCTGATGGTGGTGAAGATGGCCGCCGATGCCGCCAAGCTGGTGGACCTGCCTGCCAGCGAAATCGAGCAGATGGAAAACCAGGTGGCGGAGGTGCCGGTTGAGGCGTTGAAGCGCGTATTCGACCTGCTGCTGAGGGAGGCGGCGGCCGTAAAGCTTTCCATGCAGCCCAGGCTGTCCCTTGAAATGGCTTTCATTCGCGTTTTAAAGCAGCCGCCAGCCTTGCCTATCGACGTGCTCATCGAAAAGCTTGACCGGCTGCAGCAGCAGTTCCGGCAGCAGGCGGCGGTTTCAGAGCCGGTGAGCGCCCCTTCCGTGGAGACATGCCGGCGGTACGGGGACGAGGACGGCGGTGCGCCGGCAACCGCTGCCGAAGTGCGCGAGGCACCCAACGTGCCGTCCGCCTCGCCAGAAGCGGTCCCCAAACCCGCCGACCGTGCACCCCTCGACCAGGAAAAGGTCTGGGAGCAGATCACGGCACTGGTTTCACGGGAATCCCCAGCCCTGGTTGCCTGCCTGGAAAAATGCCGTTTGAACCGGCTGACGGATGACTGCATGGAAATCAGGGTGGCCGGCAACGGGTTCCATTTGAATATGGTAAAGCGCGAAAAACATGTGAACCTGATACGGGAGGTCTGCCGGCAGGTTATGGGCAAAGCGCTCAGGATCGACGTCGCCGGCGATGATGTCGCCCCGGAGCCTCGCAGTCAGGGGGTCATGGATAGCCACCGGCTGAAACAGGAGGCCGTCAATCACCCGCGGGTAATGGAGGCTCTGGAAATTTTCAAGGGCCGCATTGTGGATGTAAAGATTCTACAGGAGGAAACCGGATGAAAGGTATGGGAAATATGCTCAAGCAGGCCCAGAAACTGCAGGCCAAAATGCTGCGCATGCAGGACGAACTGGCTGAAAAGACCGTTGAGAGTTCCGCCGGCGGCGGTATGGTGAAAGTGGTGGCCGACGGGCGCCAACGCATCCGCTCCATCCGTATCGAAAAAGAAGTGGTCGACCCCGATGATGTGGACATGCTGCAGGACCTGGTCATGGCGGCCGTCAACGATGCGCTGAACAAGGCCCAGGAAATGGTGTCGGCGGAGATGACCAAGCTCACCGGCGGCATGAATATTCCGGGGCTGGGGTAGAAAAACACATCCACCGACAGGATCATCATGAGCATGCAGCAATACTATCCCGCCCCCATTGTGGGGCTTATCAAGCATCTGGCCAAGCTGCCGTCCATCGGTGAAAAGAGTGCCGAGCGGCTGGCCCTCCACCTGTTGCGGACCCCGCGGGAAGAGGCCCTGCGGCTGGCAGAGGCCATCGTCGAACTCAAGGAGCGGGTGCGGCTGTGCGCGATGTGTTTCGGGCTCAGCGATGCCGAGACTTGCCGCATTTGCGCCGATCCGTCCAGGGACACCGGCGTGCTGTGTGTGGTGGAACAGCCCGGAGACATGGTCTCAATTGAAAAATCAGGGGCTTTCAAGGGCCGTTACCACATTTTGCAAGGCGTCCTGTCCCCCATGGACGGCATCGGGCCCGACGGCATCCGCATCCGGGAACTGATCGACCGGATTCAGGCCGGCGGCACCAGTGAAGTGATCCTGGCCACCGGCACCAGCGTGGAAGGGGAGGCCACGGCGGATTACATCGCCCGACAGCTGGCGGGTCTTCCCGTGCGGGTCACCCGCATCGCCTCTGGCGTCCCCATGGGGGGGGATCTGAAGTATGTGGATCAGGTGACGCTCAAGAAGGCTCTGGAGAGCCGGCATGCCCTCTGATGCGTGCCGCCGGGAGATATTCATCTGCCGCATGTGCGGAGACTGCTGCCGCGGGTACGGCGGCACTTTTATCAGCCCGGCCGACATCCGCGCTATCGCCGCCTATGTGGGAGTGGAGGCGGGGCGGTTCGTGGAAAACTACTGCCAGTTTTCGGGCCGGCGGCCGGTGCTGGCCCAGGCGGATAACGGGTACTGCATCTTCTGGGACGGAAAATGCAGCATCCACCCCGTAAAGCCGCGCATGTGCCGGCAGTGGCCCTACCTCAAGAGCGTCCTGGTGGACGTGGGCAACTGGCACGCCATGGCGGACTCGTGTCCGGGCATGCGCACCGATGTGGACGAGACCGTGATCCGGGACTGCGTGGCGCGCAGGCTTGAAGAGGGCTGAAAAGCGGCCGTCACGTTTTATTTCCCATCCACCAGACCCACAAAACCAACGAAATTATGAAATGGCGAATTGGGTTGCGGGCAGCGCCCGTGTTAGCGGATTCCCGGCGCTTTCCACTCCCGGGAAGGTACCAGGCGGTACCACGGCCCCTCCTGGTCGCGGTCGCTGCCGGTGATACGACGGATGATGTTGCGGCCCTCTAAGTCAGCGAGGCAGACGTCCAAACTGGCTTCGTCGCTGTTCCATATGCCCGACAGATTCTTGCGGGAGATGATGCTGCCCGCGTCCGACAGCCCGCAGCACAGCAGGTAGCACGAGACGGATTCGGTGGAGAGGCCTTCCTTGAATATGCGCTGATCCATTTTGGAATGATGGGTGTTCATGTTTGCCTCCCTTGCGGCGATGCCTTCATTTAAAAGCTGTCAGGTATCAGCTCGCAGCAATCAGGGAAAGGGTTGTGCCCGAATGAAGCTCGTGGGGTGCTTTGCTTTTTTGGTTGGCAAGACCGGCTCCATTTTTCATCTGACAACGGATACCTGACACCTGACAGCCGTCACACCATGGCCCCGGAGGTTTTTCCACACCATGATCGGCATCCTCGATTCAGGACTGAGCGCCCTGCGCCTGGCCGCCGCCATCCGTCGGCAGCTGCCGGCGCACGACCTGCTGCTGTATGTCGACACGGCGCGTGGTCCCTGGGGCCTGCGCAGTTCCGGCGCCATCCGCGAAGCCGCCATGGCGGCTTCGCATTTCCTGGTCGGGCAGGGCGCCCGCCTGTTGTTGTGCGCCAGTCACGGTGCCGCCGCCGAGGCCGCCGAAGCGGTGCAACGGCATGCCAGCGTGCCGCTGCTTGATGTGATCACCCCTGCGGCCGAGGCCGCCGTGGCGCGATCGCGCGGCCGCAGGATCGGTGTCTTGGGCAGCCCCGCGCTGGTGTTGTCACGAGGGTACGAAGACGCGATTAACCGCAGCGATCCGAATACCCGCGTCTTTTCCTCGGCTGCCCCCCTGATTCTGCCGCTGACAGAGCACGGCTGGCTCAAGAAACCCGAAACCCGCATGATCCTCAAGAAGTACCTGCACTCCCTAAAGTTGCGGCAGGTGGACACCCTCATCTGCGCCGGCGGCCATTTTGCTTTGCTGGAGGCCGTCATCCAGCGTAAAATGGGTCGTCGCGTGGCCATCGTCGACCCTTTGGCGGTTCTGGCCCGCCGGCTGGTGCAGTACCTGACGGCGCATCCAGAGCTGGACCTGCATTTGGTCAAAAACCGCCATCTGAGATGCGCCGTATCGGATGTCGGTCCCGGCAGTGCAGAGCTGGCCGCCCGCTATTTCGGCGGCCCCGTTACGTTGCGGCGGGCACCGTCCATTGGTTACAGCCGGGCCGTGTAGTTGGGCCCCACGACGAGCAGATTATTGGTGATGGTGGCCTGGATGCGCTCCATTTTGCTCCCGAAAACCAGGTCGCGGATCACCCCGTGACCGTAGGCCCCCATGACCACCAGAGCGTTGTGGGGCACCTCGTAGAGGTTGCTCTCCAGTTTGCCGCTTTCGAAACGGTCCCACCGTTTGACGTACTGCCTGACTTCCGCCTCGAGGTTGTTTTCACGAATGATGTCGTCGTAGCGATCGGCGCCGCCACCCTCCACCTGGGTGAAAAGCGTCAATTCGCACCCGGACTGTCGACAGAGCTGGATGCCCAGCCTGAGGGCCTTGACGGCATTGTTGGAACCGCCGAACAGCACCGTGATGCCGTTCCAGGGTTTGTAGGCCGGACTGGTGATCAGCACCGGAAAGTGTGCCGACTTGACGATGCGCCGCACCCGCGGGCCGATGTAGCCCAGCCCGATCTTGTGGGAGAGGTCGCTGATGCTGCGCGGGCAGCACATGTAATCGTAATGGGTGGGAATGTCGGGCAGGGTCGAGGCCGTGAAATGTTTGGGTTCGAAAAATACGGGCTTCAACCCGGCGGCCCCCACGATTTCCTCGGCATGCCGGCGGGCGCTGGGCGGATCGGTCAGATAGGATTCGTCCAGGTCCACCTGCACCACGTCGTTTTCAAAATACATGAGAAACTTGGTCGACTGCGGGATGTAGATTACCGGGTAGGCGCCCACCTGCCTGCAGAAATGCACGGACTGCATCAGCGTTTCTCTTCCCAGGGGCGTGTTGCGAAAGATGTGAAAGAGTTCCTTGTCCATTTTTCCTTTCTCCCTCCTCTCAACTGGTCTGCACCGCCAGTTCCCGGCGGTAGCGATCCAGCAGGGTCGCCTTGGATATCATGCCTCTGAAGCGGTTGTTGCTGACCACCGGCATGCTGAACAGCCGCTGTTCATCCATTCTGCGGAGCACTTCGGCCAGGTCGTCGTCGGGGTGTATGGTTTCGATGTCGGTGTTCATGATCTCTTCTATGACGACCGCGTCGTACATGGCGGGGTTGAACAGGTAAGGGCGTACGTCGTCCAGGTAGACCATCCCCAGAAACTCTCCGGTTTCCGGGTCCTCCACTGGAAAGTAATTGCGGTGCGAGATCTTGACGATGTCCACGAATTCTCCCAGACGCATGGTGGGCGACACCGCGATGCAGTCCTTTTCCAGCAGCTCGGGCACGCTCAGGTCGGTCAGCACGCGGGCGTCTGTGCCGGGCCGCAGCAGGTGCCCGTGGTCGATAAGCTCCTTGAGATAAAAGGAGGCCGGCTCGAAGTAGTGGCACACCGTGGTCGAGATGACCGAAATGATGATCAGCGGCAGGATGACTTCCCAGCCCCCGGTGATCTCGACGATCAGAAAGATACCCGTCAGGGGGGCCTGCAGCATGCCGCTGATCAGCCCGGCCATGCCCAGCAGGGCAAAACAGCCCTCACTGGCAATATTAGCCCCTGGCCACATGACGGTCAGCGCCCGCTGGAAAGTCAGGCCCAGTATGCTGCCGATGGCCAGGCAAGGGGCGAATATGCCGCCCGACCCGCCCCATCCCAGCGTGAAAGAGGTGGCCAGAATCTTGGCCGTCAGCAGGATGAAAACCAGCATCAACCCCGGCTGGTACATGCCGTGGATCATGAGCCTGGTGGTGTGGTAGCCCTCGCCCAGCACGTCCGGCATCGCCAGGCCCATGGCGCCCACCAGGCAGCCGCCCAGGGCGGCGCGCAGCCAGGTGGGGCCGCGCGTTTTGCTGCACAGGCCGTTCATGCCTCTCAGCAGACGGGTCAGCAGGATGGACGCGCCGGCGGCCAGAATACCCAGGCCGACGCTGCCCCCGATGTCGATGAAGTTGATGCTGAACACCTGGTGGGTGAAGGCGATGCGGTTGCCCATCAGGATGCGGCTGATCTCGGTGCCCGAAACCGCCGCGATGGCGATGGGGATGATGTTGAGGGTCGTCCACTCGCCGAGGATGACTTCCACGGCAAAGACCATGCCGGCGATGGGGGCGTTGAAAATGGAGGAAATGGCCCCGGCGGCGCCGCAGCCTACCAGGGTGACCCGCTGACGTTCGTTCAACCCGAACTTGCGCGCAATGGTGGAGCCGATGGCGGCCCCGCTGATGACCACCGGGGCTTCGGGGCCGGCCGAACCGCCGCTGCCGATGGTCAGGCAGCTGGAGATCAGGCGGGTGAAACTGGAGCGGAAACGCAACAGGCCGCCATAGCGTGACACCGCGTAGATGACTTCCGGTACGCCGTGGCCGGCGCCCTCGCGGACGATTTTTTCCAAAAATATGGACGATGCCGCCGCGCCTGCAGCCGGCAACAGAAAGGCCCACCAATAGTGCCGCAGGGGGTGCAGCCATTCCACCATGGCGTCGATGGAAGTGTTGAGGGCCACCGACGCCATGCCGCTGAAATTGCCGACGATGACGGCGATGAGGATCAGCAGTAGCCGGTCGTCAAGGCGGAAGAAGCGCCATCTGGCCACCGAAAGCCATGGTTTGATGCGATCCATGCCAGCTTGTTATCCGTCAGTACCCGGCTGATACCAGCTGCTTTTCCAGCCGGGCGATGTGTTCAAAGAAATCGGTCGGGGCCGGTGTTGTCTTCAAAAAGGCCACGAAAGCGTCGTCCCGGACGCAGTAGGTCAGACGGGACAGCAGGTGCAGATGCGTCTTGACCGAGGGGCTCAGCAGGACGAACATGACAAAAACCGGCAGATGGTCTACAGCCTTGAAATCAACGGGGTTTTTCAGGAAACAGGTGGTGATGACGGAGCGGGTGGTGGTATTGCGGGCCGGGTTGCGCGGGTGCGGAATGGCCACGCCTTTGCCGATGCCCGTGGAGGCCAGTTCTTCGCGCGCCAGCAGACGCTCGTAAAGTTCCTGGCGCTCGGCAGGTTCCATGTCCGGAATGCTGTCGGCGGCAGCCCGCAGCGCCGAGGGGACATCGGCGGCCTCTATATCGTAGACAACGCCCCCACGCCGCATGACGGTCTGCAGGTCTTCGAGCGCGGGCGCCTGCGGGGTCGTATTGTCACCGCTGGGGGGAAAAAAGGAGAGGTTGCGCTGTTTGGCCCAGCGTTCTAGGGCCGCCTGGCTGAAACTGTACTCTTCTCCGACACGCCGCACCGGCAGACGCCCCTGGCGAATCCAGCGATGTACCGTGCTTTCGGGGACCCCCAAGCATTTTGCGATTTCGGAAATGGTAAGCTGCATGACAAACCGTCCTTGTGGCCAGAATACCGTAAACAAAAAAAACTAAACCGAATATTCCAGAAAATCAATGAATTTATGCCGGAACTTATTGAGAAGGTACGTGCGGTTTCAGCTGCCGCATGGTGATATTCCGCCGGGGGCAGGGCTCTCGATATGCTCGCGGTCGAACGCGGCTTTTTAACTTAGCGGCCCGATTTATAAATACGATGGCATTCATCCGTCAGTGCATCCCGTCTGGCGGCGTTGCGAAACCACGACATATTCGCGATATGCCGAAGTCTTCGCGCCTTGCCAGACAGGCGCCCCGAAGGCTTCGGGGTGTCACCGTATTTGCGATTTGCCATCGGGCGTCGGCCGTCAGCCCGAGGTCTGCCCGAAAAAACAGGCAGCCCGGCCATTGGGCCGCGGCTGCCTGGTGAAGATGTCGTCAGTGGGCGTATCGCTATCCGCAGCGACCCATGGTTACCTCTCGGCCGAGAAGAACCCCGCCTTAAAATACTCCCGGTTGAGACGGGCGATGTTGACGATGGAAATTTCCTTGGGGCACTCGGCCTCGCACTCGCGTTCATTGGAACAGTTTCCGAAGCACAGGTCGTCCATGCGGCGGACCATGGCCAGGGCGCGCCGGGCGGCTTCCGGTCTCCCCTGGGGCAGCAGGGCCAGATGGGACACCTTGGCACTGACGAAGAGCATGGCCGAGGCATTGGGACAGGCCGCCACACACGCGCCGCAGCCGATGCAGGCGGCGGCGTCCATGGCCAGTTCCGCTTTTTCCTGGGGGACGGGAATGGTGTTGGCATCGGGGGCGCCTCCGGCATTGACCGAGATGTAGCCGCCGGCCTGGATGATCCTGTCCAGTGCGCTGCGGTCGATGACCAGATCCCTTACCAGTTTGAAGGCCCGGGCGCGAAAGGGCTCGATCACGAGGGTATCGCCGTTGTTGAAATGGCGCATGTGCAGCTGACACAGGGTGGTTCCCTTTTCATGGCCGTGGGGGTGGCCGTTGACCACCGCGCCGCACTGGCCGCAGATGCCCTCGCGGCAGTCGGAGTCGAAGGCGATGGGTTCTTTGCCGTCCAGTGTGAGCTGGTCATTGACCACGTCCAGCATCTCCAGAAACGACATGTCCGTGGAGATGTTGCTGGCATGCAGCGTCTCGAAGCCGCCCCTGGAGTCGGCGGTTTTCTGCCTCCATACCTTCAACGTCAGATTGATGGCTTTGCTCACTTGTAACTCCTTTGTGCAAGGTGAACGTTTTCAAAGACCAGGGGTTCGATATGCCGCTGCGGTTCGCTGCCGTCGCCGGTGTATTGCCAGGCCGCCACGTGGGCGAAGTTTTCGTCGTCGCGCAGGGCCTCGTGCTCTTCGGTCTGATAAGCCTCGTTGAAATGCCCCCCGCAGGATTCGCGGCGGGTGAGGGCGTCGATGATCATCAGTTCGGCGAACTCCAGGAAATCGGCCACCCGGCCGGCCCGTTCCAGACTCTGGTTGAATTCCTCGCCGTCACCGGGCACCAGTACGTTTTCCCAGAACTCGGCGCGCAGCTCCTGGATCATGCGGCGAGCTTTGTTGAGGCCCTCGTCGTTGCGTGACATGCCGCAGTAATCCCACATGATCAGGCCCAGGTGGCGGTGAATGTCGTCCACGGGGCGGTGGCCGTTGACAGTCAGCAGTCGCTGGACCTGGGCGGTCACCTTTTTTTCGGCGGCCTCGAAGGCCGGGTGATCGGTGGAAACCGCCTGCCGGGGGGTGCCCGCCAGGTACCCGCCGATGGTGTAGGGGATGATGAAGTAGCCGTCTGCCAAGCCCTGCATGAGGGCGCTGGCGCCCAGCCGGTTGGCGCCGTGATCGGAGAAGTTGGCCTCTCCCAGCACGAACAGGCCGGGAACCGTGCTCATCAGGTTGTAGTCCACCCACAGGCCGCCCATGGTGTAGTGGATCGCCGGGTAGATGCGCATGGGGGTTTCGTACGGGTTTTCGGCCGTGATCTTTTCGTACATTTCAAAGAGGTTGCCGTATTTTTTCTCGATGACGTCGCGGCCGTCGCGGCGGATGGCGTCGGCAAAATCCAGGTAAACGGCCAGGCCGGTTTTTCCGACCCCCTTGCCCTGATCGCACTGCTGCTTGGCGGCCCGCGAAGCCACATCCCGGGGAACCAGGTTGCCGAAGCTGGGGTATTTGCGCTCCAGGTAGTAGTCCCGTTCGGATTCGGGGATTTCGTTGGGCGGGCGCTTGTCGCCGGGGGTTTTGGGAACCCACACCCGGCCGTCGTTTCTCAGGCTTTCGCTCATCAGGGTGAGCTTGGACTGGTGCGTGCCGTGCATGGGGATACAGGTGGGATGGATCTGGGTGAAGCAGGGGTTGGCGAAAAGGGCGCCGCGCTTGTAGGCTCTGTAGGCGGCGGTGACGTTGGAGGACATGGCGTTGGTGGACAGGAAAAAGACGTTGCCGTACCCGCCCGTGGCCAACACCACCGCATCGCCGGCGTAACGCTCCATGTTCCCATTGACCAGGTTGCGCGCCAGGATGCCGCGGGCCTGGCCGTCCACCACGATCAGGTCCAGCATCTCCCGGCGGGTAAACATCTCCACGTGGCCGGCGGCGATCTGCCGGCTGAGGGCGCTGTAGGCCCCCAGCAACAGCTGCTGGCCCGTCTGTCCGCGGGCGTAGAAGGTGCGCGACACCTGGGCGCCGCCGAAGGATCGGTTGTCCAACAGTCCGCCGTATTCCCTGGCGAAAGGTACCCCCTGAGCAACGCACTGATCAATGATGTGGTTGCTGACCTGGGCCAGCCGGTAGACGTTGGCTTCGCGGGCTCTGAAGTCCCCGCCCTTGATGGTGTCGTAGAAAAGCCGCCAGATGCTGTCGCCGTCGTTGGGGTAGTTCTTGGCGGCGTTGATGCCCCCCTGGGCGGCGATGCTGTGCGCCCGCCGCGGGCTGTCCTGGATGCAGAAGTTCTTGACGTTGTAGCCGAGTTCGGCCAGGCTGGCCGCCGCCGCACCTCCGGCCAGACCGGTTCCCACCACCACGATGGTGAACTTGCGCTTGTTGGCAGGGCTGACCAGTTTGAGCTCGAAACGGTGTCGGTCCCATTTTTCGGCCAGTGGCCCTGAAGGGATGTGGGCGTCAAGCTGCATGGTGTCTTCCTTTCTTGCCTCTTAGGCGAAAAATGAAATGTAAATCGGCAGAAACCCGAACCCGATACCGAAAACCAGGCTGATGATGGTGCCCGCGATCATGATGGCCGGCATGTACTTGGGATGGTTGAGGCCCAGGGTCTGGAAGAGACTCCAGAATCCGTGGCTGACGTGCAGCGCTACCACCACCATGGCAAAGATGTAGATGGCGACGATGAGCGGATCGGCAAAGGCGTGGGAGACGATCTCGAAAATCGTGGTGCCGGACTTGTCCACGAAGCTGAAATTGGCCAGGTGAAAGATGACGAACAGCAGGATCAGGAGCCCAGTATACGGCATGGTGGCCGACCCGATGGTGCGGCCGCCGCCGCTTTTGTTGACACGGTAGCGCCGGGGGCGGGCGGCCAGGTTCTGGATGAAGAGGATCGTGCCGGTGAGGATGTGCACCAGGGCCAGGGCCAGCAGAATCCATTCGGCCATCGCCAGCACGGGGCCCAGGGAGTGGAGCTTCTCGGCATAGGTGTTGAACGCCTCCGGCCCCCCATATATGGAGAGGTTGCCGGCCAGGTGAAGGGTCAGAAAACCGATAAACGAAAGTCCCGTGACCGCCATCATCAGCTTTTTGCCAATGGAAGTCCCCAGGGTGTGGGTCAGCCAGTTCATCGCATCCTCCGGTGGGCATGGGGGAAAACAGATCCCGGTTACATTTGGAAAAAAATCAAAAACTATTTTATTCGCCCATGGCTGTCAATGAGATTTTTGTGCCACCAGCGGCTGGAGTCCCTGTCCAGTATGTCTCTGGCCAGCTTTTTGCCGGTGGGTGTTTTGAGCCGGTCACAGGCTGTTGAGAGCCATCCCCGTACCGGGCGGTAACCGCTTTCCCCGATGGGCTTTAAATCCAGGATCAGGGCCAGTTGGTCGGCGTCATATGCCAGGCGCGACTCCAGGGTGTGCTGACCATTGAATTCTTCTATAAGGTCCGTCAGCAGCGTTCCGAAGGGGACATCCGCCGCCATGTCGGCCACGGCCCTGCTTTCATCGGATGTGGTGTAGAGCCGCTGGAAGTAGTTGATGTCTCCGGTTCGGGATTCGGGCAGGTCGTGTACCAGCGCCAGGCTTATCAACCGGAGAGAATCGGCTTCAGGATTCAGCTGGGCCATCACGAAGGCGATGAAAGCGACGGAAAAGGAGTGTTCGGCGACGGATTCGCTGCCCCGGCCGAGAAAGGCGTATCCGGAGCGGTGAAGGCGTTTCAGGAAACAGGCTTCATACAGGAGATCGGCAATTGATTTCGCATTCATGGGCAGGCAGGCAGGCTCAGTCCAGGTGTTTGACATCGATTCCGTATTTCTTGATCTTGTAGTGAATGGCCCGGCGGCTGATACCCAACAGGCTGGCAGCATCCTTTTGGACACCCCCGCTGCGGCGCAGGGCTCTCACGATGGTCTGGCGCTCGTTGTCTTCCAGCGAAAGGGTGTCCGGCTCTGTCTGCCTGGGCAGCGACCTCTGCTCGGGCAACCCTCCCAGTTGAATGTCCTCTTTGCGCAGCACACCGTCCCGGCACAGCACAATACCGGCTTCCAGGGCGTTCTTGAGTTCACGTACGTTTCCGGGCCACGGGTAGGCCGACAGCCACTTGATCGTTTCGGACGGCAGTTTGACAGGTGATATTTCATGGATGTTGCAGAAATTTTCCGCAAACCGGTGTGCCAGCAGGGGGATGTCTTCACGCCGGTCCCTGAGGGGAGGGACCGTCAGCGTGACCACCCGCAGACGGTAGTACAGGTCTTCACGAAACTTGCCGGTGCCGATGTCTTCTACGAGGTCCGCGTTGGTGGCTGATATGATGCGGCAGTCTACGTCGGATTCTTCCAGGCTGCCTATCTTGCGGATCTTGCGTTCTTCGATGAAGCGCAGCAGGCGGGTCTGCATCTCGGGTGAAACATTTCCGATCTCGTCGAGGAAGAGGGTGCCGCCATCGGCGGATTCGATCAGGCCCTTCTTGTCGCGGATGGCATGGGTAAAAGACCCCTTGACATGGCCGAACAGTTCGCTTTCCAGCAGGCCCGTGGGTGTCGCGCCACAGTCGACCACCACGAAGGGGTCGGCGCTGCGATGGCTCATCTGATGGATCAAGCGCGCAATGCGCTCCTTGCCCACGCCGCTCTCTCCCAGGATGAGTACGTTGACGTCGCTGGCGGCCACGCGTTCGGCCAGATCGTAAAGTTGCTTCATGCCGGCGCTGTTGACTTTTTCCAGGCAGGCCGTCGAGGTTTTCGGTTGCTTGTCTTCCGTCATGGAAGCGTCGACCCGGATACGCTTCAGCTTGCGGATCAGCTCCTGTCCGTCGAAGGGCTTGGTCAGGTAGTCGATGGCTCCCGATTTTACCGCCGCCACGGCATCGGGTATGGTGCCGTAAGCCGTCAGCAGGATCACAGGCAGTTGCGAATGCATGCGGCGCGCTTCGGTGAGCAGCTGCAAGCCCCCCATCTCCGGCATCTTGACATCGGAAACCATGACGTCCACCCGTTGGGTGGCCAGGATCTGAAGGGCCCGGGCGCCTCCCTCGGCCCGGTACACCTCGAAACCGGCGGAGGTCAGGCGTGCTTCAATGACCTCCAGTACGTGGTGGTCATCGTCGACCACCAGAATGTGTTGCGCTGTTCCCATATCAGCTGAAAATTTTCACTTTCGCACATCCCGCTTCATCAGGGGGATGAAAGTTCCTTCTTTTTTTCCAGAATCTTCTTGTCGATGGCTTCCAGGCTGTTGATTTTGTGTTTGAGGTTCCAGATTTCCTGCTGCAACTCGGCGGTGTAATCCACATAGTAACGCAGCAGTTGTTTCTGGGCTTCCATGTTGCCGAGGCGGGTTTTCAGTTCTCTGATTTTGTCCTGACAGGCCTGGTAGCGCTTCATCGGCACGGCATCGGACTGCCGGGTCGACTGTTTTTTCTCTGGGGGCGGTTTTCTCACGACCGCAGGGGGCGAAAGGCGGGCCAACAGCGGCGCCAGCATGCGCGGGTCTTCGGACCGGTATTTCAGTGGCACCTGGCGGCTCCAGGTTCGCCACTGTGACAGGGCGGCCGTATACTCCGAGGGGTTTTCGGCCAGTGCCAGACGGGTGCAGGACAGACCATACAGCGCCTTTCTGGCGATGCGTGGGTCGCTGGAGTGGCTCATTTGCTCAAATAATTTCCTGGCCCGGCGGTAATTGCCCGTCTGAAACGCTTCGATACCCAGGTCGAGCGTATGTCGATCTTCTGCCGCTTCCACCGTCCGGTTTCCGTCCGGGGGTTCGGGAGCAGGGACGGCACAGCCGGAGGCCACCAGGAGCAGCGCCGCCGCAAAGAACACGAGGGCACGGCTTTGCCGGCCGGCAGTGAGGCAGGGTTGTTTTATTGATACAGGCTGGAGGCGTTTCATAGGTGTACGTTTCCCGCTGGCGGTTATGGTGTTCTGATCATACGGCCCATAAGGGGTTCGGCTGACACCGATGACGGCTGCAATCGGGGCTGTGGTTCAGGCAGCCCCCTCCTGTACGGATTTGCCGGGCAGCGTAAAGCAGAATGCGCTGCCCCGGCCGACACGACTTTTCACCCACAGCGTACCCCCGTGGGCTTCGACCATTATTTTGGTAATGCTGAGCCCCAGGCCGACCCCATCCATCTGATTGCGGAAGCTGGCGCCGCGGTAATACTTATTGAAGATGAGCTTCTGCTCATCTTCTGAAATGCCGGGCCCGTTGTCTACCACACAGATCTCTATCCCCCCGTTTGTGATCTGCTGCACCCTGACTTCGATCGCCCCTCCATTTTGACAGAATTTTACGGCGTTTCCCAACAGATTGAGCAGTGTCTGCTGCAGCGCTTCGGGGTCCCCCGTTATTTTGGGGAGCTGTGGAGGGGCTGCCAGCCTGACACGGATCTCCTTCTGGGCGGCGGCTGGCTTGATTCGCTCGATGCAGCCGCTGATCAGAGGCAGAGGGGCGACGCTGCGGAGATCGATTTTGATGGCGTGGGACTCGAGCCGGGTTACCTGCATCAGGTGATTCAGCAGGTCACTGATGCGGCCGATTTCTGAGCTGGCAATCTTTAAAAATTTCCTCTGGCGATCATTGATACTGCCCATGACCTCTTCGGCAATCATATTCACCGATTCCCGGATCGATGTCAAGGGGGTTCTGATTTCGTGGCTCAGCATCGATATGAAATCCGCACGCATGTTCTCCTCTTCCTGCAGCCGCCGCGCCATTTCATTGAAGGCCCGTGCGACTTCGCCGAATTCGTCCCGGGAACTGATGGAAATCGGGCGGCCCAGATGCCCGCTGGAAACGGAGCGAATGCCCCGGGTCAGAATTCTCAGGGGGCGGATGGTGGAGTACACCAGAAAAAGACTCCACACCAGTCCCACCAGGGTGGACAGGGCCAGTCCGATCATGCCGGTTTTGACGGCTGCCTGGCCGCGCCGGTTCAATTCCACGTTGTTGAGCACGATCTGTTCTTCGTTTCCGGCCTTGGCGCTGGTGATCATATCGATCCAGCGGTTGATGGTTGCTTCCGGGAGCCACATGGTCCGGGGTGGGTTTTCCAAATTCAGCTCGCCGGTTTTTTCCATCATTTCACGGTAGCTCTGCGCCAGTTTTTGCCAAGTGCTCGGCGGCTTCCCGTCCGGCAGCGTCTGCAGGATATTTTCCAGGTTGGATTCGAATTCAGATTTTTCCAGCTGAAATCGTTCCAGGTATTCCTTCTTTTTAAGGAGCAGGTATTTTTTTTCAGCCTCTTCCATGTTGAGCAGGCTTTCGCTCATTTTCTTGGCGGCCGAGGAGATACGGTACTGTGTATTGACGATCTTTTCGGTGACTTCCATCATGCGATGAATATTCAGGTACAGAGCTAGGATGGTGCCGTAGAAAATCAGCAGGAACACGAAGTACCAGCCGAACAGTTTGGCTCTGATGCCGGGGGCAAATCTCATGGCTCGGTTTTATCCTGGAGAGTAGGATTGCAGACCAAAATGAACGGTTTTCTACCAGAACCAAGCTGCGAAGTCAAATCCGGCCGCCAAAGTCCTTGACACTCCGCGAACCGCCATAATATAGGTACACGATTATTTTATCCTAGACCGTCTCTGACAGGCGCAGGCGCTTACGGATCGGTTCGGTTGTTGCCGTTACAATCATTTTTTCACGGAGTTTTTATGCCTCAAGACATAAGTATTTTCAGTATGATCAGTCATTCCGGCCCCATGGTTCTTTTCGTGTTGCTGGTGCTGGTGTTTTTTTCCGTGGCCTCCTGGGCGGTTATTCTGATAAAATACAATTTCATTCGCAAGGCCTTTCGCGAGTCGGCGTTGTTTACCGACTTCTTCTGGAAGAGTCGGGATTTGTCCGATGCCTTCACCAAATCCAAACAGTTGCGCAACAGCCCGATTGCCAGAGTTTTCCGTATCGGATACGTCGAACTTCGCAAGGTCAGCCAGACCGCCAGAGCTTCAAATGCCGATTCTCCCGATCGGGAGGCCGGATGGCAGAGCCGCTCCACGGGTATGGACAACATCAAGCGGGCGCTGCGGCGGGCTACCAGCACCGAAGTTATCCGCATGACCCAACTGGTGCCTTTTCTGGCCACCACGGGAAATACCACGCCGTTCATAGGGCTGTTCGGCACCGTCTGGGGCATTATGAACTCATTTCATGGTATCGGCCTGCGCGGGTCGGCCAGTCTGGCCGTGGTTGCACCGGGAATCTCGGAGGCCCTGATCGCCACGGCCGCCGGTCTGGCGGCGGCCATACCGGCCGTAATCGCCTTCAACTATTTCATGCAGAAGATACGCATACTCGAAGCCGAACTGCAGAGTTTTTCCGCCGATTTTTTAAATATCATTGAACGCGATATCATGCGTGCCAATGCCTGAAGGGATCTTCCATGGCCATAGAAACCAACTCCGACCGGCTGATGGCCGATATCAACGTGACGCCGCTGGTGGATGTCATGCTGGTGCTGCTCATCATCTTCATGGTAACCGCGCCCATGATGATGCAGGGCGTCGATGTCTCCCTGCCCCAGACCACTTCAGAGCCGCTTAAATCGGAACAGGAACATATCATCATCACAATTAATCAAGACGCTAAAATTTTCATCAACGATTTTGAGGTATCCGTCGATTTTCTCGGTGAGAAACTGACCCGCATCCTGGCTGGCAGAAGTGACAAACAGGTGTATCTACGGGCAGATAAGAACATTCCATACGGAATCGTGGCCCAGGTGATGGCCGCCATTCAGGGGGCCGGGGTCACCAGCCTGGGAATGGTCACCGAACCGCCGCCCAAGAAAAAGTAACCACCGAAACTATCCGTATCCGACACTTTCATGAAGGACCAGCCAAGGGCCCACGCATACTTTCTTTACGGCTCTGATGCCGAACGGCGGACATGGTACAAATTCTTTACCATTTCCCTGCTGCTCCACGTGATCCTTTTCGCAGCCGTGCTGTTCATGCCCGATTTCAGCTCCAGGGGTCGCCCCTATACGCCAACGGTGATGAATGTGCGCATGGTCACGCTGAACGCGGAGCCGTCGGCCCCGCCCGGGCCGCCGGCGCCCAAGCCGGCCAAAAAGGAGGCTCCGCCACCGGTGCCCGAACCGGTTGAAAAGGCCAAAAAAGAAAAAAAAGTGCCGGTCCCTGAAAAAGAAGCGGTGGTAGAAGCCAAGCCGCAGCCCAAACCCGAAATATCACTGGCGCCCAAGAAGATAAAACCCAAAACCTCACTCAAAAAAAAGACTTACCAACCCGAAAAGGTGGTTAAAAGTGCCATTCGGAAACTCGAGAAAAAAACCAAAGAACCGACGTCCCGCAAGATTGAGAACGTTCTGGCACAACTGAAAAAAAAGGTGCAGCGTCAAGGGCCGCCCCGGCCTTCAAAACGGCCTGCTGCCGGGACCGGTGGCGGGGGATACGGCGGCACGCCTGGTGGAATGAGTGCCAAAGCGCTCAGTCACCTTGACATTTACAAGGCAGAAGTCGCCTATCAGATACAGAAACACTGGGCCTTCTCCGAGCAACTGGCGGGCAACGGCAGGAATCTGGAAGCGATACTGGTCATCAAAATACTGCCCAGCGGGGAAATTGCGGATATCTGGTTCGAAAAGCGTTCCGGCAACAAGTATCTGGACGATTCGGCCTATAAAGCCATCAAAAAGGCCAACCCGCTGCCCCGGCTGCCGGAAGGATATTTACGCCCCTTTTACAACCTGGCGGTGCGTTTTACGCCCAAGGGGCTACGGTGAGTTGAAAGGAAGGAAGAATCTATGAGATGCCTCCATAAAACGGCCGCGTGTCTGGCGTTGGCCCTCTTTCTGGCTGTGGTGCCGGGCGTCTGCCTGGCCGGCTACGACTATGTAGACATCAGCAACCCGTTTCTGCGCAAGATTCCCATCGCAGTTCCCCAGTTCAAGGCTTTTTCCGGCACCGCCGAAGAGCTGCAGCTTGCCCGCGGTTCTTCGCAGCTGCTCTCCGACACCCTGGCGTTTACCGGTTATTTCAAGATACTCGATCCGGCTGCTTTTCTTTTCGATCCCCAGAAGGACGGCATCGTGGCGCCCAGGATCAGCTTCAAGAACTGGACGACGGTGGGGGCCGAGTTGCTGGTCACCGGTGGCATCGTGCAGACGGCCGATCTGGTGGAAATGGAGCTGCGCCTCTATGACACCTTCAAGGAGAAGCTGCTGCTGGGAAAACGGTACAAGGGCCAGGTTGCCGACCAGCGCCGGATGATCCGCCGTTTCTGCTCGGAGGTGATTTTCAAGCTGACCGGACGGCGCGGTATTTTCGGCAGCAAGATCGCCTTTGTGTCCACGGCTTCGGGCAATAAGGAGATTTATATCTGCGATTTTGACGGGTACCGACCCCGCAAGTTCACCAACAACAAGAGCATCAATTTGACCCCCATGTGGTCGTCGGATGGTAAGTGGATCGCCTATACCTCCTATGCCAAGGGCAATCCCGACCTGTACATCAAAAATGTGCGCGAAAAGCGCGGCACCGTGGTGGCGCGCAGGGGAATCAACATCTCTCCCTGTTGGGTGCCGGGCAAGTTCGAACTGTCGGCCACATTGTCCTTTACCGGTGATCAGGAAATTTATCTGTTGACCGGAAGGGGAAAAATTATTAAGAAACTGACCAACAACCGGGGGATCGACGTATCTGCCTCATGGTCGCCGGACGGAAAAAAAATGGCCTTCGTATCCAAACGCTCCGGAACCCCCCAGATCTACATCAAGGATATCGTCACCGGTGAAATCCGTCGACTAACCTATGAGGGAAAACACAATACCCAGCCGAACTGGTCGCCCAGAGGAGATCGGATAGTATACACCGCCTTCACGGATGGGGAGATCAACATTCGTGTCATCGGCGTTGACGGCAACGGACTGATGCAGCTCACCGAGGGACAGGGGGACAACGAATCGCCCTCCTGGTCACCGGACGGCAGCCTGATCGTCTTCAGTTCGGACCGCGAGGGCGTGTCGCGGTTGTACGTGATGACCTCATACGGAACCGATCAACGGCGACTGCTGGAGATGCCCGGTGAGCAGAGTGAACCGAACTGGTCACCCAATATTGAGGGGCCGTAGGGAGCGTGGATGTGCCCAACGGTTCCCGCGCGGAGTGTGCCGCAAAGCCGAAAGCGGATTGACCGGATTGTGCTGGACAGACCCACAACCCCGAGCACGACAACAGGAGGGGGAAGGGATCAACCTGTATACTTGATAGGCCAAAGGAGGAAATGAGATGCGAAACAGAATGTGGATCACCCTTGCCCTGGTACTTGTTATTCCCGCGATGCTTTTCACGGCTTCCTGCGCTAAAAAAGCGGTAGGTCCGACGACCAAGGCGGAAAAGAAAATGACCGACGAGGCCGCCAAAAAAGCAGAGGAAGAGGCCGCCCGTCAGCGCGCCCTGGAAGAACAGCGGCTCAAAGAGGCCCGCCAGGCCAGAGAGGCGTTCGTCAATGAAATGATCCATTTTGCTTTTGACAGTTCCGCGCTGGATGCCGCGGCCCAGGATATCCTAAAGAAGAAAGCCGCCTACCTGCAGGCCAATCCGGATGTCCGTGTGGTTATCGAAGGCCACTGTGACGAACGCGGTACCGTTGAATACAACCTGGCGCTGGGGGAAAGACGCGCCCAGGCCGCCAAGGCTTTCCTGGTGAATCTTGGCATCGATGCCAATCGGCTGGAAACCATCAGTTACGGGGAAGAGCGTCCCATCGATCCGGGCCATAACGAAGCCGCCTGGGCCAAGAACAGAAGGGACCAGTTCGTTATCAAGTAGGCCGCCTGTAAGTAGCGGGGGGTCTGAGCGTTACGGTCGTTTGAGAACACCCGAACGGCATTACCGGCTGTTGCCGCGGAATCTCGTCGCCAGCAGCCCCCAAAATCCACAGCCGTTGCCGCCTTTCGCCAGAGGGGATCGTTTTGCGGCGGGTGGCAACCGGCCTGTGGCGAGGCCGGATGGCCCGGTGGTTGGCCCACTGCATGGCGGAGAGGGGAGGCGCGTCAACGATGAAATCGTTCTGTTGCATTGTCTTGATGGGGGTGCTGGCGCTGGCTGGTTGTGCCACCCAGACCGACATGTACAGCCTGGATGCGCGCCTGGCGGCACTGGAACAGCAGAATGTCGACCTGAAGAAGCGGCTCGAGAAGTTCGGCAGAGACCAGAGGACCACGGATCAAAAACTCAGAGACCAGACGGCGGTTCTGTATGCCACTCTGGACAAGGTGCAGGAGGATATCCGGTTGCTGAGCGGGCGACTGGATGAAACTGAGTATCTGCTTAAAAAACAGTTGAATGCCGTACGTAAATCCAGTTCCTCCGGTGAGCAGCAGGTCAAAACGGTGGAGGAGCGGCTGTCGGACTTGCAGCGTCGCATGGGGCGTATCGAGCAGTACCTGAGTCTGGAAACGGCGGTGCCCGGCGTTGCCGGTGCAGTCCCCGCGGCGGCGGCCGTGCCCAAAAAGCGCAGCCTGTCGCAGAACGAGCTTTACGTGAAAGCCAAACAAACTTTTGACAACGGGGACTACCCCGGGGCCAGAAGTGCTTTCCAGGAATTTCTGAAGCGCTTTCCCAAAGCCAAGAATGCCGACAATGCCCAATTCTGGATCGGTGAAACCTATTACCGTGAAAAATGGTATGAAAAAGCCATCCTCGAATACCAGAAAGTCATCGAAAATTATCCCAAGGGCAACAAAGTACCCGCGTCTCTCTTGAAGCAGGGCCTGGCTTTTTACAGCATGGGAGACAAAGCCAATGCCCGCTTGATCTTGAATGAGCTCATCACCAAATATCCGCATTCCCGGGAAGCCAAAATCGCCGCCAAGAAACTCAAGAGCTTCTGAACCGGTGGGCACCCTTATTCCCCGTTGGAAAGGGCCCATCGTCCGGGGTACAGGGGCAACCCCGGTGATTTCTCCTTTTCCCGCCCCCGACTCACTGTATTTTCCATGGCGATGATTAAAATCATCGGTGTCGATCCGGGTCTTGCCGCCACCGGCATCGGCGTGGTGGCGGGGGAGGGGATACGCATTGCCGGCTATTCGTCGGGTTGTATCCGGACATCCAAGGGGGACACCCTGGCGCATCGGCTTGCCGGAATCTATGAGTGTCTGTCGGAAGTGCTCCACGCTGAGAAGCCCGACAGCATGGTGGTTGAAGACGTCTTTTCCCTTGATCGCTATCCCAAATCCGGGATAACGTTGGGAAAAGTCTGCGGTGTCATTCTGCTGGCCGGGCAGCGTGCCGGTGTGCCGGTGAAAGAGATTCCCGTGCGCGAGGCCAAGCAGATACTCACGGGCAACGGCAACGCCAGCAAGGAACAGCTGGAGAAAGCCGTGCGTCATCTGCTGAGGGCTGAAGCGCCCATTCGACCCTTCCACGCTTCGGACGCCCTGGGACTGGCACTGGTGGGACTGTACCGTTTCGATCATGACCGGCGCTTTGCAGCGGGTGCCGAATGCAGGGAAGAAGACACCGATGATCGGTTATATAGAGGGTAAGCTGCTCAGGGTCGATGAAGACCGGATCCTGCTGCTGGCCAACCAGGTGGGTTTTGAGGTGCTGCTGCCCGCTTTTGTAATGGAAACCGTACGGGCCAAAGCACCCGGCGATCCGCTTGCGCTGTTTATCTACTACCAGCAGACCGAAAGGCAGCCCAAACCGGTACTCATCGGATTCAACAACCAGTTGGAAAAGGAATTTTTTCAGCATTTTATCAGTGTGGAAGCCATCGGTGCCACCAAGGCTGTCAAGGCCATGACCCGGCCGGTCCACGAGATCGCCGCAGCCATCGAGTCTCAGGATGTGGCGCGTTTGAAGGGTCTCAAGGGGATCGGGGAACGTACCGCCCGCAAGATCATCGCCTCGCTGCGCGGCAAAATGGATAAATTCGTTCCCGCGGATGCCTCCCGGCCCGCGGTGCGACGATCACCGGCGTTTGCCGATGCGGTCATGGAAGTCCTGGTGGAGCAGTTGGGATACCACCGCGGGGAGGCGCGTCGCATGATTGCAGAGGCCCTGGACCGCCATCCCGACGTTCAGGGTCCGGAAGGCCTGCTCGATGAAATCTTTCGCGCCGGCTAGTCGATTCGCGCTTTGAACCCGCCAGGGAAAACAAGCGTTTAACCATTACTGGAGAAAACACGGAAAAGCGGATGGCGGAGATGGTGTTGACACCCGGCTCCGGGAAACAGGGCATTGTTTCGGGCGCCAGCCTGGCGGTGGACGAGGAGCCGGAACTGCTCTCCCTGAGGCCGGAGCGGCTGGACGATTACGTGGGTCAGCCGGAGGTGATCGAAACCTTAAGGATCGCCATCCAGGCGGCCAAAAAGCGTCAGGAACCCCTGGATCACATCCTGTTTCACGGCCCGCCCGGATTGGGCAAAACCACCTTGGCCCACATCATTGCCGGAGAAATGGGCAGCCGGTTGACGGTTACCTCGGGGCCGGCCCTGGAAAAGGGCGGCGACCTGATTGGCATTCTGACCCACCTGGAGGAGGGGGACGTGCTGTTTGTGGACGAAATCCACCGTACCTCCAAGACAGTGGAAGAATTTCTCTACCCCGCCATGGAGGATTTCGCCGTCGATTTCGTTTTCGACAAGGGCATCCACGCCCGCAGCCACCGTTTTCACTTGAACCGCTTTTCGCTGGTGGGCGCCACCACCCGGGTGGGGCTGCTGTCGGCGCCGTTGCGGGACCGTTTCGGCATTTTCCGCAGTCTGGATTTCTACGACCAGGACGATCTGGTTAAAATCGCCAGACGTTCGGCATCTTTGCTGGAGGTGGCCATGGACCAGGACGCGGCCATGGAACTGGCGCGTCGCTCACGGGGCACACCCCGCATCATCAACCGGCTGCTGAAGCGGGTTCGGGACTATGCCGAAGTCAAAGGCGACGGCACCATCACCAGGCCCGTGGTGCGGGCCGCCCTGGCGCTCGAGGGGGTCGACCAGAAGGGGCTCACCGACCTGGACCGACGGTATCTGAAGACCATCATCAAATTCTATGACGGCGGACCGGTGGGCATCGAAGCCATCTCCGCCACGCTGCAGGAAGAAAGCGACACCCTGGTCGACGTGGTCGAGCCCTACCTGCTGAAGACAGGACTGGTGCTGCGGACGTCGGCCGGCCGCCGGGCCAGTGAACGTGCCTACCGGCATCTGAACCTGCGCGCTTCCCAGCGCAAACTTTTTTAACGCCCGCCATGTCTATCATCACCCTGCTCACGGATTTCGGGACTCGGGATGAATATGTCGGTGTGATGAAAGCGGTGATGCTGTCCACCACCCCTTCGGTCGCGGTGGTCGACATCACACATGAAGTGCCGCCCCAGGATGTCGCCCGGGCGGCATACCTGCTGGAAGGCTACCACCGTTATTTTCCACCGGGAACGGTCCACGTGGTGGTGGTGGACCCCGGTGTGGGCGGTTCACGTTCCATTCTGGCCGTGGGAACCGAAAAATACACCTACCTGGTTCCGGACAACGGCGTCCTGGAGCGAATCATCGACGACCTGGCACCGCAGGCCGTGGTGCGGGTGGAAAACCATACCCTTTTTCGGGCCGAGGTGAGCCGGACCTTTCACGGGAGGGACATCTTCGCCCCCGTGGCCGCCCACCTGGCGGCGGGCATGGACATTTCCGAGCTGGGCCGGGCGGCCGCCTGGCCGGATATCGTGCGTCTGGACCTTCCCCGGGCGGTGATCACGTCTGCCGGCGAAATTGAAGGGTGTCTGATCACCTTCGACCGTTTTGGAAACGGCGTGACCAATATCCGCCGGGAACATCTGGAAAAACTGGTGCTGCCTCTCGACGGTCGCCAGGTCGAAGTGCGGCTGGCCGGCCGGTGCATTGCAGGGCTGTCGCGGAGTTATGATGCCGTGCCGACGCTGAAACCCCTTGCCATTGTCGGTAGCCGGGGGTATCTTGAGGTTGGCGTCAACTGCGGCAATGCAAAGGAGGCCCTTGATCTTGCGGTGGGGGAAGCGGTCAGCGTCAGGGGCGTACCGCCGGGATCTCATCCCTGCGAAAACGCGTGAGGATTCTCTCCAGTGGGTAAACCGTCCGATAACATCACGATCATAGATGAGGGGCTTACCGTCGAGGGCGATGTCAGTGGAAGCGGAGAGCTGATCATCCGGGGGACCCTGCGGGGGAGCCTGTCCGGTGAGCGGGTGACCATCGCTCCCGGCGGATCGGTTTTTGCCGATATCGAAGCCGTCCACATGACCATCGCCGGTCACTGTCACGGAAATCTGCGCATCAGCGGAGAAGTCGCCCTGCTGGCTTCGGGAAGCTGCCAGGGGGAGCTGCACTGCGAAGATCTGACGGTGGAAGAAGGCGCCCGCCTGAATGCCCGCGTGCGCTGCGGGCGGCCGCTGCCTGATCAGTCCTTCCAGCTGAAAACGGCCACCAGTGGAAAATGATCCGAGGGGTAGCGGCCCTCGAACCGTTCCCGGATGACCTGGACGTCTACGACCTTGAGATCACCCCGGAACAGAATCCAGTCGATGGCACGGCCGTTGCTCTGGCCGGTAAACCCGTGATGCGTGCCGGGGCACGTCCCGCCGAAAACATCTTCGAAGCCCCCCTCGTCATCTTTGCGACCGGTCAGCAGGCCATAGCAGGGACTGTGGCAGTCGGTGTTGAAATCCCCCATGAGGATTACCGGCGCCGCCGCCGGCAGCGGGGACAACCGGGACAGGATCAGACGGCCGCTGTTGCGTTGAACGCCAGCATCGAAGTCCAGGTGGGTGTCGACACATGCCAGTCGCCGGCCGGGGCACGCGAACATCCCCATGGTGCACTGCCGCGGCCAGCGGCTGTTGCGGAAACGGCTGGGCACCTCCGGCGTGGGGCTCAGGAAGAAGTGGCTTTCAAAGGTGCAGCGCCATTTTTGGCGGTAAAACAGGATGTTGTTCTGCCAGAATGCCGGAGCCGGTCGGCGTCGGCCGATGAAGCGGTGACCGGGCAGCACGCGGGTGAGAAAAGGCAGCTGGAAATCGTTGACCTCCTGCAGGCCAATGAAATCCGGATTGAAGCGGGAGAAGAGGGACGACAGGCATTTCTTGCGGAATTTCCAGCTGTTGGGTCCATCGTCGGCTCTACCGAAGCGCAGGTTGAGCGTCATGACGGTGAAAGTCTGCGACGACGGGCCGGCGGAAGAGGGGGGCGCGGAAGCCATGGCGGTCATGACCCCGCTGCAAAGGCGCGGGGCCAGCCCGGGTCGACGCAGATCCCCTTGAAATTGTCGAAGGTGAGATCGCTGAAAGGCAGGTCCAGCTGCCGGCGGAGATGATCGAACATCTCCAGGTAATTTGCCAGGATACGTTTTTCCCACCGCAGGTTCAATTTGCGCGATACGGCGGCAATCTCCCTGCGGGGGCCCTCGATCTCCAGGAAAGAGCCCATGGGCAGCGTGTCCAGACACAGCTGGACATCTCCGCAGGCAAACGTTTCCCGCCATTTTTCGTATACCCGCGTGCGCTGAAATCCGACGGCTTCCAGGATGCCTGCCATGGTATCGAAGCTGTCCAGCTGCACTTCCATTTCCCGGAACACCTTAAACCCGGGCTCTTCGGTTCCGGGGGGGGATTTGAAAGTCAGCCTGGCGCGGGTGTCGTTGCGCAGGCGTAGCAGGGCTTTTTTCCGCATCAGGGAATGACCGACGTCATCGTAACAGAAATTGGTTTCAAAAACACGGCCCCGGCTGCGGCACCCCAACGTTGTGATGGCGCTGCGCATGACATCGGCATCGTCGACGGGGAATTTGACTTCGATTTCCAGATGGTCCATGATGTTCGTACCGTGGCTGCAGTGCATCGCAAACAGTTTTTCGCTCCGACCATAGACATATTTTTTTCTTGACACAAGTCCAATTTTTATTTAATAGTGCCAAATTCTTCTGACTGAGCTGTTGGAAAACGGCACCGCTGCCGCTTTTTGCGGCTTACAGTTCAAGTGATTTTAAAATTTTACGGGAGTCGACAGGTGAAGAAATATACAACTAGTGCCAAAGCATCCGACAACGAGGGCAAGTGGTACCTGGTGGATGCCGACGGGGCTGTACTGGGCCGGCTGGCAACCCAGATTGCCGCGCGGCTGAGGGGCAAGCACAACGTGCTTTTTACACCCCATGTGGATACCGGAGACAGCATCATCGTCATCAACGCCGAAAAGGTGAAACTCACCGGGCGCAAGTGGAACCAAAAGATATACTACCGGCACAGCGGCTATATCGGCGGTTTGAAGGAAATCAGTGCCGAAAAACTGCGGGAGAAGCGGCCGGAGGACATCATTCGTTTCGCCGTGCGGGGGATGTTGCCCAAAAACCGGCTGGGAAGAAAACTTTACAGAAAACTGAAGGTTTACACAGGGGACAAGCATCCACACGAAGCCCAGAACCCAGAGATTCTGTCGCTGTAAAGGCCAGAAAAATTACCCAGGGAATAGCTTACCAATGGAACAGGAAAACGTATTTTACGCCACGGGAAAACGCAAGACGGTGACGGCCAGGACCTGGCTGATGCCGGGCAGTGGAAAAATAACCGTCAATGACAGGGACCTCGACGACTACTTCAAGGTGGAAAGCGCCAAGCAACTGCTCAAGCAGCCCCTGGACCTGACCAATACCCTGGAGAACTTCGACGTCCGCGTCTACGTCAAGGGGGGCGGATACTTCGGGCAGGCCGGCGCCATTCGTCACGGCATCTCGCGGGCGCTGGTGATGGCCGATCCCGACCTCAGGGCCGCCTTGAAGAAGGCGGGTTTCATTCGCCGCGACCCACGGGTCAAGGAGCGCAAGAAATACGGCCAGAAGGGAGCCCGGGCGCGTTTCCAGTTCTCCAAGCGCTAACCGCACCACACTATTGGCAATATCCGGGGGAGACCGGCTGCCCTCAGCCGTCCCCCCTTTTTTACGTCACCGTGATGACCGCTTCGTCGTGGCATGTCAACTGCTCCAGTCCCCGTGCGGTGATCACATGGGTATTTTCGATCCCCACCACTCCCTTTCCCGGAAATACCAGTTTGGGTTCCAGGGCGATAACCATGTTTTCCGCCAGGACCGTGTCCTGCCCCCGGGCCAGGAACGGATATTCGTCCAGTTCGATGCCCACTCCGTGGCCCACGAACCTGACGCGTGCGCCGACCGGTCCCATGAAATAGTCGGCATAGCCGGCTTCTGCCGCCAGCGAAAGCGCCAGCCGATAGATGTCTCCAGCGGTCCTCCCCGGTGTGGTCGCCGCTTTCACTTTTTCCTGCAGGCTGAGCATGGCCGCGTGTCCCTCAAGCAGGTCATCGGGGAGTTCGCCTAGACAGTAAATACGCGTATGGTCAGCTAGGTAGCCCCGGCAGGCGAAAGCGTAGTCCAGCAGGATGGGCTCATGTCGTCCCACGGTTCGGAACCCGGCGCCCTGGGCCACGGTCCTGCCCGGCCCCATGCCGCCGGTGGGTGAAGACAGGTAGCTGGGAACGGCCGCGGCTGCCCCGGACATCAGGTGACCGTAAAAAACTTCCGCCCCCCAGAGCCGCATGCGCACTATTCCCTGGTGCCCCATGCAACGTGCAACGGACTCCAGGCGGCCGGCCAGTTCGATTTCCGTCATGCCTTCGCCCAGCACATCGGGCACCTGGGCCGCCAGCCGATCCGCCAGCCGCGCCGCCTGGCGGATCCGGGATATCTCGTATTCCGACTTCACCATGCGCGTCAGGCGGATGCCATGGGAGATGTCCACGATGGCGATGTCGGGGAAAAGACGCTGAAAGCTGAAATACCGCGCGGCGGGCAGGACATCAAGTTCCATGCCCAGCCTCGCGGCGGGGAAACAGCCCCGCTTTTTCAGCACTTCAGGCACTTGACGCGGCGAGTCGATGGCCGTCACCCGGGGCAGCGATGTTTCGCTGCGTGCGCGTTGCACGTGACGGTATACCATCAGGAGAGGGTCTCCTTCGGCCGGAATATAGAGATGAGACTGCTGGATGGTATCGGCAAAGTAGAACAGGTCGCTGTTTTGGAGAATCAGGGCACCGTCCACCTCGTCTTGCTGCAGTCGCGCCTGAAAGCGCCGGATACGCGTCGAAAGCTCCGCCAGCGGGGTGCCGGTATCCAGATTGTATTGCATGGGGATGTCCTCCATCTGGGTTTGGGCTCTGAAAATACCAGATCGGTGGTGCCGGTGCAAGGCGACCAATGGGCGGGGCCCGTTGACACCCGCCGGTAAGCTGATTATTTCAAAGTAAAAACAGGTCAGCCGGAAGAACTCGCGACAAGCGGAAACGTGCTCTTGTGTTGGCCGAGGAAGGGAGGTGTTGCCTTTATGCTGCGTTGTGATCGATGCCAGACCCTTATCGCCGACGGAGACGAACATGTCCATCTCGGCGAAACCCTGTGTGAAGACTGTTACATGGACATGCTTTCTCCTCCCCGCACGTGTGATCCCTGGGCGGTGCACAGCGCCAAGGCCATGACGGGGCCACGGGCGGGAGTCACCGAGCTGACGGAAATCCAGCAGAAAATTCTGCGCATGCTGGCAGAATCCGGCGGGATGCCCCTCGAGACCCTGTGTGAGCGGCTGCACATGAAGCCTGCCGATGTGCAGAGGCAGATCGCCGCCTTGCGCCACATGGAAAGGGTGCGGGGCGCTCTGGTAGACGGTGTCCGGGTGATCCGCCTGTGGTAACGCCATCTCCCTGCGAACCCCCTCTGTTCCCACCCCTGCCGGAATCTCCCCGGGTTCCGTTTTTCCCCGTGCACGAACCGATTTCAGGGCGGGGCTGTTTTTTTCTTTTCAAGTTCTGCCTGCCCCTGCCGATATTTGAAATCAGGAAGACCATCATTCCTATGCCGGGTGAAGGGAGACGTGAAACTGAGCGTCAAGATCCTGAAAGCGAAGATTTCGGGGATTTTCAAAAAACCGGGGAGGCCCAGCGGTCAGGCATATACGTCTACCCGTACTCCCCTGAGACGGGCGCCTGAAGCAGGATTGATCTTTCCGCCGGGGCCATAGAGGGCAAAGCTGTGTTGCCATTGCCGGCTGGGGGAGTTCCCAGACCGACGGTCCGTGTACGCCACGGTTCTCTTCCCGGCAGGAGAGCCCGCCGTCGGCACGGAGACCGCCGGCTGGAAAGTGCCGCTGTAAGGAACGATTTCGTAGCGAATAGCGGTTCTCATTGGGGGGCACCGTTGCAGAAGCTTAATTTATATAATTGTAGCCAAATTTTTTAAAAAGGTAAAGAACTACTCATACCATTTTTTTGTAGGCGGGGTTACATAATTTGCGTTTCTCGACCGGGATGCCCCTGCCGGTTCACTCTGGGCAGGATGGCGGCTCGCGCGGGCCGGCGACTGGCGGGGAAAGACGAAGACAGATGGGATGGCTTGAGACGCTGCACGAATCTTGCATGCTTGGAAAGATAGGATGCTCAGGCCGAAGTGAGGGATTTGTAAAGCGATACAGGAGATAGAACCATGTCAAGCTTGATAGGCTCCATTGTCCGGGGAATCGAAGCCCCCGCTTTCACGGGCTCCGAGCAGCAGAAACTGTCCGTTCCGCCACCTTCCGCTGCCGCCGGTGCCGACGTCCACACTATGCAGCAAGTTACACCACCCTCCGCCAGGGTTGCTCACAGTCCTGAGGGTGACAAAGTGCGGGATCAGGGCCATTCGGTGGGCGGAGGCAGCCAGAGGGAATCGGAAAGCACGGAGATCGAGATCGAGGAGAGAAAGTTCGATTTTGAAAACGGCCAGCTGACGGTCAAGGTGTATGACCGCAACGGAAAGCTGCTGCGCGAAGTACCCCCTGGATACGTGCCTCTGGACCTTTCTGCCTGATGCACCCTTCCCCGCCGCCCTTCGGCACCCTGCATCGACCGAAGCACCGGCAGTCCCCCGGGGCCTGCCGTCTGCCGGTCTGGGTGCCGGAATCATGTTTCACGCCACGATGATTCCCCCGATACAACCCTGCCCGCCGGCAGTGACCCCGCGGCCTAAGGGGAGGCGGTTTGGAGCCGGACAACCGCTTGCGGTTACAAGATATTATCCCTGTCCAGGGGTTAAAGCTTCCCGTGCATGTGCCGATAATCCAGATAGGAAAATCTGGACAGACCACCCTTCCAGAACGGGGTGTTTCTCCTGTCCGGCTGTTTTACCCGCTGTCTGGCATTGCTGATGTAAATCCACGACAAAAGGTGATCTGGAAAGCAGATAGAAGAAAGTTCTGTTGACAAATCAGTACAATAAGAGGGCAGTATGGATCTGGCGACAATCATCGGGCTGGTAGGAGGATCAGGACTGGTTCTGTCAGCCATCATCATGGGGGGCAGTGCCAGAATATTTCTCAACATCCCGGGCATACTGATCGTTTTCGGCGGCACGCTGGCCGTGGCCTTCATCAAGTTCTCCATGGGGGATGTCATCAACTCCATCAAGGTGGCCATGAAAGCTTTCATGGCCAAACTGGAGCAGCCCGAAAAGGTTATCGCCGAGATGATCTCCTACGCCAAGATCGCCAAGAACGAGGGACTCATCGCCCTGGAGAGCAAAAAACCCAAAGATGCTTTTGCCGCCAAAGCCTTGCGCTACCTTTCCGACGGCCTGGACCAGGGGCTCATCGAGGACATGCTCAACAAGGATATTGAGATCATGCTTCAGCGGCATGCCACCGGCCAGGGGGTCTTCAAAGGTATGGGGGACTCGGCGCCGGCTTTCGGCATGATCGGCACACTCATCGGCTTGGTGCAGATGCTGGCCAGCATGGATAATCCCAGCAGCATCGGACCGGCCATGGCAGTGGCACTGCTGACGACACTGTACGGGGCGCTGGCCGCCAACTTCATCTGTATGCCGCTGGCTGACAAGCTGGCGTTGCGGAGCCAAGAGGAACTGGTCAACAAGCGAATCATCCGCGAGGCCGCCGTGGGAATTGCCAAGGGGGTTTCCGCCATGGTGCTGGAGGAATCCCTGAAAATCTACCTGTCGCCCAAAAACCGCTCCCAGAAGAATTCCGAAAAGGGCGGAAAGAAGAAGAAGTAAGATGGGAGAACCCCAGGGCATCAAAAAAGAGGCCACGGGTGCGCCTGCCTGGGTGGTTACCTTCGGCGACCTGATGAGTCTGCTGCTGTGCTTCTTTGTGCTGCTGCTGTCGTTTTCGGAGATGGATCGGCAGAAGTACAAGGAGGTCGCCGGATCCCTGAGGGAAGCCTTCGGAATTCAGCGCAAGACCCAGGTATTTGATTCTCCCAAAGGTGACCGCATCATCGCCCGTGATTTCGACAGGCAGTTGAACCTGACCAAAGACGTGCATGCCGAGGCGGTCAAAAAGAAGCTCATCGAAGAAATCGAGTCGCTTTTCCCCGAAGACATCAAGGACCTCATCAGCGTTGACAACGAGAACGGTGAGATCATCATCCGCCTGATGGGGGAGACGACCTTCGATTCCGGCAAGGCCGAGATTCGTCCCTCCACACGGCCTCTGCTGGTCCGGATCGCACTGGTTTTGAAAAAATCCAAGGGGGAAATTGTCATCGCCGGGCACACGGACAACGTGCCCATTACCGGTGGACCGTTCCACTCCAATCTATACCTGTCCATTGCCCGGGCCGCTTCAGTGGCCGAACTCTTCATTCGGGATGCCGGTTTCGATCCCAAACGCATTGCCACCATGGGGTTTGGTGAATACCGCCCGGTCAAGTCCAATGCCACCTGGCAGGGACGGCAGTCCAACCGCCGCGTGGAAATCATTCTCAGCGACACGCCGTTGATGCAGGCTGAGAAACCATCGGATGCGCCCGTCCAAAAAGGCAGGAGGGGGTAGAGGGCCCGGGTATCAGATCAATGTGAGGTGTCGATGCCGGGCCGCGGCGTCAGAGGGTTGGTCACCGGCGGCCAGATGGCGCTGCCGGATACTCATGATCTCCCGGGTAATGGCGGAGATGCGCAGGGCCTGCTCATTTATCTTCTCCAGCCTGGCATAGCGGGTGGAGCCCTTTTCAGTGTCCATGAGCAGCAGTTGGATATAGCCCGATATGGTCATCAGCGGCTGGGCCAGTTCATGGCAGATGGATCCAGCCGTTTGAAGGGCACCGGTAAGTCGTTTGATTTCAGCCTGCAGATGTTTCCTGGACCGCAGTTCGGTCTCATCGCTGACGGTCAGTATCACCGCCGGGGCCCCCCTGCCGATTACACAGGTGGTGGAAAGCGCCAGTTGACGACGGCGCTTTTTGGATACAGGCAGATGGAAATGGGCGTTGGCGTGCTGCTGTCGCAGGCGAAACGTATTTTCGATCAGGATACCAAGCCCGCATCGGCGACACTGGTTTTCCAACCGGGCCCCCGGGGAGACATTTCCGCAATGCCTGCAGCCCAAGAGTTCACAGATGGTGGTTGCCCGACTTGCCGGCCGGCATTGCCGGCGGTAGGCGGTCATACTGTCATTCTGCCACAGAACGTTCCGATTCTCATTGATGACAGCCACCGGGCTCGGTAGACGGTTCAGAAGCATCTGCAGCTGCGCTGAAAGGCGCAACCCTTTTTCAATATTCGTCATTTCCGTCTTTCCTACGGCGCGTTTTCATCAGTGACTGATCTCCAACTCATTCAGACGTCGCTGATCCGTGCTATGAAAGCCGACCAGGGGAGAGCGACTCGCTTACTCCGGACTCAACCCTCCGGGCAACCGGGAGCCTCATCCGGCTGAGGCCGGGGGGCGGGGTGCTGATCACGGGACTCGGGCAGGGATTTATCCAACGGGACAATGCCGGAGCTGGAATGACGCCTGTCCCGACCGCTGCGACGATCCGTCCCCTTGCGTCGTTCAGGCCCGGAATAGGTGGAGGTGATCCACCGCCGGTCGAAACCGGACCGTCGGTTTGACTGTTTCCTGCGGTTTGCGGATACCGTTTTCATTTTTCTTTTTCAGATTGAGGGTGATTCTCGATCTGGATTGGTCCAGCCGGCCTTAAATGGGTTATCCGCATTTTATCCTGAAACTTTAGATCGGCCTGTCGACTTTGAAGCAGGCCGATTGGGGCTGTGCGCCACGCGGAGGTTGTGGATTTCTAAAGTTTTCTGTCGGCGGGGCGATACCTATCAAGGGAGACCAGCGCCGCGGTTCATTGGCGCAAAAGGGGAGCCGTCTTTTTGTTGAATCCGAGTGCCATCAAAGCGACCCTGGGTTTCGCTCCTGCCGAAGACCTGGCCAAGAGCGGCACCTTGAAAGTCGGCGATCGACTAACGGTAAAGGTGCTGAAAGCCGATGGCGGCAACGTCCTTGTGGCCCTTGGAAGGCTCAAGATCCCCGCGCTGGTGGATTTCGCCGTCAAGGGCGGAGACCGTATCCAGGTGGTGGTGGCCGGCCTGCAAAGGGGGCAGGTGCGCCTGCATCTGGTGGAAGGGTTATCGACTTCGGCTCTGTCCGGAAGAGGCATGGAGCTGTCCGGGCAGCCGGAGCCACCGGAGATGGATTTGATGGGTGGTGGCCAGCGCAGCAGTGTGACGCGCGACGTGACTCCCCTGACGATGCCGCTGGCTCGGGATATTGTCGGCCTGCAGGGCGAAATCATGGAAATACTGCTGTCCCATCGGTCGCCCGCCGGCAACAGGCCCAATCCCGCCGATGTTTTTTCAGCGCTCAGCCGTATTATCCGTAACGTCGGGCCACTGCCGCTGGAGAGCGGAAGTGCCCGGCTGGCCCCGCAGATTGCCTTCCAGGTGGAAAATTACGGCATTTTTTTCGAGAAAAAACTGGAAACGCTGATCGCTCAACTGCTCAAGGGCCGGCACGCCGGACCCTTATGGGATCGCCCTGAAATCAGGTTGCTAATGGACCAGGATATGAAGCCCAACCTGTTGAGGCTTCAGCAGGCTTTCGGTGATCTCAACAAACTGGTGTCGGGATCGGCCTGGCGCAAGACCGGACCTGCCAGGCAGCTGCTGGAAGGGTTGCTGGCAGATATCGAACGTCAGCAGGGCCGGGCGGTGCAGCTGAAATCGGCGGCCCGCAGCCTGCAGGAGCCGGTTTACAGTGCCGGTGCCGAAAAAACCGGTGAGACAGCCCGCCCGGATGCAGGCCAGGTGTTCACTTACCAGTTCAATCTTCCCGACAATGACAGCAGTGTCCGATTGAAGGTCTATTACGCTTCCAGCAAAAGGCGGAAAGCGCGGCAGGGGAATCGCCTCTCGCTGCTGCTTTCCATGGGCCGCATCGGAGAAATCCGCACCGATTTTTTCCTGCTGCAGGGAAATCTCGACATCACCTTTTATGTCCGCAGCGAGGAGGTGAAAACACTGGTTGAAGGCCATCTTCCCCATTTTACACCGGCGGTAGAGGCGCTCTTTGCGGGCCTCAACATCAAGGTCCTCGTCTCTGAACCCAGGGTCGCAACTTTTGAGACCCAGGACTGGATCAGGCCGGGAGATAAACTGGTGGACTACCGCGTATGAAAAAGGAAAGCGCCAGAAGCGCCGTGGCGTTGAAGTACCTGCCGGGCAAGGATCGTGCACCCCGGGTGGTGGCCAAGGGCCGCGGGCTCATTGCGGAGAAAATACTGGAAGTGGCCGACCGCAGCAACGTGCCGGTGCGCGAGGATCGGGAGCTGACGCAGCTGTTAGAAGCCCTGGATCTGGACCGTGAAATTCCGACCGAGCTCTACCGTGCCGTGGCCGAAGTGCTGGTGTTTATTTATAATCTGAATAAACAGGCACCGGCCTGACCCGGCCCCCCACTTGGGCGGCGGCCACTCGGCTGGTGTCCGGGGCTGGGATGTCGCGAAGCATGTTGGTGAATTTCTCGGCGTTTCTTTTCAGCAGTACCAGTGTGGAGTACGCCGGTGCGCCCATGCTGTGGGCGAAGATGTAGTCCGTAAGCGGTTTGGGGGCCGCCCCCTCTCTGGCGGCGGCATGCCACAGAAGCTGCGAGTGGGGATCCGCCGTGCGGTAGACCCACATCTCCTGAGCCACTAGCGCTGTTTCAAAATCGCTTCCCTCAAAATAAGCGTTAATGCGGCCGACGATAAATCGGCTGCACTCGTATCGACGGGCAATCTCATTCATCTGTGCAAGGCTGAGCCCGATGCTGTCCGGATCGGTCAGGATCTCACCGACGCTACCCGTACTCTGCAAGGTGTCCGCCACACACTGCGCGGCTGTGCGACCCACCCCCGGCGCATAATATGGCTCCACGAAACGGAAAACCAGGGTGCGGGCGCCGGGCAGTCCGTTATGGGCGGGATGGGTAAAAATGGATTCGGGATATCCCACCGGCGGCAGCACCACGGTGGACTGGTAGGCGCATCCACTGCAGAGGATCAGCAGAAGGCCGGCGGCGATCAGGAATCTGGCCGAGGGTTGCATATGGATCCCCTTATTTGGGGGGTTACACCAAGGGCCTTGGCCGGTCCAACCGGCCGACCCGCTGTGGTCTGTCCATGGTACATTCAATTTCCATACCAGCTCCCAAAGGTGGCATGATAAAAGACGGTGATTTCGGCATTGTGGCTATAATATCATAAAATATCACTATTTCAATACGTTAGGAAGGTACCTACGGCGCCAGGGGATATTTTTGCAGCGTGGTGGCACGGGGTTGTTGCCTGTGGCCGTCGGTTGATTGACACGCGAAGGCAAAAATTGCCGGGGCCGTATCGACGGGGGGCTCCCTGGGCTTGCCGGGCCGGCAAAAACTGCCCGGCAGGACGGTTACCAATGCTTTTATTATTGTATCTTCCTGAAATAAATTCATATAATAGTCAATCAAAACCTTTTCAGGTGTGGCAGGGAAATTGCATCGTTTAACGGCGACACCGTCAACCGTCCTGTGTGGACCAACTGGGAAAGGAGCCTGTCAAAGCGATGAAAGTAGATCAAGTCAATGACCCCTCGCGCAATTTGACGCAACGGGCAAACAACGTAACGGAGCCGGACGGCGCGGAATTCAAGAGCATCCTGGAGCAGAAAATGGAACCACCACCATTGCAGGATATCGACGCCACGCCTTCCCCCACGGCCCCCGAAATGATTCCGGACGTGACCTTCAAGCCGCTTGCGGTGGTCGATGGCCATAGTATCGTTCACCAGGTGGAGGGTTTCCTGGATACACTGGAGGCGTATCAGCAGAAACTGATGGATGCCGGCGTGAGCCTGAAAGCCTTATCGCCGCTCATCGACCGGATTCGGGTCCAGGGCGAGCAGCTGTCTTCCTACCTGGAGGGCCTCCGGCCCGGGGACGGCATGCGGGATATCCTCGGCCAGATGCTGATCACCTCTTCACTGGAAGTGATCCGGTTCAACCGGGGGGACTATATCGACTAGCCGTTCGGTATTCGGTCAGGTTTTACTCCCGACAGCGATTTCGGTTGCAATCGTTCCCCCAAATGTGAAATAATCCCGGTATGATGACCAGTTGACGCGCAATACTCAACAGGCATCGGCATGCCCCTGCGGTGCGCGTCGGGTTTCGCCGGTGCTCATTTCTGAACGGCGGGGTTTGATGGAACTGCAAGAATCCGTGGACATAAAGGCCAGGGTGAGTGAGTCGGTGATCGATGTGTTTGACACTATGCTCTCCCTGCCAGTGGAAGTTGCCGGGGATGATTCGGCCGAGCGGGAAAATGCCGATCGTGTGGTGGCGGCCGTAAATTTCGCCGGTGAGGTCATGGGGCTCATCACCTTTGATGTTTCCGACGCCTTTTCCAGGATAATGGCGGCCGCCATGCTGGGCGTCCAAGTCGATGAGATAGAAAACGACGATGAGATCAAAGACTTGCTCGGCGAGATCGGCAATATCGTCGGGGGCAACCTGAAATCGGCCTTCACGGATGCGGGACTGGACTGCAGCATCTCAACACCATCGATTACCGCGGGAAGCGGTTTCACCATCGAAGCCTTCAAAAGAAAACCTTTCGAGCGCTTCGTTTTCCGGTATGAGGACCACCGCATCTTTGTCGAGGTGGGGCTGAAGCCACAGCAAGGCGGACAGGACGCCGGTCAGCAGGACGCCGGTCAGACGGAAACGCAAGGGGGTGGGTCGGGTGCCCCCAGGGATTTCGAGGCCATCGGTTCCATGGACCTGAAAGCTTCGGCGTGTGCCTCGCTGGTCGAGGTTTTTGATACCATGCTGTCCATGGAGATCCGTATAATGGAACAAGAGTCGCCGCCCGGCAGGTTCGAGAATTATCTGGTGGGATCGGTGAATTTCACCGGAGAAATCATGGGCCTGGTTTCCATCGGGGTCCCCGACCCGTTTTCAAGGCTGATGGCGGCCGCCATGCTGGGAACCGATGCCGATGAGATCGAAAGTGATGACGAGACCAGGGATCTTCTGGGGGAGATCAGCAATATCGTGGGGAGCCGCCTCAAGTCCGCTTTTACCGATGCCGGCATTGGTTGCCGTCTGTCGCCGCCGGCCATCATCGCTGGAAGCGACTTTCGCATCGAATCCCCCGGCATGGAAACCACCGATCGTCTTGTTTTCGGCTTCCGGGAGCACAGGGGTATCATCGAGATAGGCGTGAAGGGACTGCGGGCATTGAAAGAGGCCGCACGATCCGCACCGACCCCTTCCCCGGTCGAAAGGCCGCATGAACCATCTGCCGCCGTGGAAACACAGGATCCGATCACCGAAGCCCCTGGACCGGCACCCATGCTGTCGAGCGGCGGCAATCTGGACGTGATTCTGGATATCCCTCTGGAGCTCACCGTGGAACTGGGAAGAACCCGGATGAAACTCAGCGAACTGCTGGAGATGAACCAGGGATCGGTGGTAGAACTGGCCAAACTGGACGGAGAACCGGTGGACATTCTGGCCAATGAAAAGGTCATCGCCAAGGGTGAAGTCACCGTCGAAAATGAAAAATACGGCATTCGCATCACCGAAGTCCTCGGCCGCCTGGACCGCATTAAAAATCTGCGGTAATTTCCAAAGCAGCCATTCGCCTCTGGGAAACCGAGCACCCCACATGGCGGGTCGAATAGGAAAAGCGCTTCACTCCATATAGCGGAACAGCCCCACGATGCGCGGTGTTGTCTGGGAGGTGAAGAAAGACGGCACCGAAGCCTTTCCGTCTTTGGCCTCCCGGATGGTACGATAGGTCCCCCACAGAACCGCAAAACATGACCGCTCACCTAACCTGGCTGGTAGAATGAACATTTTTCCGGCCGGGTCCACTTCGCTGAAGGCTCGCATGACGGTCTGTGGCTGGCAGGCGACTTCCAGGCTGATGCTGTACTTTGCCGGGTGGTTGCGAAAGTAGCGCCTGTAGACTTGTGCGGCCTGCTGCAGACGCCCCGCGCGGATTTCTCCCGTCAAATCCGGCAGGCCGTTTCCGGCAGACAACCGATTCTCCCAAAGACGCGTTTTGTCGGCAGGCGGCTTTGGCGGGGAAGGCGTCGGTTCTATCGCCGTGAAGGTGCCTGGCCTCTGTGATACCGGCGGCGGGTCTTCCTGTTTGGTTGCCGGTTCCGGTGCGGGCGTCTGCACCGGGGCAGATGTGGTTACCCCGACGGACAGGTTTTCATTTTTTGTCTGGCCTCCGGTGTCAGCGCTTCGCGGGGCTTCGGGAATCGTTTCAACAGGGGCTGCGCTGTCCGGTGCGGGAACGTTTGCCGCCGTGCCGGCAGAAGCAGGCTCGGGGGTGGAGGTTGGTGCAGTGGCCGCTACACTGACAGGTGGGGGCGTTTTAATGGGAAAGGTCTGTGCCAGATTCGGGGTCAGGGTGCTGTCGTCTGAGCGGAAAATACCCAAAACGGTGGCCACGGCCGCGATCACGGCCGCACAGATCACCACCACCGCCAAGGTCCTTCCGCGTCGCGGCCGAGGGTGGTGGGAATGCTGATTTTCCAGGGATTCCCGGAAATTTTCATCGAATTCAAAAAAATCCTGGCTGTTGTCGTCCTGCATGGTGATTCCGGGCCGTACGAACGGACACCGGTGTCAGCGGTGTCTGGATGAAAGGGTCTCGCCCGTCTGTTAGCACAGGATTTTTTTATTTTAAAGGGCCGGGGTCAATTTTTTTGATGCCGAGATTCTAAAACGCCGCTGCTTGCCGCGAGGGGGGTGCCCGGGGGTAATGGTATCCGGTCCGGCAGTCAGCGCCCCAAATGGTCGTAGGTGCTGTTTTTCTTGCGGCGATCGGGGTTCTGTCGCCGGTCGTTCTTAAAAGACAGGCGCACAAAAACGCCGTCGCGGACACTTTTGCGGCGGTCCTGTCGGTTTTTGCGGCGCTCCCGGCGGGGATTGTGCTGCCCGGGTGCGTTGCCACCGCCCTTCAAGTCGTTTTTTACACGCGGCATATCGCCGATGCGGATGTCCATGCTGCACCTCCCTGATCATGCACCTCCCTGATGGTATCTTCGGCGTAACTATCGTGGGGCTTTAGGGTTTGCGAAAAATTAGTTCGCCATTTTCAGGCGTTGAGGCGCCCGCCGGGCAAGGCGTGGAAACCCAGGAATATCAACCATATTTTGAGTTTCCGCAACGCAGTCAGGCGGGATGGATCGACGTCAGGAATGTGAAGCTATTTTTAAGCGCGCCCTTGGTGTTTCTGGTTTTCTTTCTCTTCCCAGGGGTTCTTGCGCCAGGCAATGATCATCGTTCGATCAGCGTGATCTCCACCCGCCTGTTGGCCTGCCGATGATCCACGGTGTCGTTGGGCGCCACGGGGCGGTAGCTGGCGCTGCCCCGTATGGTGATCCGCTCGGCGCTTACGCCGTTGGCGATCAGGAACCTGGCCACGCTGGCCGCCCGGGCGGCCGAAAGCTCCCAGTTGGACGGGAACTGAAACGTGTGGATGGGCGTGTCATCGGTATGGCCGGTAACCTGCACCTGCTGTTCTGCCTGTTCGGCGATGAATTCCGCCATGCCCATGAGGGTCGGCTGGAATTCGGCCAGCAGATCGGCCTGTCCCGTAAGGAAGGTGATTTTTTCGCTGAGAATGAAAACAGGGCGCTTCTTCTCCCAGCGGACCCGAATACCCTGTCCGGCGTTGGCTTTCATGAAGGCCTCCACTTTCAGCTGCAGGGGACTGGGTGCCGGCGTGGATGGGTGCGGCGGTGCCGTCGGCTCCTGGAAAACGGCCGGTTTGGGAGAGCCGGCCGGCAGAACGGCTTTTGCTGCCGCCGACTTCGAGGGTACGATGATTTTGTGCCGGATGATCTGGGAGGGAACGGGACCCCGATCCGCCTGCCGGAGCGAGAACAGGTTGCCGGTTCCGGTGCGGGCGTACAGCAGAATGAAAAAGATCAGCAGCAGCGTCATCAGGTCGGCGATGGTCCAGCTGGCGCCATCGTCTTCACCGGCGGTACGGGCTGCCGTCCTGCGCCTGTGGATGCGCTGCCGCTCGGAGAACTCTAGTCGTTTGACCAGTTCCTCATAACTCAGATCGTGCATATCACCTCTTCAATGCCATGCGCTTCAAAAGGGGTTTCGGGCTTCTCGGGGGGGATGCCGGGAGGACGACGGTATCTTCGGCGTCACCGAAACGGATGTATGCGCGCAGGCGATGGGACAGCGCCAGCGGGTTTTTGGCATCGGCGATGTCCAGGACCGCTTCCATGACGATGCTGTGCTGCACGGCATCGTCGCGCAGATGTTCGGTCAGCTTGCGGGCCAGGGGCTGGAAGATCAGATTGGAAGATAACAATCCGTAAAAAGTGGTGAGCAGGGCCAGGGCCATGCCGTGTCCGATTTCAGCGGGGTCGCCCATGTGACTGAGCACGCTGATGAGACCGATGATGGTGCCCACGAAGCCGAAAGCCGGCGCCAGGCGGGCCAGGGTGTTCAGAATGCCGATTTCGGCCTCCTTGCGCGACAGATAGAGCTCGTACTCCTTTTCCATGATGGCGTGGATCTCGAAACGGTCGTAATCATCTAGAATCAGCTCGATGCCCTTGCGCAGAAACGGGTTGCTGGTTCTGGCTGCGGCCGCACTCAGATCCCGGGGGCCATATATTCTGCGGATGCGGGCCAGCATTTTGGCCTGGCGCACGAGCTCCGCCAGGTCCGGTTCCCGGCGATGGCAGGCCGCGCGCAGACTGCGCCAGAGCCCTTTGAAGGTTTTCAGCGGAAAAGAGAGAAACACACCGATGAGTGCACCCCCCAGCACGATGCCGCCGCTCTGAAGGTTCATCGCCAAAGATATATCCCCCACGATGGACTTGAAAAACAGTACGAAAACAAGAACTCCGAATAGTATCAAAAGCTTCTGAATCATCGAGACTTCTCCGTATGCGCAGGAACGGTGTGGCTGAAAAAGATACTGCAGCGCTTCAATGCAGGTTTTGTGCCAGAAAAAATGATCCTGTAATGCCTTGGTTTATGGCGCTGAAGACGGATGACAGGCCGTTGGGGAGAAAAAACTGCCGGAAGCCTTTTCACCAACCGGAAAGTTCTGCCCGTTTAAAGCCGGCCCCTGCTTGGCCGATAATGAAAAGAACACCAGTTTGGGCTCTGCGGATATCGGCCGCTTGGCAACAGTGCCGCCGGGGAGCATCGCAGAAAGAAATGGAGGACGGGGTGATTCTACAGGAAAGCGATTGCGTGTTGGAGATCGGGAGGGCTGGTTTCAGCGTAACGCGGATATCCAGGGGAAAGGTTCATTTTCATCGCCACCGGTTTATTGCCTGCGGCCGGGCAAGCGGACGTCTGAATTTCGGCAGCGGTGTCTCCTTTGCCGTCAGTGGCACCGTAAAGGTTCTGGGAGGCCGCGAGGCGGTGCTGCGTGATGTGCGGGTCATGCCGGCTGTAGGCGTGCAGGAGGACGCTTTCGGACTGAACGGACTTCCGGAGGGCAACAGCAGGCCGGCTGCGGCGCGCCGGTGTGCCTGAGTCAGACGTGCGATACTGCCCTCGATGTCCGCTGGTCAGTTGGGACCTTCGGTGATCATGTCTTCGGTGATACGGTATTTTTCGATCTTGCGGTAAACCGTGGTGGTGTTGATGCCCAGGATGCGGGCCGCCTGCTGCCGGTTGCCGCCCATGGCTTTAAGGACCCGGATGATGTGGCGTTTTTCCAGTTCCGCCAGGGTGACCAGATCACCCTCCCGGTCGGCCGTTTTTTCGGGCATGGACTGGAGCAGGGGGACCGATGAAGGCCTGAGAACACGGTCTTTTTCCAGCAGCACGGCCGCCGCGATGATGTTCTCCAACTCGCGTACATTACCCGGAAAACTGTACTGCAGCAGTCGGTTGGCCAATTCGCTGTCGATGGTCTCGATGTCCTTGTTGTTCCTGGCGGCATAGAGCTTCAGGAAGTGGTGGGCCAGGGGAAGGATGTCGTCACGCCGCTCGCGCAGGGGCGGAAGCTTGATGTTGAACATGTTCAGCCGGTAGAAGAGGTCCGCCCTGAAGCTCTTGTTGCGTATCTCCTCCTGAATGTCCCGGTTGCTGGCACTGATAATGCGCACGTCCACGTTGCGCAGGGTGGTGCTGCCCAGCCGGTAAAGCTCTCTCTCTTCAATCACCCGCAGCACCTTGGCCTGCAGGGAAAGTTCCAGTTCTGTAATTTCATCCAGAAACAGGGTCCCGCCCTGAGCCCGTTCGAAAAATCCCTTCTTGTCGCTGAGCGCATCGGTGTAGGCCCCCTTGATGTGCCCGAAGAACTCGTCTTCGAAAAGGAATCTGGAAAATGAGGCCATGTTGACGGCCACGAAAGGCGCCTGGGAACGGTTGCTCAGATCGTGGATCACCGACGCCAACAGCTCCTTGCCCGTGCCCGACTCCCCCGTAACGAAGACATTGTAATCCGTGGGGGCCACGACCTCGACCTGGCGGAACACCAGGGCCATGGATTCGTCCTTGGCCACCATGCGCGTAAAGGCCTCGGGGTTCTGCAGGTCCGAGAAGCGCTGCTTTTTTTCGTAGAGCGTGAGTTCGTTGCGCAGGTTGAAACGTTCCAGGGCCCGGTTGGCCGTCAGGATCAGTTTGTCGGTGTTGAGCGGTTTGACCAGGTAGTCATAGGCACCGAAACGCATGGCCTGGATGGCGGTGGAGGCTTCATCGGAGGCCGTGACAATGACGCACTCGATATTGGGAAACTCGGTCTTGACGGCTTCCAGCAGTTCCATGCCGCTGACGTGGGGCATCTTCAGGTCCAGAAACACCAGGTGAAAACGGTGACTGCGGATGATCTCCAGAGCCTCCCGGCTGTCCGACAGGATGGCCGGCTCGGGCAGGCCGGAACTGACCAGGGTGGCCTGAATGCTCAGCAGCAGTCCCTGGTCGTCATCGACCACCAGGATTGAGGCGTTGTCGGGAATCGATTTCATCTTGATCTCATGGTGGCCGGGTCAGACGCCGGGCGACAGCAGCGCGTCGACCTTGCGGAGCAGGTCTTCCATTTTTATGGGCTTGAAAAACACATTGGTGAACCCCAGCTGGGCGGCTTCGTCCAGTTTGGGATGGCCCGGAAAGCCGGTGGTCAACAGCACTACCATGCCGGCCAGTTCCGGGGTGTTGCGTATGGTGCGGCAGACCTCCAGGCCGTCCATGTGGGGCATGAACATGTCCAGGATGAGCATGTCCGGCCGATAGGACCCCAGTTTGATGCAGGCCTCCACGCCGTTGGCGGCCTCGTCCACCACGTAGTCGCGTTCACGGGTCAGTGTGGTCGTCAGCAGTTCGCGGTTCCACTTTTCGTCGTCCACGATGAGGATGCGGGCGCCGCGGGTCTTGCGTTTGGACGGAAAGGAGACCTTGAAGACCGTACCGTGGCTGGCACGGCTTTCAAAACGGATATCGCCGTCGTGGGCCTTGGTCAGGCTGTAGGTCACGGCCAACCCCAGACCGGTGCCGCCCTCGTGCAGCCGATCGGTGACGAAGGGGTCGAAGATCTTGTTTTCTATGGACGGAGCGATTCCCCGGCCGTTGTCGCGGACGTGCAGGAAGATGCGGTCGCCGTGAGCATCGAAGCCGGTGCGGATATCGATACGGCCGTCGGCACGGTCGATGGCCTGCACGGCATTGAGCACCAGGTTGAGAATGATCTGCTCGATGTTGTGCTGGTTGCCCATGATGCGGGGAAGATCCGTGCCCAGTTCCAGGTTGACGGCCACCCCGGCGGTGTTGATGGACGGCTGGGCCAGCCGCATGGCATTGTTGACGGCCTCGTTGATCTGAACCGGCTCGATGTCCGTTATTTCCGTTTTTTTGGAAAAATTCTTGAGATCCGTGATGATCTTGCTGATGCGCGTGGCCGCAATACCCATGTCGTGGTGCATCTGGCCGATGTTGCCTGCCAGGAACCGATAGCTGAGACCGCCGTATTTCCGCTGCGCATCGGCTTTTTCGGTTTCCGCCAGGATGGGCAGCACGTCCCGCCACACCTTCTCGAGCAGGTTGATGTTGAAGGTAATCAAATTGATGGGGTTGTTGATCTCGTGGGCCATGCCGGCCACCATGGTCCCCAGAGCCTCCATTTTCTGGGTCTGCTGCAGGTGGCTTTCGATGCGCCGGCGGTCGGTCTCGTCGGTAAACGCCAGGTAGTGGTAATCGCGTTCGCCGATACGCACCCGCCGGGCGAAGACAGAGGTGTTGATGATGCGGTCACCCCGCACTTTCAGGGAGAGCTCCCAGTTGCTCAAGGTGCCGGCCCGGTTCAGCGCCTCGATCAGGCGTGCCCGGGAGTCTTCGGCATACAGCTCCAGTTCGGTGACGGTTCTGCCCCCGATCTCGTCGGCGGTGTAGCCGGTCAGTTCACAGAAGCGGTCGTTGAAGATCTCCAGGCGATGCGACGCCACGTCGGCCAAGGCAATGGCCTGGGGGACCAGGTTGAAAAGCTGGTGGTAGTCCGGGAAAAGCGCCTGCTCCACCGCGAGGGGGGCTGGATCTATGGCTGATGGCTTGTCCATGGCGGTCTCAGAAATTCCATCCGTTCCTTACACCATCGCCGCTTTTTTTTCAAATACGGAAAAGTTTTTTTCAAAAAAGCTTAAAGTTATTCCGCCAAAGTACGATGAAAGAACTCAAAGGCAATTTTTTCGTCGGAAAGGAGGCCCAGAAAAAAGACGACAGCCGAGAACGACACATCCAGTCAACAGCCGATGTTATCGGCGCCATTCAGACGGTCGGCAGAAGGCCGATCGCAAAACCTTAGAAAAGGAGAAATAGCATGTCTTCGATTACCCTGACTTCCGGAATGCGGCAGAACCTTTTTGCGCTTCAGAAAACCTCCTCCCTGATGGAGCAGACCCAGAGCCGGCTGGCCACGGGCAAGAAGGTCCAGAGCGCCCTGGATGACCCCATCAACTTCTTCGCGGCCCAGAACCACCAGCAGCGCGCCGACGACCTGGCCTTTCGCAAGGATGCCATGAGCGAGGCCATTCAGACCATCAAGGCCGCCGACAACGGTATTTCGGCCATTACAGATTTGATCGCCGCCGCCAAGGCGACGGCCCAGTCGGCCCTGTCGACGTCGGATACCACCGAGCGAGCAAGTCTCGCCACGCAGTTTGATGGGCTGCTCGATCAAATCGATTTTCTGGCTTCAGATTCAGGCTACAAGGGCATCAACTTCTTGAACAATGAATCGATGACGGTGGCATTTGACGCCGAAGGTGATAGCACCATTTACCTGGAAGGGTTCGCGGGAAGCTCTGGCGGGCTGGCGATTGATGATGCTACTAATAGTTGGGCGGATGCCGCTAATATTGAAGCCGCAATCGACGATCTGGACACTGCCAAGGATACGCTGCGCACCGAGTCCAAGGAACTGTCCAACAACCTGAGCGTCATCACCACGCGCCAGGACTTCACCACCAAGATGATCAACACCCTGGAAGACGGTGTGGCCAACCTCACCAACGCCGACATGAACGAGGAGGGGGCCAACATGCTCATGCTCCAGACCCGCCAGGCACTGGGGACCACCTCCCTGAGCCTGGCCTCCCAGGCGGCGCAGTCGGTCCTGAGGCTGTTTTAGTATAGAACCCTGAGGGCTTGCTTATCGGCAGTTCGTCAATCGGGGGAGAAAACCTCCCCCGATTGAAGCCTTCCTCAGGAGGTGACACCATGATTCCGTCAGATTTGAGTATCCAGCAAAACAATTTTCTTTCTACCAGTCGATCCTCGGGGATTGAAACAGCCGAACAGTCGCGTGCCGACGTCAAGGAGGGAAATTCTCCGGATGTTCATAAACGCAATCCTGACGGCTGGGTCAAGATCGATCGCAGCGGCTTCCCTTTCAGCAACAGGCAGGCATCGACTTCGAATTTGAATTCCGTCGCCCGCACGATCCGGCGGGCGGACGAAACCATGCAGGAAATCGGCCGGCACATCGACGACATGAAGAGCCGGCTGCAAACCCACGTCAAGAATTACCCGCCTTTTCCTCCCGGCAGCGAAGAGCGCGTGAAGATGCTGAAGAGCTTCTCGGCCTTCCGCAGGCTCATCGACGATCTCACTGTTCCCCCCGACGACGATTCCGCGGCCAGGATAATGAATTCCGCCCCTGCCTGGGATGGGGGAATAGTTGTCGAGCACAAGGGATTTGCGAAAACCATCCACAGCCAGCCCGTGGGTACGGGGCCGGACGGGATCGACATCCCGCGGCTTTCTGAGGCTGCCACCGACTCGGATTTCCAATCTATGATTGGGAAACTCGAAAATGCCGCCAGGACCCTCGAATCCCGAAGGGCTGGATTGCAGGCCGATGCCAACGGTATTTTCAATCCGCCCGAAGCCTGAATCAACCCATATTAACCAGGGGGCTTATTTCATGGCACTGAAAATTACACTGAAACCCCGCGAACGCATGGTTATCGGTGGCGCGGTGATCGCCAACGGTGATTCCCGCAGTCAGTTCACCATCGAAAACCGTGTGCCGGTTCTGCGGGAGCCCGACATCATGGCAGAGGAACGCGCTGACTCCCCGGCCCGGCTAATCTATTTCGTGATTCAGCTGATGTACATCGATTCCGAGCACCAGTCGGTATACTACGACAGCTACTGGCGCGTGGCCCAGGAACTCGTAAAGGCGGCGCCCTCCACCGTGGCCTTCATCGATCCCATCAGTGAGTACATACTCAGCGACCGCTACTACCTGGCCTTGAAAATGGCCAAAAAACTCATGGCCTACGAAGAGGAGGCGCTCAACCGTGTACAGTAACGTGTTGAAGACTTACGAGAGCGTTGACAAAAACACCATGTCCGGCCGGGAAACCGAGGCCCGGGTGCTCACCAAGGCGGCTCTGAAGCTGAAGCAGTGCCAGCAGGGGTGGGATGAACCCGATCGGGATGACCGCCTGGATGAAGCCCTGAAGTACACCCAACGCATCTGGAGCATATTTCAGGCCGAGCTTTCCAAGCAGGAAAACCCTCTGCCCACGGCCCTCAAACGGGACCTCCTGCGGCTGAGCGCTTTCATCGACAAACGCATCTTTGAAACCATGGCTTTTCCCGCCCCGGAAAAGCTGAACATCCTGATAGACATCAACCGCAATATTGCAGCGGGATTGAGGGAGTCAGCCGGATAGACTGAGTCGTTAAAGACAGGGAAAGACACCACAGCGGTATTTCCTTTTGGAAAAACCGCTGTTTTGATTTCGTAAGGAGAATAGCGGGCACTGCGCCACCGGGGCCTGTTCACCTCTCATAGGTTCCTGTCTTGGGATACACATCCCCCTGCCCGGCACATTTGGCATACAGTTTCAAAACTTCTTTGTCAGCGTGCTTGCTGTCGATGGCGGCTTCCGCCAGGGCCTTGGCGAATTCGGGTCTGCCGGAATCCAGAAGCCCCTTGGCCAGTTCATGGCAACGGATGGCGAGCCCGGGACCGATGGCTGTGCGTGACAGTTTGTCAAGTAGCGCCATGGCTGTTTCCTTGTTTCCTGCGGCACAGTTGGCCGCCGCCAGCAGGAATTGTGCCGGAAGATATTCCGGCAGCCGCCCACAGAGCTTTTCCAGCGACGCCAGGGCCTGCTCCGGGTATCCCAGGTGAAGCTTGGCCAGGGCGAAATGGTAATGTCCCTCCTTGGAGTCCGGGAGCAACGCCAAGGCCTTTTCCGCTGTTTCCAGCACCTTGTCGAAACGGCCCAGGCTGCAGTAGGAGATCCCCAGGTAGATGTAAGCCCTTGGCTCGTGGGGCGCTTCTGCAATATAACGATGCCAGAGTTCCACGGCCTCGGCATGTTTTTTCAATATTTCGGCCTGAACGGCGAGTTCTCTCAAGGCCACGGGTGCACAGCCAGTCTCATTAAGTTTCTGACGGCCAATCTGGTAGTACATTTCTCCTTTCTGAGTGGTTTTCCGGCGGTCTAGTTTTCCATAGTGGTGTATCTGAAGATGGCATGGTTTCATTGCTATACCGGCCTTTTTCAGGGAAGGTTCCACCATTTCGTGCACCGGAAAATCAAACCGAATGGCAGGATCATTCGGGAATATACGGATCTTGGCGCTGGGCGTCCATCCTGTTCCGGCCTCAACTTTTCCATAGCGGCCTTCATTGGCCTCCCAGAGGACCATATTGCTGTCGAGAGTGTAGTTGCGGGTGTTGACGACAAACGCCTGTCTGCGGCGTGACGACTGACGGCACAGGCGTCTGAAAAGACCGTATTCCAGGGGCGACAGCGCCTCGTCGGCATCCATGACGAAAATCACTTCTCCCCTCGCCAGGGACAGTGCGTGATTGCGGGCCGCCGCAAAATCACCGCTCCAGTCGAAGGTGTCGACACGGGCACCGAAAGCCCGGGCGATGTCCGGGCTGCGGTCGGACGACCCGGTGTCCACCACGATGATTTCATCGACCACGGGCTTTACGCTGGAAAGGCACTTTGCCAGATATTGCTCTTCGTTTTTTACGATCATGCACAGGGACACCAGGCCGCGTGATGTTGTGTTTTCCTTTTCAGTGGTGCCCAACTTTTCCCGCAATTTGAGCGCCGTAGCCAGGATGCCGTCTTCGACACCGAAATCAGCCATGGCCGCTTCGATTTCACCCATGGCTTCAGAATAAGCCTGCAGGTGAAGGAGAATGTCAATACTCATGTAACGGATTTTTTTGCTGTGAGGATAGGCAGCCGCCCCCTCTTCGACAATGGGGCGGGCCCGTTCATAGGCATTCAATTGGGAAATGGCGTTGTGATAGGCCGAGGCGATGTCATGGTCGGCCGGGGAAAGGATGAAGCCGTTCTCGTATAAGTCGAAGGCGGTTCTTTGGTCCCCGGCCTCCCCGTGAAGCATGGCAAGGTTGGTGTGCGCCTCTCCAAAACCGGGGTCGGCTTCCAAGCTGCGCTGAAACCATTTGCTGGCGGCATCCATGTCGTTTTTTCCCAGGGCCAGCACGCCTTGAATGTTGAGCACGGAGGGGTGATGCGGGGCCACCAGCAGCGCTTCTGCCGCCAGTTTGCAGGCCTTTTCGTTATGGCCCAGACCGGCCTCGCAGACCACAGCCATTACCAGTGCGGATACGTCCTGCGACTCTCGCGGCATCTCGCTGAGCACATGAAGAGCGTCTTCAAACTGACGCGTCTGTATCAGCATAGCGGTAAGGGCGAGATATCCGTGGCGTCGGCCGGGCAGCAGGCCAATGGCCTTCAGGAAGAGATCTCCAGCCTCATGAATGCGTTCGGCCTGCCAGGCCTTTATGGCGTCTGTTTCCATTGACAGCACCAGGCGTTTCTTACCTTCCACGCTTTGGCCGTCTGTTCCGCTCCACTTGAGGTTAAAATATTTTTTACTGCGCCCGGGCAGATTTCTCATCCGGCGGTGAAGATAGACGTCGCCGGCGATGAAATTCTGATACCCATTTAGCGCTGCCCGCAGACAGAGGTCTTCGGCCTCATATCCGCCTTCACCCACCTCTTCATCGAAGACGCCTATGTCTTCGATGAGTTCCCGTCGCATGAGCAGACAGAATCCATCGACGGTTTCACTCGCAATGCGGCGGTGGCGGTTGCGTCGATGAAACTCTGCGGAAAAATCCGTCAGCGGCCCCATGGTGTGGTTCCAGCAGCAAGGTGTTTCCTGGCGGGATTCGGCGGCGTTGGACATGGCGCCGATCACCCCGGCATTGGAAGCGCAATTGAAGTGACTGCACATTGCTGCGAGCCAGCCTGGCGTTACTTGCACGTCATTGTAAAGCCTGAGGATGAATTCCCCCCGGCTGGCAGCGATCCCGACATTAAAGGCTGCCGCCATGCTGGTTCCGGATTCGCAGGACACCTGACGGCAAAGCTCATTTTTTTTGAGGTAGCTCCGGAGCCATTTTGCAGATCCCTTGGCCATTCCGTTGTCGATAATGATGATTTCGTGGCGTTCGGAAGTGTGCCGATCGACGCTTTCTAAGCATCGACGCAGCTGTTTCACAGGACCTGCGGCCGGAATCAGGATGGATATCAGCGGCGGATGGTTTAACCCGGTTTCGGCGACTGCTCCAGGGGCCAGGGTTGTCTTGCTTTCGCTTTTCCCGGAAAGAGATGGTCGTGAACCGGCGTCGGAGCGCCCGGAAGTGTTTTCCGGCGCATTTTTCGAACTTTCCAACCGTTCCAAGTACTGGCGGGCATCGTCATTGCCGGGGTCCATGGCCAGAAGCCGCCGGTAATACGCTGCGGCTTCATCCAGCTGGTTCAGCGCCAGGCTGATATGGCCGGCCATCAGCAGGAGCCCCGTATCCCGCGGGCGTTTGTTGACAAGGTCTCTATAGATAGCAAGGGCTTCCCTCTTACGGTCAAGTTCCACCAGAGTAAAGTCAGCCAGGTTTTTCTGGAAATGCGGATTGTCCGGCGCAAGGTGTACGGCTCTGACATAGTGCCTTCTAGCCTTATCAATGGCACCTGCCTCGTGATAGAGCACAGCCAGGTCGTTGTGAGCCATGGCGAAATCGGGAAAAGCCGCTATAAAAGCCGTGATTTTTTCGATGGCACTGCCGGCCGGATCATTCTCGAGGGTCGACAGAAGCTCGGTATACATGGACTCGGCTGCCGGCGCGACCGCCGCTTTTTCTGGCTCAGGGCGAGTGATTTGCAGGCTTTCTAAAGCCGTGCGATTGTTGGGGTCGACTTTCAGCACGCGTTCATAGAAACTGTGGGCATCATCTAGGCGTTCGAGCCGGAGACAGATATGGCCCATGGCCAGAAGGGCTTCGGTGTCGAAGGGGTCTTTATTGAGAACGCCGACATAGATGCCCATGGCTTTTTCGATCTCTCCAAGGGCCACGCAGTAAAAGTCCGCCAGGTTTTTCTGGTAAACCGTATTTTCGGGGTCGATTTCCACCGCTTTGCGGTAGGAGGCGAGGGCGTCCTCGCGTTCGCCGCGGTGGTGGTACAGTACCCCGAGGTCGTTGTATGCCGGGGCAAAAAGGGGAGAATCCTTCGTCAACTCCACAAGCTTTTCAACCGCTTCGTCGTGCTTCTGCGACCGGACAAGTCGCTGTATGCCCTGATATCTGGATTGCACCATCTCTGTGGGCGCAGTGGCGGCAGCAGGTTTACGCTCCAGCGCTTGGCGGCGGTTGATGATTTTGCCTGCGGAACGGGCCGTGTTGTACATCTCGAAGATGCGTCGATTCTCTTCAGCCTGGCGGTTGCGGTTGGAGTGCTCGATGCTGCCGGGTGATTTCAGGTAAAGGCCCAGCAGTACGGGGATATGCAGAAACGTTCTGGTTTGGGATATGCGCAGCCAGAATTCATAGTCGCCGGAAGTGACGAATGACCCATCGAAATATCCATATTCGTCATGGATCTCCCTTCGCCACATGGGCTGCGGGCCGACAAAGCATCCCTTGCTGAGCAGGTCGTCGCGGTCGAAATTCATCCAGCGATAGAATCCCACCGGCGTGCAGTGTTCGAAGCGCTCGTTTTCGGTTTCAGTAATGATCACATCTGCGTAAACCAAGCTGATTTCGGGAAGCGTTTCCAGAATGGTGCTCATTACCTCGAAGGCGTCTTTGCGGTGCCGGTCATCGGTGTTGGCATTGGTGACGTACTTGCCGCGGGCTGCTTTTATGCCGCGATTCCAGGCGGCATAGACCGTTTCGCGCTTTTCGGTGCGAAGGTATTTGATGTTGCCATAGCGCTGTTGAAACTGCCGTATGATTGTAGATTCTTTCTGCTGGGAGCCGCTGTCAACAACGATGATTTCGAGACGTTTGGCGATGGTCTGATTTTCCAGATCTTCCAGGCAGCCGCGGATGAGGTTCTCGGCGTTGTAGGTGGAAACAATGGCAGAAATCAGGGGGGGGACATCAGGAAACGAACGCGAGATGCGATCACCGTTTTTGATCTTCTTTCCCCAGTCAATATCCCAGATATCCAGATCAGAAAAATAATCAAGGCCATATTCATTGAACCAATTTAGAACTTGGGTTTCGCGCCAGTGGTCTGGCAGGTTATATCTCGATTCATCGAAGAACATATATCCAGCAAACCACTCTGCAGGGGCAGGCTTTAGCTTTAAATTGTTTTCATCCTTGCTGGGGGCATAAAGCGCATTTATTTTTTCGGTTGATTTGCCAGGCTCTCGAATACGTTCCAGACAACGATACCAGCTTTGTTTAATAAGAAGGTTCCGCCAGTTTACAAACTGGAAATGAAGCAGGCCGAATGTGTATCCGGGAATGACTTTCAACCTGCCTGAAAGGCTTTGCGGGATACGGGGGGTATGTATGAAAGCGGATTCATAGGAACACTTGCCATCGTCGCAGAATATTATACCCTTGTAATTGTTAGTCCAGACAGAGTCGTCAAAACGATAGTTATGTACACTCCGCCACAGCTGAATCCATACCAGCGATATCCGCTCACCCGGTTGTAATTCCAGAATTTTATGTCGTAAGAAATTGTTTTTTGCGCAATTTGCGGTGAACATTTCATCTGCGTCAATCACAATGAAGTGGGTTCCCCCTATTTTTCTGCCATACTGCAGAATCCTATTTCGATCACCTGGTTCGTCTCGATGCCATTTGTCTTTTTTGATTATGGCCTCAATGTTACAATCGTTCGCCAGATTTTTTACAATTTCGACGGTGTTGTCTTCAGAAGCGTCATCAAGGAAGACAATTGCATCGGTATAAAGGGAAAGTGAACGCAAGCATGGCTCAATGATATTGGCTTCATTCCGGGCCGTAACCAAACCGACTATTTTTTTGGTTCTATATGCTGATCTTTTATTTTTCTTTTCCGACTGGGACATCGTAAGTCTTATGTCATTGTGGGCCCTTGTCTGGCTTGCAGTAGAAGTTGGTCTGCCAGAAGTTTTCAAAAGAGGCGCCATCAATTCAACGTCAATGGTATCTTTTTTCTCGCCCCGATTGGTTTTCATTTGACTTAAAGCACGCAGTGAAACAAATTTGAGCCCCTCGTAATAAAAGTGCTGGTGGGGGTTAAATATAATATCGTCAATGGTGGTATCGTGATATTTTATTTCGGAATTATGGCTACCGATTTCGGCCTCATTTCGATACAAGATATTTTCATAACCGTAATGCAAGTAATCGATATCGCGTGCCGGACGAATGCCATACACGGCCATCGTGGAGCTGCCGTCGATGCAGAAACATTCCTTGTCAACGCCATTGGCGCTCAGAAACTTGTTGTATTCGTCAAGCAGGACGTAAAACTTTTCGAAATGTTTCAGCTGGGCATTATTAAGGAAATGGAGGCTGTTTTCGTTAAAGAATATTTGGGCTAAACGAACCGTTTCCTCGTGGGTATCATTGATATGTACCGAATGGTTGCCGACGCCAAAGAGTTGCCGTATGTCTTCTTTGCATTGCTTAATATGATTCAGGCTATTGGCTTCAACTAAAAACACCCGAACAGGCCCGGCGCCACGAAAACATTGCTCCGCTTTGTGTTTGGCTCCCCTGAACAGTGTGGACCAATTGCCCAACCAGTTTTCCCCCCTGTACATTTGTTTAATCAACAGATGCGGACCATTGTTGTGAAGGTGGACATCTTTGCTATAAAAAATGTCCGCATGCCTGCGAATAATCTGCAGCACTTTGCTTACTTTGCCTTCGGCAGTGGGAAAAACGGTTATTATATACGTATTTTTCTTTATTTTGCTGTATTCATACGCCATTGCATCGGCGTATGAACTGTCCAGTTGACGATCCCGGAAAAAGGTATAGTTGTATGAATTGGTATCACGGTTGAAGCAAGCCACGCGGACATTTTTCTTCAAGAGACAACCCAACGCCAGGCGGTGACTGCCGTCAATAATCGTCATGTCGCTTCCCACGGGTATAAGGGATCTTGCCTCATTAAACCCTTCCGCCATAAACGACCGGCATAATTCGTGAAATGAAGAAAGAAAATCCTCTGCAGATACTTTGCCTGAGCCGTCAGACTCAAAAAAGCCATTCAACGCATACAGATGAGCAAGATATAATTGTCGCCCCCAGTTGCTTTGTAGTTTCAATAAATGAAACCGTCCATAGATGATTTTTGCCATTACATCAAATCGGCAGGTGTTTATCAGGGAGGTGGGGTCGACGGTTTGAATTTTAACAAGCCCCTTTTTCGGCAAATAATTAATGTTGAAAAGATGTGGATTTATTTTTGAGCGAATCTCCTCGATTTGAAGCTGTTTCGAATCGTTAGCGCCCGGAAGATTCGTCGTCCCGTGATCATGCCGTACCGACGGAATGTCCGCAAAAAATAGATCCTGACGATTATCATAAACCACAGAATATCCGTGCAAAGAAAGCAATTCGATAATATCGTCTCTGCGACCACCATATTCCACAACAATTAACTGGGGTTTGTACTTTTCAAAATCCAGCCCTTCCAGGACTTCGAAATCGTGTCCTTCGGCGTCAATAGAAAGTAAATCTATATCCGTCAGATTGTTTTCAGCCAGGATCTCCGTTAATTTTTTTACTTGCACTTTTTCTTTTGTCCACTGGGCACCGTATTTACGGGTCCACCGCTCGGTTTCAGCTGGATCAAGCGCGGAGACGTCGCTGCCCCACTCTGGCAGATGCGGATAGGTGGACACATTCATTTCAGCCGTTCCGTTGCGATTGGAAACCGCCACTTGAATGCATTTGACATTTTTCCCTAAATAGGAACGACGCAACTTTTCAAAATTTTTTTTGATCGGCTCTACACAAAGCCCCTGCCAGTCATATTTTTCCACAAGACGTCGAACGTTACTATAGTGCTTTCCATCAAAAGCCCCCACCTCCACAAAGACCATGTTGCGGGGCTTTCGCTCGGAGAAATACTGCTCGATGAATTCATCCTGCCCCAGTTGAGCGTAATACCCTCTGGCGTGCTTGGGAAGTTCTCGCGCAAACCAAAATTCTCTATTAAGGGCGAGAACCTTTCTGCAGGCCTCTTCAACCAGCCTGACATTTCCCAGTTTTTCCGCAAGCAGCGCGACAAGCCATGCGGCCTTCCATTTTTTGGCCTGAAGAGCGGAAAAGGCTTCCGCCATTTCAAGTGTTTTTTCCAAAAGATGGCGTGGGAATTGTTTTGTCAGCCGGGATTGAAAAACACCTATGGCGTCATCCAGGTGTGAGGTAAGATACTTGCGGAAAGCTTCCGGCTCTTTCGGTAACTGAGAGGTCAGCAGGAAATAAAACATCGTCTCCCCCGACGACCGGTCTAACTTCAGCGATGTCCTGAAAAACGATGAAGCGGCGGATAACTCGTCTCTGATTAGCAGTATCCGCCCGAGATTGAAATTGGCACGCACATTCTGCGGATTTTCCGCCAATAGATGGGAACATTCTGCATAAGCGGAATCGAGTTCACCACAAAACAGATGATGTTCGATGCGTTCATGGCGTGCCGTCAATTTTCTATTCTTGGTCATTATGGTCCCTTTAAGGAGAGAAATGTTTACAGGCGCTGTTCGGGTGGTCATCATTTAACCCCATTTTGCACTTTGCAAAACACATGCCATGTTTAAAAGGGGAAAAATCATAAAAAAACAATCAGTTATAGATTATTAGGGTATAGGAATCGTATCAATGACCGTCAAATTACTGACGGTTTAGATGAACCCCTTCCCAGCGGTGGCGTGATTTCAGCAAAATACAGGCAAGGCCGTCTCTTTGCTTATAGAAAATCCTGGCCCAGGCGATAAATTGGTCGTATCAGAGAGGAAGCGGGACAGTAGCCACGGAATCAAAACAACCATCGTACGGTTGCCCTCAAGAACTCCCACCACTTGCCGATAATGAACACAGCGCAAAGCAGAAAGCATTGAACATGGACATCATCGGTATCAGCAATCCGGACAACCTTTTCAGTGCCACAGTGGTGCAGTCGCAACAACTGGAGGCGATGGCCAACGATGCGCTCAAGAGCGGCATCGACCGTTACATGCGCCAGGACTACAAGGGGGCCATCGCCGAGTTTCAGCGCTCGCTGGGGTTGTCCCAGGGCTCCGGCTATGCCGTGGATGCGGCCAATTACATGGCCAGGGCCTACATGGCGCTGGGTGACAGCGAGCGGGTGATAGCGTCCTATGAGACCGCCATTCGCCTGGCTCCCTTGCGTGACGACAGCCACATCAGCCTGGGCAATTTTCTTTATGCCGAGGAACGGTACGAAGAAGCCGCGCGAGCCTATGAGCAGGCCGTCAAGCTGAATCCGTCTGCCAACAACCGATTCGCATTGGGTCAGGCCTTCATGCAGACCGGGCGCTACGACGATGCCGAGCAGCAGTTCAGCGAAGTGTCCCGTCTCGAGCCCACCAAGCCCAACGGCAGCTACGGTCTGGGGCTCACCTACAACCGGCAGGGACGTTATGAGGATGCCATACGCGCATTTGAACGCGCCATCAGTCTGGACAGCCGTTTCTACGATGCCTATGCGGAAATGGGTTATGCTTACGCGAATTTAGGGCAAATGGACGATGCCCAGCGGCAGGTGGATTTCCTGGAGCTGGTGGCGCCGGAACTGGCCGGCAACCTGAGCGGGTACATGTACAAAGCGGATCCCCCCAAATTCAGTTTCGCCTATACCACCGATTTCAGCTATACCATGCCCATGAGGACGTCATTGGCGGCGCTGGACTCCTACCTGGCGGCAGCCAACGCCGAAAAGACCTTTACCATGAAGTTCCAGTTCGACAAGGAAATGGATCGGGAGTCCGTGCAGAATGTCTTCAACTGGCGCATCGGGCGGTCGACCGGCAGTGGGCCGGGAGAGGCATACAATTACGGATTTCAGGTTCCCGACACAGAAGTGCGATTGTCGCCTTTTCCCGATCAGGTGATTTATGACGCTAGAACCATGACCGCCACGGTCTACTTTACCATCCGCCAGAATGCCGACGCCGACGGCACCCTCGACCCTTCCCATATCGAATTCCAGTTCAAGGGCAAAGACGAATTCGGCCACCCCATGGACACGGATGCCGATCAGTTCAGCGGCTTTTCAGGGGTTGCCTGAGCACCGGGGGATTTTGCCGCTGAACGAGCCGCCGTTCTCCGTCTGGCGTTTTCTTTTTGGTATAGCATCGTTTTCTTGAATGCCGCTCTTCGAATGCACCTCCTGCCTGAAAAAGCACTAATGCGGCATCCTAATCCAGGTGGATCAATGGTACATGACCGGCTGGATTCCGACTTTCCATTGACCAAGCCAGGGCCGCTCTGATGTGAAAATTCTTCATTTGCAAATTGCAGATTGCAAAAATGGACCAGGTGGACCGCAGGTAGTACCTATAACGGCATCTATTTCTGTGTTTAACTTATTGAATTAAAAGAAAATTAATAGTGACCGAGAGAGGATTGGCGTAATCGCGGTGAAAAAATAGTTTTCGAGATCAGGCTAATTGTCGGTAAGTTCGCTCGGTAAATACATCTTCACCCTGATAAAATAGTATTTAACCTACTGTTTATTCAAATAATATTTACACTTTAGCCTCCCGGCGCCGGTAGTATCCGTTGCGATTTGCAAAAACAGGCATGGTAGGCGTTGTACTGGCTCCTGAAAAAATACCAAAAAAAATGTTTCCGTGTGGAAATTTGAGGCCGAGAGCTCAACTACACCATGAAGTATTTGAAACCAGCGGGCACCCCTTCATCTTGAATATCTTCCAAAATTGACATGCCGCGACATTCCCCGTTGCCGTCCCTGAATCCACGAGTGGAGCAGGGATGGCATTTTTTTTGCTAAATATTGGGGGCGAAATGCCGGTCACAGCTTCCTGGCGGGACGGCAGGAGAAATCACCGGCTGTTCCCCAAGCACTGCAAAGCCCAATTGAACGCAAAACCTGAGCTCACCACGGAGGAAGGCAGACATGTATTCAGTTGCAATTGAGCGGGAACCGGAATTCGCAGGCATTGAAGGGATCAATCTCGTCGCGCGGGAATTTACTTCCAGCAACTACTGTTTCGAAGGCATCGTCGGCCAGAGCCACGGCATGCGGAAAGTCTTCAAGACCGTCGAGAGGGTGGCCGACAGCGACTCGACCATCGTCATCAGCGGCGAGACCGGTACGGGAAAGGGGTTGGTGGCCAGGGCCATCCACAACCGCTCCTATCGTCGCGACAAACCTTTTGTCCAGATAAACTGCGGTGCCATTCCGGAAAACCTGCTGGAGAGCGAACTCTTCGGTCATGAGAAGGGGGCCTTTACCGGGGCGACCGCCGCCAAAAAGGGAAAATTCGAGGCTGCCAACGGCGGTACGATATTTCTCGATGAGATCGGCGACATGAATATGGAGCTGCAGGTCAAGCTTCTGCGGGTGCTTGAAGAGTGCCAGTTTGAACGCGTCGGCAGCTGCACCACCATCAATGTGGATGTGCGCATCATCGTGGCCACACATCGGGATCTGGAGTCCGCCGTGGCCGAAGGCCGTTTCCGACAGGATCTGTACTACCGGCTGTTCGTGATCCCCATCGTGCTGCCCCCGCTGCGGGATCGGCACAACGACATTCGTCTGCTGGCAGCGCACTTTATCAACCAGCTCAGAAGAGAAAAGCGGTCTTCCATCGAGGCGTTCTCCAGGGAGGCCCTCGAACGGTTGTCGCGTCATGATTGGCCCGGCAACGTCAGGGAGCTGAAAAACCTGGTGGAGCGGCTGGTGGTGCTGAACGACGGCCCGCGTATCGAAGCATCGGATCTGCCCTCGTCTGTCCTGTCTTCAGCCAGCAATGCCGGCAGCCTCCCTTCCCTGGAGATTTCCGACGAGGGGATTTGCCTGAGTACCGCCGTAAACGAATACGAAAAAGCCCTGATTACCCAGTCTTTGGAAAAAAGCAAGTGGGTAAAGAAAAAAGCCGCTGAACTGCTGCACGTCAAAAGAACTACACTGGTCGAAAAAATCAAACGCCACCAGCTGCAGCCCGCCACCTGAAAAAAACCAGGTGTCAAAGAACTGACAGAAACTTTCTTTGGCCCTTGACATCTGGGGGCTCTGCATCCTCTTTCCCTCCTTTTTTGCGGGTTTTGCCAGGCAATCATGACGACCTGGTATCTTTTTAAACATATTAATATCAAATGGTTGCGTTTATTTACGCTGTTTTCTGGCGAAATGCCCGGTTGTGGCAAAGGATTTGCATTTGATTTGCGGCGGATTGGTTTTGCGCCGTTTTCCATGGCGGCTGCGTGTTGTCACATCTGCCAAGATAACGTCCGGTAATCGATTAGCGGTTATCCGGCGGGATTTATCAATGCAAACAGGAACCGTTCTTGTCGTCGACGACGATCCAAAGATTCGAAGCCTCATTGCAGAAGCGCTGGCGAAGAAGGGATTTAATACCTTCCAGGCAGCCGGCGGCGATGAAGCCCTCGACAAAATGGTGACGAATCACACCTGCCTGATGATTACCGATGTCAAGATGCCCGACATGTCCGGCATCGAACTGCTCCGCCGGGTGAAACAGCGGGCACCGGAACTTCCCGTGCTGATCGTAACGGGGTACGGTAGTATACGCAACGCGGCCGAAGCCATGCAGGAAGGTGCATGTGATTACCTGCTGAAACCGTTTTCCATGGAGACCCTGGTGCTGGCAGTGGAAAAGGCGCTGGATTCGGTCCGGGGACTCGGTCGCGGCGGGACCCTGCAAAGGCCGGCTGCCGCAGGGCCACGGAAAAAGATCATCACCCGCGATCCCTGCCTGCTGGCCCTGCTCGAATCCGCCGCCAATGTAGCCCCCAGCAATGCCACGGTACTGATTCAGGGGGAGAGTGGCACCGGAAAAGAGCTGCTGGCCTCCTACATTCATCACCACGGCCTCAATCCGGATGGTCCTTACGTGGCGGTGAACTGCGCATCGTTGCCGGAAAACCTGGCGGAAAGCGAGCTTTTCGGCCATGAAAAGGGCGCTTTTACCGGTGCTTTCAGCCGCAAAACCGGAAAGTTCGAACAGGCCGCCCACGGAACCATCGTTCTCGACGAGATCGGGGAAATGCCTCTGGCCCTGCAGGCCAAGCTGCTGCGGGCCTTGCAGGAAAGGGAGATCGACCGCATCGGGGGACAGGCGCCGGTGCCTGTCGATGCGCGTGTGATCGTGATCAGCAACCGGGATCTCAGGGAAGCTGTGGCACAAGGCGCTTTCCGCCAGGATCTTTACTACCGTGTCAACGTGATTCCATTGACCGTCCCGCCCCTGCGCCAGCGCCGGGACGATATCCTGCTGCTGGCCGAGCACTTTCTGGCCCGCTTCTCCGCCCGGTACGGCAAATGCATGACGCGGGTATCCTCCCGTGCCGGGGCCATCCTGCTCAATAATCCCTGGCGGGGAAATGTCCGCGAGCTGGAAAATGCCATGGAAAGGGCGGTTCTCATGGGGTCGGGCGACCGGCTGCTGCCCGAGCACCTTTTCTTGGAAGATCAGGGCGCGCCGCCGGCGGTGGAGACGAAAAGCACGTGTGCTCCTTCCGCCGGAGTAACGTTGCGGGATATGGAGAAAAGGCTGATTTTCGAAACCCTCGACAAGGTCAGCGACAACCGCACGCATGCCGCCCGTATGTTGGGCATCAGCATCCGGACACTGCGAAACAAGCTGAAACAGTACCGTGAGGAGCAGGGCCTTGCCCGGTGACGGTGTAGTGATTCCGCCTCTCGGTGGCCGGATATTATTGCCCGCCGTTCCTGGTGGGGCGGCGGCAATATTTTCCGACGGTGGGCCCCTTTTGGAAAGCAAATTATCTTGAAGCTTTTTAACTAACTGGTAATATAACAAAAAATGGTTATCAGCGCCTATGCTGTGAATTTGGAACGTAAATTGCAATAATTGCAGAGCAACAGGAATCATTAGCAGGCGCCTTTTCAGGGCGCCGGTGGGAGGAGCCCCAAGCATGCAGCCCAAAGGCCTGTTTTCAGACACCCTCTCTTTTCTTGAGAAGAGCCTGGACCTGCGGACCCGAAAACAGCGCGTTCTGGCAACCGACATTGCCAACGCCGACACCCCGAATTTTCAGGCCTTCGATGTCATGGTCGAGGATGCCCTGAAGAAGGTCCGAGAGGCCCAGCGCGGTGATGCCTTCCAGTTGGTAACCACCAACCGGCGGCACCTGTCACTGGAACAAGCCCCCTTTCCGGAACCGGTCGTAAGAACGCTGCCGGCGGATCCCTATTCCCTCAAGACCGACGGCAACACGGTGGATGTGGACCGCGAGATGGGCAACCTGGCCAAAAACCAGATCATGTACAACACTTCCGTGGAGGTCATTGCCAGAAAGCTGCGATCTCTCAAGAACGTCATCAAGGGAGGAAGATAACACGCCATGAATGTTTTCGATGCCCTGCAGGTTAGTTCCTCGGGACTCAGCGCCCAGCGGCTGCGTCTCAATCTGATTGCCGAGAACATCGCCAACGTAAACACCACCAGCACCTACCAGGGGGGGCCCTATATGCGCCAGGAGCCGGTGTTTGCCGCCATGAGGCGGCCCAGGTCTTTCCAGGATCTGCTGAATCTTCAGTTCCGTCCCCAGCAGGCTGAGGTGTCGGTGATCGACGTGATCGAGGACCCCAGGCCGCCCATCATCAAATACATGCCGGGTCACCCCGATGCCGATGAAGACGGGCTGGTCCGTTTGCCCAACATCAATATTTTCGAAGAGATGGTCAACATGATATCGGCCCAGCGCAGTTATGAGGCCAATGTCACCACCGTCAACGCCGCCAAGTCCATGGCCATGAAGGCCCTGGAGATCGGGAAGTAACAATGGATGAACTGCGTATCGACAACAGCCTCAGGCCAGCACCGGTGGGAAAGGCGCAACCCGGAAAGACGGCAGGCCCCCAAGAAAAGGGGTTTGGCGAATTTCTGAGCGACTCCCTGGAGGAAGTCAACCGGCAGATCAGGACGGCCGATGAGCAGGCCCAGCGCATGGTGGCCGGGGAAGATGTCAGTATCCACGGCACCATGATCGATTTGGAGAAAGCCAATATTTCACTGGAATTCATGCTTCAGGTCCGCAACAAGGTCATCGAGGCGTACCACGAGATAATGAGGATGCAGATCTAGCCCTGAGGGGAGCCGTTTCTAATGCAGATGCCAGGCGTTGTCACTCAGATGAAAATGCTTTTTCAGAACCTGTCGGCAGGCAAGAAGATCACCCTTTTTGCCCTCGTGGGCCTTTCCGCGACCGTGTTTTTTTTCATCATCACATGGGCCGGCCGACCGGATTACCAGACCCTCTATACGAAGCTTTCGGCACAAGACGCCGCAGCGGCGGTGTCCTGGCTGAAAGAAAAACGGGTTGATTATCGCCTCATTGACCGGGGCAGGACGATTCAGGTGCCCAAGGAAAAGCTGTATGAGACCCGCATGGAAATGGCGGCCCAGGGCCTGCCCCAGGGCGGTGGTATCGGCATGGAGATCTTCGACAATTCCAAGCTGGGGATGACCGAGTTCGTCCAGAATGTCAACTACCAGCGCGCCCTGCAGGGTGAACTGTCCCGCACCATCAACGATCTGGCGGAGGTGGAGGGGTCGCGGGTGCACATCGTGATGGCCTCAAAGTCGCTGTTTGTGGAAGACCAGGAGCCGGCCACCGCCTCGGTGGTGCTCAAACTCAAACCCGGCCGGCACCTGTCGCGGGGACAGGTCGATGGCATCGTCCACTTGGTTTCGGCCAGCGTCTCCGGACTCAAACCCCAGAACGTCACCGTGGTCGACAACTCTGGCAAGATCCTGTCCGGTTTCGAAGATGAGATGCAGCTGGGCCGCAAGAGCATCCTGCTGCTGGAGTACCAGCAGAAGGTGGAGCGCAGCCTGGAGAACAAGATCAAATCCATGCTGGACAATGCCCTGGGGCCCGCCAAGGCCATCGTGCGGGCCTCCTGCGACTTTGACTTCCGGCAGCGGGAGCTGACCGAGGAGAAGTTCTTTCCCGAAAACAAAGTGGTGCGCAGCGAAAAGAAGAGCAGCGAAATCGCGGCCCGGCCGGACCAGATCCCCATGGGAGTTCCCGGCAAGACGGCCTACGCCGCTCCCGATACCACCAATTCCACCGTTGCCACCGGCCTTCCGGCCATCCAGAAACAGAACCAGATGGTCAACTATGAAATCGGCAAGGTCACCAGTCACGTGGTGGAGCCGGCCGTCAGACTGGTGAAAACCTCCGTGGCCGTCATCGTGGACGGCACCTACCGCAAGGTCACCGGCACCGACGGCAACGTCGAGATGCAGTACGTCGCCAGGAAGGCCGACGAACTCAAGCAGCTGGAGAACATCGTCAAGCGGGCCATCAATTTCGACCCGGCGCGGGGCGATGAAGTTGTCATCGAGAACATCCCCTTTGATACCGAATCCTGGAAGGCCCTTTCCGAGGAGAAGGAAGAGGCGCCGGGATGGATGGCCAAGCTTGACGAGCACCGTCTGCTGGTCAAATACGGCATTGCCGGCTTTATTCTCTTTTTCACCTTCCTGTTCATCATCCGGCCGCTGGTACGGTGGTTGACGGGGGGGGCGGGACGGGATGTGCAGTTGCTGCAGCAGCTGCCCAAAACCGTCGGCGAAATCGAGAACGAGTATGAACACCAGGCGCGCAACCTGCCATACAGTGATCAGGCTTCCCGGCTGGTGATGCGGGACAACACGGCCTCGGTCCAGTTGATTCGGGAATGGATGAAAGAGTCCTGAAGGCATGGATTGCGGCGCTGAGGGTCTGAATCGGAAAGTACCCATTTGCTGGTGATGGAAACGGACTGACTATGGATACCACACAGCTGTCGGGCCCCTTGAAGGTGGCGGTTTTGATGAAGGCGCTGGGCAAAGAAGCGGTCCAGGAGGTGCTGACCCAGCTCTCCGACGGGGAACGCGAACAGGTCATGGTGCACGTCTCTCAGCTGGGGGAAATCGCGCCGGAGGTGATTGAAAAAGTCGCCCAGGAGTTCATCACCCTGGCGCCGCGCTTCAACCGCGACGCGCTGCCCCCGACAGCGCCTGCACAAGCCGCCGGCAGTGCGGATGCGTCACGCCAGCAAGCCGCCGAAGGCGAACAGGACCGGCAGAAGCTGGAGGCCATCGAGGCCATGGATGCCGAACAGCTGGCCGATACCATCCGCCATGAACACCCCCAGACCATCGCCCTGATCGTTTCGCACCTCACACCGGAGAAAGCCAGCCAGGTGCTCGGCTCCCTGCCCGAAGAGCTGCGCGGAGAGGTGGCCATCAGAATCGCCAATCTGAAAAAAGTCATGTCGGAGATGGTGGTGGAAGTCGACCGGGTATTCAAAGAGATTCTGGACAGCAGCGCCGCCTCGCCCACCTATCGGGCCGGTGGAATCGATCAGCTGGCGGATATTCTGAACCAGTCGGCAGAACTGGTCGGCGACCAGATCATGGCCGATATCGAAGAGATAGATCCCGAACTGGCCGCCCGGATCAAGGAGCGCATGTTCGTCTTCGATGATCTGGTGCTGGTGGACGATCGCGGTATCCAGAAGGTCCTGCGTCAGGTGGAGACCCGTGAACTGGCGGTGGCCCTCAAGGCGGCGGCCGAGGAGACCAGGGAGAAGGTTTTCGCGAACATGTCCCAGCGGGCCGCCGAGATTCTGCAGGAAGAGATCGAGTCCCTGGGTCCGGTGCGCATGGCCGAGGTGGAAGAAGCGCAGCAGAAGGTAACGCGTATCATCCAGGAGATGGAAAGCAAGGGCGAAGTGATGATCAGCGGACGGGGAGGAGGAGATCTCATTGCATAACGCTTCCAAACACGGCTGTGCGGGTCGGGAAACCGCCGACCGGCGGCACAGTTTCCCGGACTTCGAGAATCCCGTGTGTCGCCACAGGGACGTTTCCGACAGGGGTCGGCAACTGTTTCAGCGTGTCGATGTTGCAGGGGGAGATTCATTTATCGCCAGCTATCCTGCCGGCGATTACCGGGGAAGCGATGGGCGGGATGTCGATGTTCGACAGCAGGCCTATAAGGCCGGCTACAAGGAGGGCCTGGAGATGGGCCGCCGCACCGCCGAAGCCCGGTTGCTATCCCTGATCGAGGAGCTTCAGAAGGCGCTGGAGGATGTCAACCGCCTCGGCAGACAGGTGTACGCCGCCGCCGAGGTGCAGACGGTGAACCTGGCGATGGCGGTGGCCCGCAAGATCATCGGCAGGCAGGCCGCCGTCGACCACCGGGTGGTGGCCCACGCCCTGCGCCGGGCGCTCGAGGGGTTGGCGCGGGGAGTTGCGGTGACGGTGGTGCTGAACCCCGAAGACATGGCTTTTGTCAAAACGCTTTCGCCCGGCGATATTTTCGACTCGGATGAAGAAAAGAAGAAAATTGATTTCGAGACCGATCCCGCCATGGCACCGGGCGGCTGCCTGGTCAGAACCGCTGCCGGGGACCGCGATGCCTCCATCGACGGGCAGATGGATCGCATCGCGGCGGCATTTGAAGAGGCACTGCAGCACGCCGTCCATGAAAGTGCAGTGCCGGAGCGTTCCGATGACACCTGAACTCGATCTTACCCGCTACGTTCAGTTGCTTGACGACCTCGAAACGGTCCGGCGGCTGGGAAGGGTGACCAAGGTGGTGGGTCTGGTCATCGAAGCCTGCGGCCTGCAGGCCAATATCGGCAGCGTGTGTGCGATCACCCCGCGGAATTCTCGCCAGAAGATTATGGCCGAAGTGCTCGGGTTTCGGCACGACACCATGTTGCTGATGCCCCTGGCGGAATACCGGGGGTTGGCGCCCGGATGTCCCGTGGAGGCACTGGAACCCCGCGCCGTCATTCCCGTGGGAGAGGGCCTGCTGGGCCGAGTGGTGGACGGCATGGGAAATCCCATAGACGGCCGCGGTCCCATCGATTGCACAGGAGAGTATCCGCTGTACGGATCACCTCTCAACCCCCTGAAGCGCAGGCGCATCACCAGGGCGCTCAGCACGGCGGTAAAATCCATCGACGGTCTGCTGACGATGGGATGCGGACAGCGCATGGGCATCTTCGCCGGTTCCGGCGTGGGTAAAAGCGTGCTCATGGGGATGATCGCCCGCAACAGCAGCGCCGATGTCAACGTCATTGCACTCATCGGTGAGCGGGGCCGGGAAGTCAATGATTTCATCGAAAAAGCGTTGGGCCGGGAAGGGCTCAAAAAATCGGTGGTAGTGGTGGCCACTTCGGACCACCTGCCCCTGATCCGGGTGCGGGGAGCATTTATCGCCACAGCCATTGCCGAGTATTTCCGGGACCGCAACATGCACGTCAACCTGATGATGGATTCGGTTACCCGTTTTGCCATGGCCCAGCGCGAGATCGGCCTGGCCCTGGGAGAACCGCCCACCTCCAAAGGCTACACGCCGTCGGTCTTCACCCTGCTGCCACGTCTGCTGGAACGTGCCGGCAATGCCGATGGCAAAGGAAGCATCACCGGTCTTTACACCGTGCTGGTGGAGGGCGACGACATGAACGAACCGGTAGCCGATGCAGTACGCTCCATTCTCGACGGACACATCGTGCTGACCCGTGATCTGGCCGTCCAGAACCACTACCCGGCGGTGGATGTGCTGGCCAGTGTCAGCCGGGTAATGGACGACGTCACCGACCCGGAACAGCAAAAGGCCGCAGCGGAACTCAAATCACTGCTGGCCATCTACAGGAAGGCCGAGGACCTGATAAATATTGGTGCCTACGTCAAAGGCAGCAATGCCGGCATCGATCGCGCCGTGGGCATGATCGCGCGTATCAACGCCTTCCTGATGCAGAGCGACCGCGAAAATATTCCCCTGGACGAGAGCCGTCAGATGCTGATGTCCCTTTTCCGCGAGACCCGTACGGAGTAGGCCATGGTCGCTTTCAGGCTGGAACCGCTGCTGAAATACCGCAAGCTCCAGGAGGAGATCCTGGAGAAAGCGCTGACCGAGGCACGCCTGCAGTTGAAGCGAGAAGAGGAAAAACTGGATACGTTCCGGCGTCGACAGGCAACGGCGCTCCGTTCGTTTCAACAGCGGCAGCGCCACAGCAGTCTCGATGGTGCCGGGGCGCGGATTTACAGCGACTATCTGGCACGGCTGGAAGACGACATCAGGCAGCAGCGGGAGGAGATGGAGACAGCCCGGCTGCGGGTCGACAGAAGTCGTCTTGAACTGCGGGAGGCTGCCAAGAACAGAAAGATGATAGACAAGCTAAAACACCACCACCAGCAGCGTGAACAGCAAGATCTGAAACACAGAGAACGGCTGTTTTTCGACGATGTGGCCACCAACACCTTCATCCGAAAGGGCGGCTCCAGATGAACCAATCAGGAGTAACGGTATTTTTTGAAGCGCGGGAGAGAATAGACGGTGACCGGTCGGCGGTACGGCCGGACTTTTCCCGGCCTTCGGTGGAAATAGATCTGTCCCGCCCGCCGGAGCCGGGTACCTTCCGGTTTTCGCTGGAAACGATGCGGCGCAGTGCGCCGGCGGTTTCCAGGCGGCCGTTGCTGCGACCTTCCGGGCAGGCCCCCCTGAAAAACCGCGACGATGCCCGTAATGCTCCACGGCGCCCTGATAAACAGGCTTCTGTGCACACCCCCCCGGAAAGGCGGCCGCCATCGTCCGAGGAGACCGGCAGCAGCCGGCGGTCGGCTGAAACCCGGGAACCCGAACCGGAATCCTCAACGGACAGAGAGGGTGCCTGCGATCGCTCGCAGGACGTTTCCGGAACACAGGAGAAGACGCCCCGGACGGTGCCGGCGGCGCAGCAGGGCGATGCGGGGGGTGCCGAGGGCAGCGGCCAGTGGCCCCAGGAGACGACTGCCGCCCAGGTGCCCGCTGGAGAAAGCGCGGCCAAGACGGCCGGCGACGGGCAGGTGCCACCTGCCACCGGATCGCCTTGCGGGGATGCGGGTGCTGTCCAGGCGGTGTCCCCGCACGTTGCCGGCCAGGAAGGGGTTTCTCAAACCGAGCCGTCCGCGAAACCGGACACCGCCCAGCCAGCTGCTCAGGAGCGTGCCGGCGGGTCGAAGAAGAATGCGGCCGCTTCGGCCGAAAAAATGCCGGCGGAAAAACAGGCCGGCCGTGCCGGCAAATCGGCTGTCGCGCCGTCTCCCGGTGGATCCGCCGGGACAGAGACTGCGGCGACGGCGACCAGGACGTCTGCCACGACTTCGGCCAAGGTCGCCCCGGGTAACACGGCCCTGCAGGTAGATGCGCAGGCGACGCCGGCCGTCGCTCCCCGGGAAACCGCCGCTCCCGCCGCCCAGACGAGCGGGGGAATAACGGCTGCGCTCAAGGAGTCGTCGGCCGGACGGGTGGTTCGCATCGGCGCCGACACCCAGAGCGGGCAGACCGGCCTGTTTCAGGCCCATCAAGGCCCGACCGGCGGTATTCAGGCAGGCGGCAGCACCAGTGCCCCCCCGGCGCCGGGGCAGCCCTTTCAGCACGAACTGCTGCAGCAGGTTACGGAAAAAACCGTTTTTCATCTCAGAAACGGCAGGGCCGAGGCGCGCATCGATCTGAAACCGGAGAGCCTGGGCCATTTGAGGCTGCACGTGTCCACCGACAACGGTCAGGTGACCCTCAAGATCATGACCGAGTCGAGCTGGGTGAGAGATATGATTGAGAGCAACATCGGTCACCTGAAAAGCGAGCTGCAGCAGCACAACCTGCAGATCGACCGGCTGGCTGTTTCCGTGTCCGGGGGAGGGCAGGAATCGGCAGGGGGCAATCCCCAGAACGCCGCCTCCCCGCGCACCCCGGCCGATACGGCCGCCACCGGCAGGGGGGAGTCCGCTGCGGACGCCGGTGAAGAGGAGGTCCGGCATCCCTCAGCGCAGAGAATACGGGAGGGGCTGGTGGATTACTTCGCCTAAATAATCGTACCTGGGAAAGCAATGGTTCCCCGGTGACAACCGCCATTTTACGCACCTGCGGCGGAAATGAGAACAGGAGGAAGCCTTATGATCTCAACCGATCCCGTCAACAGCAAGCCCACGGACAGCACGCAGATATACTCATCGGATCCCAATGCCATGGGAAAGGAGGATTTCCTGATGCTGCTGGTAACCCAACTGCAGCACCAGGATCCCCTGAATCCCATGGATAACACCGAGTTCGTCACCCAGCTGGCGCAGTTCAGCTCTCTGGAGCAGCTGACCAACGTCAACAAGAACCTCGAGGTTCTCCAGATGTACCAGAATTCCCTCAACAACGCCCAGGCCGTGGGCATGATCGGCAAGAACATCATGGCCAGCGGCAACACCACCGAACTGGCGGAAGGGGCGGATGCCGAGGTGCAATTCGATCTTCCCGCCGATGCCGCCGATGTGAGCATCGACATTTTCAACGCCGGGGGCAGTTTCGTGACCA
>CAYUAQ010000004.1:0-69222 GCA_964442705.1 uncultured Desulfobacteraceae bacterium
GGTGAGCAGGCCGGTGATGGTTTTTTCGTGACCGGATTGGGCGTCACAGGTCTTGCTGTCGCCCTACCCGCCGGCCACGAAGCTCGGCAAGGCATAGTAGCGGGCCAGTCGGGCAACGGCCGCGTTGATCACTGCACACTCGGGCGTGCCCACCGAGGCCGTGGCCAGACGCAGGTCCATGGCGGTGGTCGAACTGCCGTATACGAAAGGCGCTCCCCGGCGGGTCAGCTGGTTGAGCACCAGACCCGAGAGTGCCTCGGCATTGTGGACCACCAGGGTGCCGGCCAGGTGCACGGGCGTGGACCCACCGGCCATGCCCATGCAGAGTACGTTGACGGCCATGCCGTGCCTGGCGCTGCCCATGATGATCTCGCAGGTGTCTCTAACTAGTTTCAGCGGACTCACCGGACAGGTGTTGAAGGTTACCAGGGGGCGTTCCCGCAGCCGGTCGTGGCCGCCCACGATGGCGGCGCACATGTCGACGATTCTGTCCAGGCAGTACCCGTCCACCGGGCCGATCCAGTGGTGCTTGGCGGTGTTGGTGAGCGACGCTTCGGCGTTGTGCAGGGCGCAGACTTCCTGGGGCACGTCGTGGGACAGGACGGCGCGTTCATAGGTGTCGATGTTCTCGAGGGCGTCGATCAGCCGCGCCGCGTCGCGGGCGTCGTCCTTGGTGGTCTCGCGCAGCTCGCCGCTTCGGATGTCCCGGATGACGATGCCCTCGCCGAAGTTGGTGAAAGTCACCCGGCTGGATTCCAGTACCACATCTTTTTCGGGGGTGCGGCCGCAGGCGATGAATTTAGAGGGCGCCGAGCGGACGGCATCTTCCACCAGGTGCGGCGGGATGCGCACGACGCCGGTTTTGGGATCCACCCTTGCGCCGGCTCCGGCAAACACCTCCCGGGCGGTTTCATCCTCGACAAAAACACCGGTGCGCTGCAGGACCTCCAGGGTGGCCGAGTGGATCCGGTCCAGCTCATCGTCGGTCAGGATCTTCAGGCCCAGACCGCCGCTGTGACTCAGGCCGGCATACAGGCTTCTTATCATGGCTTTTCTCCTCTTGAAATGTCTCTACCTTACCCCTGTTTTCTCACATCCGCACCCGCCGGTTATCCGGGTCATAGGGGGATTTGATGTGCGCGGCGGCAGGCACCTGCCGGCCCTCCACTTCGATGGTGTACTTTCCCGAGAGAATCCACTCGTCGTCGATGCTTCCCTTCGCTTTGCACACGTACCCCATGCCCACGGCACAGCCCAGCTTGTGGCCGTAGGCGCCGGAAGAAATCTCGCCCACCGGTTGCCCGTTGCGATAAATCGGTTCGGAGGCGTACAGCACGGGTTCGCTTTCTTCGAGGGTGAACATCACCAGGCGCCGCTGCAGTCCACGGTCGCGCTGGCGCACCAGGGCCCGGCGCCCGATGAAATCGCCCTTGTCGAACCGTACGCTGAAGCCCAGGCCGGCCTCCAGGGGGGTGTCGTCGGTGGTGATGTCCGCTTCCCAGTGGCGGTAGCCGGTTTCCATGCGCAGCGAGTTGACGGCCTGCATGCCCACCGGCTGCAAATCGAAATCTTTGCCGGTCGCCATGATGGCGTCGTACACGGGGACGGTGAACATGGTGGGGATATAGAGTTCCCAGCCCAGTTCGCCCACATAGGACATGCGCAGAGCCAGGGGTCGGGCATAGGCCACGTCGATTTCCCGCGCCGTGGCATAGGCAAAGGCCTGGTTGGAAAGATCGTCATCGGTCAGTCGGGACAGCAGGTCCCGCGCCCGGGGGCCCATGACCGCCAGCATGCTGTAGCCGTGGGTCACATCGGTGACCGTGGCTCGGGCGTAAGGGGAGATGCGGCGCTGGAAGTAGTCCAGGTCGTGAACCACCGTGGCTGCCGCCGTGACGATGAAAAAGCGCTCTTCGGCCAGCCGGGTGACGGTGATGTCGGTTTCATAGCCGCCGCGGTGATTGAGCACCGGGGTGTACACCACGGTGCCGGGGGGCACGTCGATGTCGTTGGCGCATAAGTACTGCAGCGCCGACAGGGCGTCGCCGCCCTGGACGAGAAATTTGCCCATGGAGGACAAGTCATAGAGGCCCACGTTGTCGCGCACGGCCAAGTGCTCGGCGGCCTGGTGCTGGAACCAGTTGGGGCGGTGCCAGTCATAGTGGTGCACGGCTTCGACCCCGGGCGGTGCGAACCAATCGGCCCGCTCCCAGCCGGCGATTTGACTGAAACAGGCGCCCAGGTCTTTCAGTCGGTCGTGAATGGGGGATTGGATGACGGGACGGGCCGTGGTTTTCTGGCGGTTGGGGTAGTGCTTGTGGTACAGTACGCCCACGGCCTCCACCACCCGGTCGTGGACGTAGCGGGTGTTCTGCTGCCAAGGGAAGAATCGCCGCACGTCCACCGGCCACAGGTCTTCCTCCGGGTACCCCTGGTCCATCCATTGGGCCACGGCACGGCCCACACCGGCGGCGCTGGCGATGCCCACGGAGTTCATGCCGCAGGCCACGAAGAAATGCTTCCAGCCCGGCGCCTCGCCGATCATGAAGGCCGTGTCGGGGGTGAAACTCTCCGGCACCACCTCCAGGTGGCGGATCTCGGCGTCCTGGATGTCGGGAAAGCGCTGCATGGCGCAGTTGGTGAAGATTTCGAACTGGTCCCAGTCTTCCTGCAGCTGGGTGAATTTGAAGTCGTCGGGGATGCCCTCGCGCCCCCAGGGCTTGGCCACCGGTTCAAAGCCGCCGAACAGCAGGGCGCCGTTTTCGGATTTAAAGTAGGTATAACCGTCGAAGTCGCGGACGCTGGGAAAGACCTGTTTGAGCCCCGGGATCGGCAGGGTGACGGCGTGCATGTGTTCGGCGGCGTGCAGTGGAATACTGACGCCCACCATTTTGCCCACCCGTCGGCCCCACATACCGGCGCAGTTGACAACGTACTCGCAGGCCACCTCTCCGGCGGTGGTGACGACGCCGCAGACCCGGCCCTTGCGGGTCCGGATACCGGTGACTTCCGTATTCAGGAAGATGCCCACCCCGCCCTGGCGGGCCCCCCTGGCCAGGGACTGGGCCGTGTCCTCGGGATTGGTCTGACCGTCTTTAGGAATGTAGAAAGCCGCCAGCAGCCCGTCGGTGCTCATACCCGGCACCATGTCGGCGGCTTCTTTCAAAGATATCTCGTGGACGTCGATGCCGTAGGTGCGCGCCATGGCGGCCAGGCGCAGCCACTCGATGCGGCGGTCTCTGGTCTGGCAGACGGCGATGGCGCCGGTGGTGATGTAGCCGGTGGCCTGGCCGGTTTCGGCCTCGAGGCCGGCGTACAGTTCGGTGGCGTATTTCACCAGGTTGGACATCTGGCGGTTTTGCCGCAGCTGGGTCACCAGGCCGGCCGCCGCCCAGGTGGTGCCCGAGGCCAGCTCCTTTCTCTCCAGCAGAATGATGTCTTTCCAGCCGATCCTGCTCAGGTGGTAGGCCGTGCTGCAGCCGACAATACCCCCTCCGATGATAACGACGCGCGCGGCTTTGGGCAACGCTTCAGGCATGGCAAGGTCCTTTCAAAACGGGATGGGGCCTGCGCAGAGGATCCAGTCGTTTCTCTGCGGCGTTTCCTGTCCGAGGTAAATGTTTGAAAAAATCACGTCTTGGTGCTACCTTCACAACGGCAACCAGATGGCGTATAATAAAAAAGAGGTATGCCGCCTGATATATCAGAAGACCACGATTTTCCTGATACACAGGCTGATGCAAGATTGTCAAGAAAAAAGAGCGGTATCGGCGGTTAGGTGTCTTTTTTTTGGGCACCTCGGTATGATATCGCGTAATCTTATGTAACAATATATAGATACAGTTGAATCTCTCTCCATTGTTTTCGGGGGGCAACGCCGGATGCCGTCGCCTGTCAGCGGGGCCCCGGCCGATGGCGTCATTTGACAAAAAGCGCCGAGGAAACTATAAGCGGGTGTACAGATATATCAGAATCGGGTACGAGGGAGACGGGTTTAAATGAGAACGGAAAGCAACGGCACGCTGCGTGAAAAGGTCTACCACTATCTGCGCCAGGAACTGGCCAACGGCAACCTCGTCCCCGGATCCTATATCGACCAGAACGAAATCTGTGAGCGGCTGCACATCAGCCGGGCGCCCATGCGGGATGCGCTGATTCAGCTGGAAGCCGAGCGGTTCGTCCGGATTTTTCCCCGGCGCGGTGTACTCATCAGAAAGCTGACGCTCAAAGACATCAAATCCTCCTACCAGATCGCCGCCGCCCTAGAATCCGCGGTCGTCTCCTGTGAATTCCACAAGCTGACGCCCACCCACGTGGGCGAGATGGAGCGGTTGAATGAAACGCTGCACGTCAACCTGGAAGATGAAAACTACGACGCTTATTATGAAAACAACCTGGCGTTTCACCGCGTTTACATGAGCCTGTCGGACAACGATCATTTGAAGAGCATCCTGACGCTCATCATCCAGCGGCTTTACGATTTCCCCCGCATGCAGTACAATAAGCCGTGGGAACGCATCAATCTGCACGAACACAGGCGTTTCACCGATGCCGTCAGGGCAGGCAACCGCGAGGCGGCGGTCAGCATTATTCGAAACGAACACTGGTCTTTTGACCACCATCGGGAGTATTTGGTCGAGGTGTACGGCCTGCACGAGGGGAGCTGATCGGATGAGATCGCGTGGGCTCTAAACCCACGTAGCCGGGTGCGACTCCCGGGCTTCCCACGGTTAAAGGTGTTCAGGTATCAGGTGTCAGCGGTCAGGGGGTGAGGACGGCAATGGGTCTGGGGTGGAGTGAGATACAGCGGCGGCGGCTGCAGGAACTGGAGGCGGACGCGGAAGCCCTGGATAGCCGTTTCGAAGATGCCGGACGGCGCAACCGGGCCTTTCAGCACCTGGAAAAGCGGCTGGTGCGCCGGCAGCGGGCGGCCCTGCGGGATTTCCTGGTCCGCCGGATGCGGCCGCGGCTGGCGCTCTTGGAAAGCCGCCTGGTAGAGGCCTTAAACAAGCGGGGCTTTTCCCAGATGGTAACGCCGACGCTCATCTCCCGTGATGATCTCGCCCGTATGTCCATCGGCCGCGACCATGCCTTCAACGAGCAGATCTTCTGGGTGGATTCCCGGCGGTGCCTGCGACCCATGCTGGCGCCCAACCTCTACCGTTTGATGCGGCACCTGGCGCGGCTGCAGCCCGGGCCGGTCCGGATCTTCGAGGTGGGCAGCTGTTTCCGCAAAGAGGCCGGTGGCGCCCGGCACACCAGCGAATTCACCATGCTCAACCTGGTCGAAATGCGGGTGCCCGAGGGCCGGCGCCGGGCCAGGCTGGAAGAACTGGCCGCGGTGGTGATGCAGGCTGCCGGCATCACGGGCCATCGACTGGAGACGGAGTCTTCCGAGGTGTACGGCCGCACAACGGATATCGTCAGCGGCCCCGACAACCTGGAGGTGGCCTCCTGCGCCGTGGGGCCGCACCCCCTGGACGGCGCCTGGGGCATCGTGGACACCTGGGTGGGCCTGGGGTTCGGTCTGGAGCGGCTGCTCATGGTGCGCGAAGGCGGTTCCGGCATCGGCAGGTGGTGCCGCAGCAATGCTTACCTGGACGGTGTCCGCCTCACACTGTGACTTTAAGGTTTACGCTTACCGATTGTCGGTTGAAAAGGTATCGCGGCGTCGGGAAACGGCCATGGCAGATGACATGAAGCTCCCTGAGATGATGGCAGGCATCCTTGACGGCCGCAAGCCGGATGCGGTTGAGATCCGCCGACTGCTGTCACTGCGTGCCTCCCCTGCCGTGGATCTGCTGTTCGAGGCTGCCCGGCAGGTGCGCCGGCGCCACTTCGCAAACCGTGTGTTTCTCTACGGCTTCATCTATTTCAGCACATACTGCCGCAACAACTGCCGTTTCTGCTACTACCGCCGGGCTAACCAGAGGCTGGTGCGTTACCGGCGGTCGAACGTACAGATCCTGGAAGCCGCCGGGCACCTGGCCGACGCCGGCGTGCACCTCATCGATCTCACCATGGGCGAGGATCCCCTGTTTTTCGATGACGGCGGTGCGTCTTTTGAAAAACTGGGCGCGGTGATCGGTGCGGTGCGGGCGCAGACCGGACTGCCCGTCATGATTTCGCCGGGCGTCATCGACCGGGACACGGCCGCCCGGCTGGCGGCGGCGGGGGCGGACTGGTACGCCTGTTACCAGGAAACCCACAACCGGCGCCTGTACGCCCGGCTGCGGCCCGCCCAGGATTACGATGTCCGCTGGCAGGCCAAGGAAGGCGCCCGGCGGGCGGGCCTGCTGGTCGAAGACGGTATCCTGGCGGGTGTGGGCGAAAGCCTGTCCGATCTGGCCGATTCCATCGAAGCCATGGACCGTCTGGAGGCCGACCAGGTGCGGGTGATGTCTTTCGTGCCCCGCGACGGGATACCGCTGGCGCCTCCTCCCACGCGTGACCCGCTGAGGGAGCCGGTGACCATCGCCGTCCTGCGGCTGGCTTTTCCGGACCGCCTGATTCCGGCCTCCTTGGACGTCGACGGCCTGGCCGGCCTGCAGCAGCGGCTGGAGGCCGGGGCCAATGTGGTCACCTCGCTGATTCCGCCGGAGGGGGGCCTGGCCGGGGTGGCCAACCGCCGCCTCGACATCGCGGAGGCCCTGCGCACGCCCGCCGCCGTGGCACCGGTGCTGGCCCGCTGCGGGCTCAAGATCGCCTCCCCGGACGCCTACCGCCGGTGGATGGCGCAGCGCCGCCGGGCGGTTTGCGTGTCACACCGGGTAGCGGCGGCCCAAACGGCTGTCGGAGAGGGGTAAATGCCCATGCGGGTTGCCATCGTGGGCGGCAAGCTGCAGGGGGTCGAGGCCGCCTATCTGGCGGCCAAGGCCGGCTGGGAGGTCCTGCTGCTGGACCGCCGGGAGGCGGTGCCGGCGGCCGGCCTCTGCGACCGCTTTCTGCCTTTCGACGTCACCTCGGAGAGCGAGACGGCCGGCGCGCTGGCGGCCGTGGACCTGGTGATCCCGGCGCTGGAAGACCTCGACGCCCTGAAGGTGCTGAACGCCTGCGCCCATGCCGGCGACATCCGCCTGGCCTTCGACCTGGATGCCTTTTTGCTGACGACTTCCAAGGTCCGCTGCAACACCCTGTTTGAACGGATGCACGTTGCCGTCCCGGGCAAGTGGCCCCACTGCCGCCTGCCGGTGATCGTCAAGCCTGACAGCGCCAGCGGCAGCCGGGGAGTGCGCCTGGTCGCCGATGCCGAAAAGCTGCCGCCTTACGCAAGCCGGCCGGCCGAATACGTGATCGAAGAATTTACGCCCGGGCCATCCTATTCCGTCGAGGTCCTGGGCGCACCCGGGCGCTATCACGCACTGCAGGTCACGGCGCTCGAGATGGACGCCGGCTTCGACTGCAAACGCGTCACGGCGCCTGCCGAACTGGAAGACGACCTGGTGCGGCGATTTCAAAGCCTGGCCGTGCGCCTGGCCGCCGCCGTATCCCTGACAGGCGTGATGGACGTCGAAGCCGTGCTCAACGGGGGGGAACTGAAGGTCCTGGAGATCGACGCCCGCCTGCCCAGCCAGACCCCTACGACGGTCTACTGGTCCACGGGCGTCAACATGGTGGCGCTGCTGGGCCGGCTGTTCGGGGGGAGGGAGATCCCCCCGTCTTGCGGTGCGGTCGGCCGGGAACGGGCGGTCATCTACGAACACATCCGCGTCAACGGCACGCAATTGGAAACGGTCGGCGAGCACATCATGGCCGGCCGCGGACCGCTGCAGGTCGTAGAGGACTTCTTCGGCGCCGACGAGGCCCTCACCAGTTACCGTCCGGGCCGGAACAAGTGGGTGGCCACCCTGGTTTTTGCGGACAGCGGCCGGCAGACCGCGAGGTGCCGACGGGATGCGGCCCTGGCCGCCATCAGCCGGCATTTCGGCCTGCACACGCGCATCGATGAGGAGCCGACATTTTTCACCAGCCCGCAAAAAGTCTGAGTTTATAGCGACGATCGTGACACGCCTGACCACCGATGACATCGCCGGGATTGGCCCTGGTCTTGCCCGATACGACCGCCGCCTCCAAGCCCAGACCGGCCGAACCCTGGCCGGCATCGCCTGCCACGCCGCCGGCCTGGGGGAAGATGTTTTCGAGTCGCTGCGGGGGGGCATACGCGTGGCCGTGGTGCCGCTGACCTGCGGAAGAGGGGCCATCGGGGGGTTTGGCGAGGCCGTGGCGGCGATCGCCGCTCATCTGGGCTTCGCGTCCTTTGTCACATGTGCCACCGACGCCGCCGGCCTGGCCGAGGCCTGTGAGCGCAAGGCGGACATCCTGCTGTCGGCGGACGACGATCGTTTTGCGGCCATGGACTTTTTCACCGGGAGGGTGTCGGACAACAGCGTGATGACGGCCCGGGGGTTTGTGGCCGGCCTGGATCTCATGGCCGGCAGGCTGCAGGGGCGGCGGGTGCTGGTCATCGGTTGCGGGCCGGTGGGCGCCGCGGCTGTCGACGCGCTGCTGCAGGGCGGCGCCCGGGTAAGTGTTCATGATGTGAACGCTTGTCGCATGGAAGCACTGGCGCGCCGGGCACGGGCGCAGATCACCGTTGAAACGGCACCGGCCATGGGGGACTGGCAGTTGTTTTTCGACGCTTCCAATGGTACGGACATCATCAGGGGCGAACATGTCCGGGAAGAGACCCTGGTGGCGGCACCGGGTCTGCCCTGCGGGGTGACGGCCGCCGCGGCCAGGAAACTGGGCCTGCGGCTGCTGCACGACCCCTTGCAGATCGGCGTGGCCGCCATGCTGGCCGACACCTTGGCGGCGCGTCTGTGAAATGGCAACGAAATGACGAGGTTTGCGCTTGTCACAGGAGATTGTTTAGGAGATACCGTGAGCCAGAAACCGCCGGCCAAACGCTTCTACCGCAAACGCATCGAACTCTTGCGCCTGATCGACAAGATCAAGCTCTGGCCCTCGCGCACCGGCGTGCTGCACGGCATCCGCACCGTCGACGAGCGCGGTGAAATCGCCGTCATCACCACCCACTGCGGCAAAACCTTCGTGGTGCGCAATTCGCGCAACAGTCGGGCGGCCCGCTGGCTGCGCAACAAGTGGTTCCAGTCGGTGTGCCCGGTGTGCCGGGTGCCGGACTGGAAACTGGAGAAATACGACAGCACCCGTTTCCGGCGCCACCACGGTTCGTTTCTGAAAAAATAAAGCACCGCCCCTTCGGTCAAATCCAGCGGACGGCGCATTCCCCCCAGGATAGTCGTTTCCGATCCCCTTCCCAAGCCTGTGCGAGCGCATGCAGTAAGGGCTCGCTCAAAAATAACTTCCCATTTCTGATGTCGATCCATCCCGCCTGGCTACGTTCCATGGCGCCGGGATTATCCGGGTGATGACTTCTGCAGCCGCTCTGCGAGCCAGATCTTGATGATGGATTGCCGGGGAACGCCCAGCCGTTTGGCCTCCTTGTCCAGAGATCGGATCATCCAGAGCGGGAAATCAACATTGACTCTTTTCTGCTCCTGATTGGGCCTTCTGGCCTTTGAAAGATCCAGGTGCTTCACAAGACGCTCGCCCGCATCGAATTTCTTGTCAAAAACTTTAGCTTTCATAAAGCTCAATTTCCTCATTTCTTGCGCGACGCACGGATATGATCCGGATGTTTCCGTCACGGTACGTGATGACCGCGGACCAGTGTTTTTGCGCTATCTTGCCAATAACCATGAATCTCGGTTCGTCTATTGTTCTTGCCGGAATCTCCAGTAAATCGGGATCATCCCAAAGCAGCTGGGCTTCAATGAAATCGATACCATGTTTTTCTCCGTTGGTTTCCGATTTTCCCGAATCGAATTCAAAACTCATGGTATATAGAATATATTTATTTGGTATATTTTGTCAACCTCAAGTATACTTTTTCCAGGCTTTTTCCGCTCTTGTGGGCGGTCCCGTCAGCCGTCCCGTGACGGTGCGGCCCAGGAAAACCGTTTCTCCCCCCGCCGTGGCGGCGGTGCGATCCTCGGTGTCGAGGGTGACGGTCTGCCGGTGTGTGCCGGCCCGGCGGGCGGCGGCGCGAATGCGGTCGACCAGCCGTTGCCGGGCGTGGGAATCGGCTTGTTCGAGTTCCTGAAATACGGGACTGCCGGGGAGCCCCTCTATGCGGTAGCCGTCGTCATCGGGGACGATGCGCAGGTGCGTTTCCACGGCCACTTGGCTGGTGACGGCGCCGATGGCATTGGCCACATCGGCGTGTTCCGGGAGGATGGCCCGCGTGTGGAGCCGCCGGACGGCCGGCGGCAGGAAGTGCCCGATGGGAGCGCCGATGCCGATGACGGGCCGCTGCAGCTGGAAATCGATGCCGTAGCCCTCTCCGCCCTCACCGGTCATGCGGTCCATCAAAAAGGCGCTGAGGCCGTGGTGATCCAGACCATCGGCCTCGATTTCGCCGTCCAGCTGGTGTTTGACGAGTTCGGCGGTCAGCAGCTGCACTACCTTTGTCAACAGTATTTTTACGAGGGCCTCGTTCGTCATACCGGCCATTGCCGCCAGCAGGTTGGTCATGGCCACCGGCGCTTCGGAATCCCAGCAGGCCAGTTCGCCCTTGACGTGCAGCAGATCCGTGGGGGTCAGTCCGCAGCACTGCACGACGGCGTGCCGTTCCAGGCGCGCCATGGGCAGCAGGCCGCCGTGCAGGGCGCCCGTGCGGTCCACCAGCTCTTTGCGGCTGCGCGGCCGTTCCCCTAGCAATTGCGCGATACGGCTTTCCGCCGGGGACAATTCCAGGGGGTTGTCGTGGGTCGTCAGGGTGTAAATGCAGGCGTCTTCGGAAGAAGCCATGGCCGCTGCCTGGTGGGCAAGATAGTCGATGGCGGCTTTTGTCCCGGCATGTCGGCTCGCCAGCCAAGCCAGGGGCGCCACCCGGCGGGGGCCGATGGCAAATTCGCCCCGGCTGAACACGATCTCACTGTCGCCGCCCAGGCCGCGGGTGCGGACCTTAAGGGCCCGGACGTGGGTACGGTGTCCCCCCAGGTTGGCGCCTTCGCGGCAGAGCTGAACACGGCCGTCTACCAGGGCGGCCGTATCGGTGGTGGTGCCGCCCATGTCCACCACCAGGGCATTCCGGCGGCCGGTCAGGAGGCGGGCGCCGGCGATGCTGGCGGCCGGCCCGGATAAAACGGTTTCCACCGGCCGCTGTAGTGCCAGATCGCGTTTCATCAGAGAGCCGTCGCCCTTTACGACCATCACGGGCGCTTTGATGTCGAAATCCGCGAGCACTTGCCGCAGATCCCCCAGCAGGCGGATCAGCAGGGGCACGATGCGGGCGTTGAGAACGGCGGTGCGGGCGCGCACGTTGAAATCCAGCAGGCTGGAGAGCTCGTGTCCGCAGGTGACCCCGCAGCCGGTTTCGTCGGCGATGATGTCTTTGACCCGCAGTTCGTGTTCCGGATTGATAGAACCGGCGAAACCGGACACCGCAAAGGCGCTGACCTTCTGTTGTGCGATCATCCGGCGGGCGATGCCGCGGACCTGATGTTCGTCGACAGGCTCGATGACGCGGCCGGATATTTCCAGCCGCCCGCGGATGACTTCCCGCGGCGTGTGCGTGATGTCGAACATGTCCGTCCGCCCGCCGGGCGGCATGAGCAGCAGTCCCACCGGCTGCCCGCGGTTCTCCACCACGGCGTTGGTGGCCAGGGTGGTGGAAACGGCGGTCAGTTCCACGCCGGCGAGCCGCTTCCGGTCGAGCCCGGCCAGGGCCCCCCGGATGCCCACGGTATAGTCCCAGGGGGTCGTCAGGGCCTTGCTTTTGCCGATCAGGCGCCGGTGTCGCAGGTCGAATATGACGGCGTCGGTGTAAGTGCCGCCGGCGTCGATGCCCAGCCCGAACCGGATGGGCGGTTCGCCTGCCGGCCGTTTTGCCCCCACGACTTCGGTGGCCAGGCCACTGCCGGCCCCGGGGGCCAGCACTTTGCCGGCGGACAGCCTGCCGCGAGCGGCATCGAAGGTGATGACCTCACCGGGCGGTACCACCAGGATGTCCGCGGTGCTTTGCGAAGCCGTGAGTAGGTCCCTGAGCAGAGACAGATCGCCCGGCAGCCGCTCGTATTTCCAGCCATGCTTGTCGGCCATGTCGCGGGCGTAGCGGGCGTAACGCTGCGTCGCCCCCCGGCCGGTGTCGATGAAGGCAGCCCGCTGGTAGTTTTTTTGCCACTGGTTCAGGAATGCGACGGTGCTGCGGGCATGCTCCCGGCCGTATTTTGCCACCAGTTCATCGACGTGCACGCGGGTGGAGCCCATGTAGACATAGGGCCGTTCCGGGGACAGGGGTTCGGCTTTTTCGTCGTGCCAGCCGGCCGAAATGTAATAGGTTCCCGGGTAGTGCCTGCACTGGCGGCGGTAGGCCCCGTCGCCACCCAGCAGCAGGGCGATGCAGTCGTGCACCCGGGCGATCACCAGTGGAACGGAGCGGGCCCTGATGTCCACCGTTCCCCGGCCGCAGACACCGTAGCCGATGACGATGCGCCGGTATCTCCCGCTGGCCGAGGCTTCATCGATGGCGACCTGCAGGCGGCGGTTCAGCTCGGCCGGGTTTTCATGCAGGCCGCCCGGGAGGCTGCGCAGCTGGACGGGCAGGCTGTTTTCCCGGGCGACCTGACGGATGTCGCCGGCCAGCACGGCGCAGGCGATGACCAGGATGGCGGGCCGCTTTGCCATGGGTCATGCCCTGCGCGCCCGTTGCACATACGCCTTGAGTTCGGCGTCCAGGGCTGGATCGAGCATGGTTTCCGGAACTTGGGACAGGATTTCTTTGTAGCGGCGGTTGGCCCGCGAGAGGGCATCCTGGCGGCCCTCTTTTTCCCAGGTGCCGAAGGGTTCCCACACCGACACGCTGGGCGCCCAGAAATCCCGGGCGTGGGCGAAGGTGCTGTCGTGCAGCAGGTAGTCGCCGCCGTGGCCCACCTCCTGGATGATGTCCAGCGACAGGGCTTCGGGAGAAAATTCCAGCCCCCGGCTGATGCGCATCACCCGGCTGATGAGCTCCTCGTCGATGACGAATTTCTCGTAGGAGGTGCACATGATGGAGTCCAACACCCCCAGGCACTCGTGGATGATGTGCGCGCCCGAGAGCATGCCCATCATCAGGTTCTGCATGGTCTCGTAGCCGGCCTGGCAGTCCACCTGCTTGGCATCGGTCATGCCGCACATGGTGCGGGTGGGCAGATGGTACAGGTTCAGGGCCAGCTGCAGGTTGGCGGTGTTGATGAGAAAGGCCTCGGGCGGCCCGGTGACGTAGCTGGCGATCTTCATGTTGGCGGTCGTGGAAGCCGGGCTGTAGACCACGGGGTTTCCCGGGGTGATGAGCTGTATCAGGGTCAGGCCGGCCAGGATCTCGGCGTTTTGTTGTACCACCACCCCCAGGGGGTTGATGGGGCCGGAAACCCCGGCCATGACACAAGCCAACACCAACACGGGCTGGTGCCGCCGGGCAAAGGCGATCATGGTTTCGGCGGCATCGGTGGAAAACTTCAGCGGGCTCAAGGGGTTGATACTGACAGCCACGGCGTAGTGGTCTTCGAGATAATTTTTTCCTCCCATGGCGATTTCCACCATGTCCATCATCTGATTTACCTGGGGCGCATAGCCGCAATAGCTGATGATGGGCTTGTCGGTGTGTTTGAGAATGGTGTAGGTCACATGCAGGTGTTTATCTTCCGGGGTTACGTCCCGAGGTTCCACCGGAAAAGAGCCTACCAGCGAGACCACATCACTGGCCTGGCAAAGCTTCTGGATGTTGGCAAAATCGTCCAGAAGTGCCGGCCGTCGTCCCTGATCTTCGTTCTGGATATCAACCACCCCCCCGTTGGGCTGCACTGCAAACCCTTCACCCAGGGTGACCGAGCGCTCGCGGTTGCGGGCCTCCCAGCGAAAAGTGGGTGGTGTCTGCTCGATGGCCTTTTCCACCATTTTGGCATCGAGGTAGACCGTTTCGCCCTCGACCCGGGCGCCGTGCTGTTTGAAGATACCCAGGGCCTCCGGGCACTTGAAGACAACGCCGGTTTCTTTCAGGATTTTAAGGGATGCCTCGTGAACCCGGGTCAGGTTCTCCGGCGACAGGATTTGCAGTTTCGTGTGTAAAGCCATGACAGGAACCTTTCATAGATAATGGTATCCGGGAAAAAGGCCAGCGCCTCCAATGTTCTGGATGACATTCAGGAACGGAACTTGTTTGTGATGGGCAGCGTGTCTATTTCTCGATGGGGGTGGCGGGCAGCGCCTTAACCTCTTTTTTCGTCAGTTTCAGCTGAATAACCTCTTCGTCGAAGGTTTCGATAGCCTCGATGGGGATAGAAACCTGTTTTTTGTCCCAGGGCAGGCCTTCACGGATCACCAGGTGGGTGATCTGCCAGCTCTCCGGGTTTACAAAAAATTCATCCACCTGGCCGATTCGTCCGTCCCGGGCCCTCACCCGGGTACCCGTGGACAGGGCCGTCTGCAGGGATGAGATCTGGCGTCGCCGCTCCGAGACGACTTTCTTTATTTCCACCATCTGCGGCCACAGCTCGGTGATTTTGGGATCGGCAGCAAACTGGCGGATCTTCTGCCGGGTGTGATCGGTCTGCTCGAAAAGATCCAGGTTGCGGACTTCCCTTTTGGTGCGGTTCAGCAGAATCAGTTCCGGCGTGGTCTCCTTGATCCAGCGGGCCGGTACGAGATACTTGTTGCGCGGCGGGCGGTCGCTCTTTACCACCACGTGGGAAACCGTCTCGGTGCGGGAGTTGATAATGATGTGGGTGGATTTCCCGAATCGTCCGTCGGTGCAGTGTACGTAGGCGCTGAAGGGGTATTTCACGGCCGCCTCCTTTTGGTCTAGTTTACGGCGATTTTGCTGCCGCCCCGGTCGTCGGCCAGGTGGCAGGCCACGTGATGGTCGGGCAGCACCTCCCGGTAGGCGGGCGGCGCTTCTTCGCAGATGTCCCGGGCCAGGGGGCAGCGCGTGTGAAACACGCAGCCGGCCGGGGGGTTGGCCGGGCTGGGCACTTCGCCCTCCAGGGGAATACGCTTTCGCCGGCGCTCCAGCCGCGGTTCGGGGATAGGCACGGCGGACATCAGGGATTGGGTGTAGGGGTGCAGCGGGTCGTGGAACAGCTTGTCGCGCCGGGTCAGTTCCACCAGGTTTCCCAGGTACATGACGGCCACCCGGTGGGAAATGTGCTGCACCATGCTCAGGTCGTGGGCGATGAACATGTAGGTCAGCCCCAGCTGCTTCTGCAGGTCCTCGAACAGGTTGACCACCTGGGCCTGGATGGATACGTCCAGCGCCGAAATGGGTTCGTCGCAGACCACGAAATCCGGGTTCAGGGCCAAGGCCCGGGCGATGTTGATGCGCTGGCGCTGGCCACCGGAAAACTCGTGGGGAAAGCGCACCATGTGGGAGGCCTGGAGCCCCACCAGTTCCAGCAGTTCCACGACGCGGTCGCGAATCTTGTCGGCCGGCATGGTGCCCTGGACCACCAGCGGTTCGGCAATGATTTTGCGGACCGAGTGACGCGGGTTGAGCGAATCGTAGGAGTCCTGGAAGATCATCTGCATGCGCGGCCGCAGCCGGCGGATTTCCGCCGCTGGAAGCGCCGTGAGTTCTATATCTTCCAAAAAGACCTTGCCGGAAGTCGGCTTCTGCAGCTGCAGTACCGCCCGCCCCGTGGTGGACTTGCCGCAGCCGCTTTCGCCCACCACTCCCAGGGTTTCCCCGCGCCGGATTTCGAAGGAGACGTCATCCACGGCTTTGACGTTGCCCACCAGGCGGCTGATGATGGCCCCCTTGCGAATGGGGAAATATTTTTTCAGATGCTCTACCCGCAGGAGAACACCGTCGCCGTCGGCCTCATGGGGTCTGTGCTCAGACATTTTCTCTGGGTTTCTCCTCGTTGACATCGTAAAAGCAGGTGATCTGGTGTTGTTCCCCCACCGACACCTGCGGCGGCACTTCGTGCCAACAGCGCTCGAAAGCGTGGGGGCAGCGCCACACAAACTGGCAATGCGCCGGCGGGGCCATCAAGTCCGGAGGGGAGCCCTCGATGCTGACCAGGCGCTTGCTGCCGGCGGCGTCCAGCCGCGGCAGGGCTTCCAGAAGGCCGATGGTGTAGGGGTGGCAGGGGTGGTCGTAAAGGTCGTCCACCGGTGCGATCTCCACCGGCCGGCCGGCATACATCACCAGGACCCGGTCGGCGATGCCGGCCACCACGCCCAGGTCGTGGGTGATCCAGATGACGGCGACGTTCAGTTCCTTTTGCAGCTTCTGGGTCAGTTCCACGATCTGGGCCTGCACGGTGACGTCCAGGGCCGTGGTGGGCTCGTCGGCGATGACGATCTTGGGGTTGCAGGCCATGGCCACGGCGATCATGACCCGCTGGCGCATACCGCCGGAAAACTGGTGGGGGTAATTGCGGTAGCGCTGTTTGGCGCCCGGAATGCCCACCCGCTCCAGCAGTTCTATCACCCGCCGGTGGCAGGCGTCCTGTCCCAGATCCAGATGCCGGGTGAGTGACTCGGCGATCTGCTGCCCCACCGTCATCACCGGGTTCAGGGCGCTCAAGGCGTCTTGAAAGATGAAGCCGATCTTGCCCCCGCGCACCTTGGATATTTCGGCCTTGCTCAGTTTCAGTAGGTCGATGGTCCCGTCCTCATCATAGAAAAGGGCCTGGCCGCCCTCGATGCGTGCCGGCGGCATGGGCAGCAGGTGCAGCAGGGACATCATGGTCACACTTTTACCGCTGCCGCTCTCGCCCACGATGGCCAGGGTCTCGCCGGCTTCCAGATCGAAGGTGACGCCGTTCAAGGCGTGGACGACACCGTCGAAGGTGTAAAAGCGGGTGACCAGATCAGTAACTTCCAGGATTGTGGGCATGGCGGTTCCTCGTGCGTTATCGTTTCATTCTCCGCATGCGGGGATCCAGGGCATCCCGCAGCCAGTCGCCGAACAGGTTCATGCCCAGGCCGGTGAACACGATGGCCAGCCCCGGGAACGTGGCGATCCAGGGATAGATGGTCAGATACTTGCGACCGGTGGCCAGCATGTTGCCCCAACTGGGCACGCTGGGCGGCACGCTCAAGCCCAGGAAGCCCAGGCCGGCTTCGTAGAAAATCATGGCGGACATCTCGAAGGTGGCGATGGTGATCAGGGGGCCCAGCAGGTTGGGCAGGATGTGGTCGAAAATGATGCGCAGTTTTCCGGCCCCGATGCTCCTGGCGGATTCCACGAACCCGGATTCGCGCAGCCGCAGCACCTCTCCCCGCGTGATGCGGACGAAAATGGGGATATCGGTGAAGCCGAAAATCAGGATGACGTTGAGCAGGCTTCTCCCCAGGATGGCGGCGATAAAGACGACAAATACCAGATACGGCAGGGCCAGAATCAGGTTGACCCCACCCATGATGATGTTGTCCGTACGACCCCCGGCGTACCCGGCCACCAGTCCGATGATCAGCCCCAGGGAGCCGGCGATGAGCACGCCGAAAAACCCCACCGTGAGCGACACCCGGCTGCCGTAAATGATGCGGCTGAGCAGATCGCGGCCCAGGTTGTCGGTGCCCAGGGGATGGGAGATGTCCCCCTTGGCGGCCCATATGGGCGGGCGTTTGGCGGCACGCAGGTCCTGCTTCAGCGGCGGGTGCGGTGCGATCCAGGGGGCCAGCAAGGCGCTGGCCACCACCATGAGGAACATGATCAGGCCCAGCAGCCCGGGCTTGTCGCGCCAGAGCAGCCGGCCCACGTAGCCCAACTTCGGTCCTATGCCCTGCTCGGCCTCCTGGTCCACCAGCAGGCCGGTTTCTTTGGTTTCCACCGCATCTGCCATGGGTCTAATCTCCGTATCTGATTCTAGGGTCCGCCAGGCCGTAAGCGATATCCGTCAACAGGTTGAGGACCACCACCACCAGGCTGGTGAAAAACGCAATGGCCTGCACCAGGGCGAAATCCCGGTTGCCGATGGACTCGGCCAGCAGATTTCCCAGGCCGGGCCACGAGCAGATGGTCTCGATGTAGATGGAACCGCTGAGCAGGTACCCGAACTGCACGCCGATGATGCTGATCAGGGGAATGGCGGCGTTTCGCAGGATGTGCCGGATGTAGATCTGCCGGTCGGACAATCCCTTGCTGTAAGCGGTGCGCACGAAGTCTTCGTTGCGGATCTCCATCACCGCCGAACGGGTGAAGCGCACCAGCTGTCCCATGGTGAACAGGCCCAGGGCGAAGGCCGGCAGGATCACGGAGCGGGTGGGCAGGGTGATCCCCAGGAACTGCCAGGTTTCCCGGCCGAAAGCCGGCAACCACCCCAGCTTGACGGCAAAAATGATGATCAGGATAAGCGCCAGCCAGAAATTGGGGATGGTCTGCCCTATGAGCCCCGCGCCGCGGGCCAGGGAGTCCCAAACGCTGCGGGGGTTGGAGCCCCCCAGCAGACCCAGCGGTATGCCGATGAGCATGGCCATCACCAGCGCGGTGCTGGCCAGTTCCACCGTGGCCGGCAGCCGTTCGAGAATGAGATCCATGGCCGGCTGCTTGTGCCGCAGGGAATCGCCGAAATCACCGACCACGGCGCCGGCGATGAAGTCGCCGAACTGCACGATCAGCGGGCGGTTGAAGCCCAGTTCTTCCCGCACGGCCTCGATCTCTTCGGGCGAAGCGTTGCGCGAAACCATCAGGGAAACCGGGTCTCCGGTGGCCTGCAGCATGAAAAAGATGATGAACAGGACGCCGAAGAGGATCAGGATCGACTGGAAAAGACGGGAGAGAATGTATCGTTGCATGGGTGCCGCCTTATCAGAAATTCTGGCCCGCCCCGGAAGGCACACGATGCCCGGGAGCGGGGGCAGGGTCTGGGAACCGCAGGGAAAGAGGTTCCGGGCGGCGCCTGTGGCGGCCGCCCGGGAAGTGGTTATTCCTCAATCCAGGTGTCTTTCAGGAAGTAATTTTCCGGCGGACGCGGCTTGTAATCTTTTACCTTGACGCTGATGGCTTCGAAGGCCACGGGTTGGTACAGATAGATGAACGGCGGGTTTTCGTACATGTAGCGCTGCAGTTCCACGTACAGCTTGGCGCGGGCCGCATCGTCCACGGTGGTGCCGATCCTCTTCAGGTAATCCAGGATTTTGGGGTCTTCCCAGGCCGAGAAGCTGGCGCTCTTGCCGCCCAGGGCGCCCTGCAGCCGGGGCAGTGACTCGCCGCTGGACTCGGACCAGCTGTCGCCGAACATGGGCGGCAGCTCCTTCTTGGCCTCCAGGTCCCAGTACTTGCCGGACTCCATGATCTTGAGATCGGCCTCGACGCCGATATCCCCCAGGTAGCCCTGGATGGCCTGGCAGACCTGCTCGAAGTTGGTGTAGGCCCCGGCCGGGCAGGCGAAGTCGATCTTGAACCCCTTTTCGTATCCGGCTTTTTTCATCAGCTCTTTGGCCTTTTTAACGTCATAGCCGTAGGGCTTGAGGTCCTTGTCGTATCCCAGGTTTTTGTAGGTCACAAAGCCCGTGAGGGGACGTCCGTGGCCCTCGAACAGGGCGTCCAGAATGGCATCCACGTCCACGGCGTAGTTCATGGCCAGGCGCACCTCCCGCTTTTCCACCGGTGTTCCCTTGCCGCTGGTCATGTTGTTGAAGGCGATGTAGTACACGCGGTCCACCGGGTAGGTGATGACCTTGATGTTTTTGGCTCCTTTGAGCGTGTTGGCCTCTTCGGAGCTCAGGCGCCCCACGATGTCCACCTCGCCGGTTTTGATGGCCGCAACCCGGGTGGAGGATTCCGGGATGGGGCGGAAAACCAGCTTTTTTACCTTGGGCAGACCCTTTTCCCAGTAGTCGGGGTTGGCCTCGAAGACGATGCGGTCGCCCTTTTTCCACTCCACGAACTTAAAGGGTCCAGTGCCCACCGGGTGCTTGGCAAATCCCTTCTCGCCCACCTCGGCGATGTATTTGGGCGGCACCATGGCCCAGTAGTCGGCGATGACGCGCAGCAGAAGGGGGTTGGGGCCGTCGGTGGTCACCTTGACGGTGTAGTCGTCGACTTTTTCCACCGACTTGGCCATGGCCCATTTTTTCTTCCACTGCATCTTGTTGCCCTTGCCCCGTTTCCAGGAAAACACCACGGCATCGGCGGTAAAGGGTTCGCCGTTGTGGAACTTGACGCCCTTGCGGAGCTTGAAGGTAAAAGTCGTGCCGTCTTCGGAAGCCGTCCAGCTTTCGGCCAGTGCCGGTACCGGCTTGCCGGTGTCGTCCAGCCAGGTCAGTGAGTTGTACAGGTGCCATGCCGTGGTGGTGGCCTGCCGCTCGGCGGCCACCGGAACATCCAGCGAGTTGGGCATGGTCGCGATGGCCACCTTCAATGTCCCCTTGGGCTCTGCGGTTGCCACGGTCGACAGGAAACCGATCACTGTGAGTATGGCCAGGGCCACGGTCAACGTTTTTCTCATTGCTTCCTCCTTTCAGGTCGAGCTGTTTTGAGTGAACACTATTTATCAAATAGTGGCCCCTAACTGATATATCAACAGCCTTGGGGTGTCAAGAAATTACTAAGGTTTATGTGACACAATTAAGTTCAGGCGCTTCTCATTCAAAACGACAGGGCAAAGCCCCATGACCGGAAAACAGGCATAAAATCATATATCTCATTGAAATTTATGCCATTTAATTTGCGGTTGGTAGCATATTAGCTGCTGGTAAAGAAAAAGTGAATCAGTTGCGCATGTACGCGGTGGCAATACAGGCATTTTATCTAAAATATCAGAAGGGGTTCAGCCCCTTTCCCACCGGCTGTACATGAAAGATTTTACTGCTCGTCGCTGCTGCGATTCAGCTGCTCCTGGATTTCCCGGTTGCCCTGGGCATAAAATTCACGGATATACTGTTCGTGCGCTTCGAAAGACCAGTGGCTCTCGCGCCACAGGCGCGCCGCTTCTTCACGCCGTCCCTCGCGAATAAAGTGAATCAGCCGATCGTGCTCGTCGCAGTTGATCAGTTCCCACTGCCGGATATAACCGGGCCTGGGAAAGTCATACAGGCGCTGTTTGATCGGCAGGATGATTCTACGCAGCGATGTGTTGCTGGAAAGATTGAGGAAGACATCATGAAAGGCGTTGTTGAGTTGATAATAACGGTAGTCGAATCCCCTGGTCTTCCGGGATCCCATTATTCTGCGCATATCGGCATTTATGCGCTCCATTTTCCGCAGGTCTTCAGGGGTGATCTTGTCGAAAACCGACAGTATGACCGCGCTCTCCAGCGCTCCCACTATTTCCAGGACGTTTTGTATTTCCTCCAGGGTCAGCCGGTTGACGATCACCCCGCGTCGGGGCAGAATCGTAACGAATCCCTCGCATTCCAGCTGGATGATGGCATCCCGCAGGGGCGTTCTGCTGATGCCCAGCTGGTTGCTGATATCGTTCAGCTTGATAAAGGTGCCGGGAACGAGTCGGCCGGCCTGCATTTCCCCCCGCAGGTATTCGTATACCTGTTCCCGCAGTGAACGGACTTCCAGCAGTCCGCCACCAGCGCCTGTCACAGTGGCGTCATTTGGTGTCATGGGGCATATCCGGCTGTCATTGGTCTATGGTCTGGGCGGTGCTTCGTATATTAACCTTGTATCACTGGTGCCTGTCAATAAGGAATAGGCGGTTGGTCAATGTCCACGGAAAAGCGACTTTTCAAGGAGGACATCCACATGATATGTTTTTCAGTGGAATCTGAAACAACGATTGGGGCGGCAATGCGATGAAATGGATCGAAGCCAGCGTCTTTTTCAGTCCGGACCGGCAGGGCCTGGCGCCGGACCTGATTACCGATATTTTCCTGGGTTTGGGCGCCAAGGGGGTAGTGATCGAGGACCCGGACCTCGAGCCTTCGGACGTCTGGGCCGAAGAGGCCGTCCACCGGCCCGACCGCCACGCCGTGGGCGCCTACTTCCCGGTGGACAGCCAACTGGCCAGACGGCGCATGATGCTTGAAGAAAGGCTCCGCCGGCTGCGCCTGCGTCACGGCATAGACTGGCAGGTGGCGTATCGACAGATAGATGAACAGGACTGGGCCGAGTCGTGGAAAGCCTATTTCGGGCCCCAGCGCATTTCCGACCGCCTGGTGATCAAGCCCACCTGGCGCCATTTTCAAGCCGGACCCCAGGATATCGTGCTGGAAATCGACCCCGGCATGGCTTTCGGCACCGGCACACACCCTACCACGGCCCTGTGCCTGCGTATGATCGAAAAGCACCTGATCCCGGGCCAGTGCCTGCTGGACGTGGGCACCGGTTCAGGCATTCTGATGGTGGCCGCCGCCAAGCTGGGTGGCGCTTACCTGGTGGGCGTAGACAGTGATCTGCTGGCTGTGGAAACGGCCCGCCGCAACCTGGTCCAGAACCGCGTTGAAGCCGGCCGTTTTGCGCTGGTGGCCGGCAGCCTGATGACCCCGTTTTCCGGCAGGGCCAGATTCGACATGGTGGTGGCCAATATCCTGTCCGATGTGATCCTGAAACTGCTGGACGATGTCGGCCGACACCTGTCACCCCGGGGTCTGTTCATATGTTCGGGCATTATCGAAGATCATCGGGAGGCGGTCATGGCTAAAATGAAAAGCGTGCGGCTTCAGCCGGTGGATCTGGCGCATCAGGAATCATGGGTGTGTATCGCCGGCAGCTTGCCGGGAGGCACCGCCGGGTGACTCTGGAGATGCGCATCGCCGTGCGGGACCTGGTGGCGTTCGTCCTGCGCCGGGGGAATCTGCGGCGTGAGTTTTCAGGGCCCTCGCGGGCCGTGGAGGCCATCCGCGCCCACCAGCGTATTCAGCAATCGCGCCCCCCCGGCTACTGTGCCGAGGTGCCGGTGGGCCTGGAAGTGGCCCGGGATGACGTGCTGCTGACAATAGGCGGGCGCATCGACGGGGTTTTCAAGCGCAAAGGGACGGTGGTGATCGAGGAAATCAAGACCACCACCGGGAACCTGACTGAATTGAACCAGGAAGGTGATGCCCTCCACTGGGGCCAGTTGAAAAGCTACGGCTATCTGTACGGCAGCCAATTCGAGCTTTCCGAGGTGGTCCTCCAGCTGACTTACTGCCACCTGGATACGCGAAAAACCCGGCAGCTTCAAAAGACCTGCTCCCTGGACCAGCTGGCGTTTTTTTTCGAGGAGCTGGTGACCTGCTACCTGAAGTGGGCGGGTACCATCGCCGACTGGCACCGCTGCCGGAATGAATCCATTTCCCGGCTGGATTTTCCTTACGCGCGCTACCGCGCCGGCCAGCGCGATATGGCGGTTCACACCTACCGCGCCATCCGCGACCGGACGCAGCTGATGATCCAGGCGGCCACCGGCATCGGCAAGACCATGGGGGTGCTCTTTCCGGCGGTAAAGGCGCTGGGCGAGGGGCTGTGCCGCAGAATTTTCTTTCTGACGGCCCGCACCACGGGAAGGCAGGCGGCCGAAAGCGCCCTCGATGACCTGCGGGCCGGGGGGCTGCGCCTGAAGTCGGTGACGCTCACGGCCCGGGAGAAGATCTGTTTCCATCCGGAGGGCGAATGCACGGCCGAGGCCTGTCAGTTCGCCCGCGGGTACTACGACCGGCTGACGCCGGCCCTGGAGGCCGCATTCCGCCAGGATGCCTTCAGCCGGAAAACGCTGGAAGATCTCTGTCGGGAGCACCGCTTGTGCCCCTTTTTCTTTTCCCTGGAGCTTTCCCCGTGGTGCGACGCCGTCATTTGCGACTACAACTATGCCTTCGATCCACGGGTCTATCTGCGCAACTTTTTTCTGGAGGGCAGCGGCGACAACCTGCTGCTCATCGACGAAGCCCACAACCTGGCCGAGCGTTCCCGCGACATGTTCTCGGCCGCCCTGTCCAAACAGGCCTTTCTGGATGTCCGCCGCCCGCTTCGGCAGGCACAGCCTCGGCTTTACCGCACCCTGGGCCGCATCAACACGCTCCTGGTGCAGTACCGACGCCGCTGCCAGGCGGCCGGCGGTGCCCTGGCCGAGCCTGAACCGCCGTCAGACCTGGTGTTGCTGCTGGCCGGTTTTTTGCGGCAGGCCGAAAGTGTACTGGTCGGCGCGACCACAGCCGCCGCGCGGGAAGCCCTGCTGGAGCTCTACTTCTCTGTTTGCGGTTTTCTGCGGGTGGCCGAACAGTTCGACGAATCCTACAGTACCTGCCTGCAAACGAATGGCCGGGATCTGGTGGTGCGGCTGTTCTGCCTGGACCCTTCGCGGCAGCTGGCCGGAGCCTTGGCCCGAGGCTGCGCGGCCGTCTTTTTCTCGGCCACCCTGACACCCCGGCACTACTTCGGACGCATTTTCGGCTGCGGGGAGGATACACCCCTGCTGGACCTGCCGTCGCCGTTTCCCCCGGAAAACCTGGGTGTGTTTATCGCCGACCGAATCTCTACGCTCTATCGGCAGCGCAGCAGCACGGCAGCTGCCGTCGCCGAGGTGATCACCACCCTGGTGTCCGCCCGCCGGGGAAACTACCTGGTCTTTTTCCCATCCTATGAATACCTGGAACTGGTTCACGCAGCCTGCCTGCCGGGACTTTCAGAGGCGCGGGTGATGGTTCAGCATCTCGGCATGCATGAAGATGAACGGGAGGCTTTCGTAGACGGCTTCAGACACGGAGGTGAAGGCACCCTGGTGGGCTTTGCCGTTCTGGGAGGTGTTTTCGGAGAGGGAATCGATCTGGTCGGCGATCGGCTCAGCGGGGTGGCTATCGTGGGGGTAGGACTGCCCGGCATCTGCCAGGAGCGCGAATTGATACGGACCTGTTTTGAGGAAAAGGCGCGTCGCGGGTTTGAATTCGCCTACCTCTATCCCGGTATCAACCGTGTGCTTCAGGCTGCCGGCCGGGTGATCCGCACGGCGGCCGACCGCGGCGTGGTGCTGCTCATCGACCGGCGCTACGCAACCCATCGCTACCGCGCCCTGTTGCCGGCCGCCTGGAGACCCCGGGGCGTGGCCGATACGCCGGCACTGGCCGGCGCCCTGAAGACATTCTGGGGGCCTTCGACCTCCTGAACTCCCGGCGAGCGTGGGCCTGACGGCATGTGTGCCGGCCGGTTCAGCAGAAACGGCGGCGCCGGTCCCCTCCGGCTTCACGTACCTGCAAGTTTACATAATGCCTGAGATTTGAAAATTCACTATCATTAAATGCAATAAATGTTGACATTTATAGGCTAAACCCTTATATGATGCCTTCTTTTTTGTTGGCGATTTTTTTTCACTATTCCAAAAATACAGGGGGTGTCATGGGAAAACGTCTGGCGGGGTGCCTGGTTGTAGCGGCGATGCTAATCATCGGACTGGGCGGCGGCAACGCCCAGGCCGGGAGCGGTTTCTACCTTGGGGTGGGCGGATCTTACGCCTTCAGCGAAATCGACAACGATACGTTATCCGACCTCACGGGCATCTCCGATCTGGAAGACCTGGACATCAACATTGATTTCGGCGATACGTACGGTTTCAACGCTCGTCTGGGCTGGCGGCCGCTGAATTTTTTCGCCCTGGAGCTGAACTTCGATTATCTGCCGGGCTTTGATGCCGGAAACACCCTGACGCTTTTCGACCTGCCGGTCTCGGTGGACACCAGTATAGACATCATGACACTCATGCTGGACGCCAAGCTGATTCCCCTGCGGCTGGGACCCGTCGAGTTCAGCATCTTCGGCGGTGTCGGCGCCATGAAGGCCGACTTGGACCTCACCGCCTCGTCGGCTTGGCGTGGCGAACGTGTCGCGGCCTCAACAAGCGACACCCTGGTGTGCGGAGAGCTGGGAATCGGTGTCGGCGTGGCGCTGGGGCGGCACATCAACCTGGGTGTCGAGGGCAGCTACGTGGGCGGCTTCGGCGATGTCGGCGATTACAACTACGGTATCGGCTACTTCCTGATCACCGGCGGAATCGATTTTTATTTCAAATAGCATCCCTCTGCGGGGCGGCCGCGGGATATGTTCTCCGGCGGTCCGGCGTTTTCGGCAAGGCTATTCCATGGCCAGCAGTTGGCGGATTTCGGTGACCTCGAAGACCACGGCCGCCTGAATCATTTTGGCGGCGTCGCTGCCGGCAAGCTGGGCGATTTTTCCCCTTATGCCGTCCAGGAGAGGGCCCTCTTTGCGCAGTTCCCTGACGTTCAGATACAGCCGGTAGCCGGCGGTCGTGAAGGTAACCGGACTTTCGGCGATGGCCAGAAAGACGGCTTTGGGGTTCTGCTCGAGATTTTTCAGGCTGCGGTTGCTGCCCAGCCCCATGACCAGGGTGCCGTTTTCCATCAGGCGGGGGCTTCCGAAATAGGCCACGTTGGGCTGGCCCTGACTGTCGGCGGTGCCCAGAATGCCTATGCGTCCGGGTTTGTTGACGGTTTCCAGCAGTTCCTTGGTGATTTCGGTCATCTTTTCCTCCTCATGGTTTATTAAAAGCCGGTGGCATCCCTGTACTGGAACCAGGGGGTTTTCACGCTCTCTTGATGATGATCTCCCGGCCCTCTTTCCGCCACTCGGCGAATTCGGCTACGGCTGTAAACAAGGCGTCGGTGGAAGAGTTGAGACCGGTTTCAACCGAATCCTGAACCACGCCGATAACGAATCCTATGCCGACTACCTTCATTGCCACATCATTGGGAATGCCGAACAAGCTGCAGGCCAGCGGAATAAGGAGCAATGAACCGCCCGCCACACCCGAGGCGCCACAGGCGCTCACCGCGGCTAGAATACTCAAGAGAAGCGCCGTGCCGATGTCCACTTTAATGCCCAGTGTGTGGACGGCTGCCAGGGTGAACACGGAAATTGTAATGGCGGCGCCGGCCATGTTTATTGTGGCGCCTAGAGGAATTGAAACAGAGTACATGTCTTTTTCCAATCCCAAATCTTCACACAGCTCCATGTTTACGGGGATATTGGCAGCCGAACTTCTGGTAAAGAACGCTGTGATGCCGCTGTCCTTCAGGCACCTGAATACCAAGGGGTAAGGGTTTTTCCTGATCATGACGAATGCGATGATCGGGTTTACGACAAGCGCCATAAAGGCCATGCATCCAAGCAACAGCCCCAATAGACGTCCGTAGTCGAGCAGTGCCCCGATGCCATGTTCGGAAATGGAAGTATACACCAGCCCCATGATGCCAAGGGGTGCCAGGTCGATCACCCATCTGACTACCTGGGATAATGCATCCGACATGTTGCTGATCACGTCTTTAGTGGCCGGCAAGGCGGCCTTCAGCGCTATGCCCAACAGCAATGCCCAGGCCAGGACACCGATATAATTTGCCTGCACAATAGCGTTGAGGGGATTGTCTACCACGTTCATCAGCAGCGCTTTCAAAACGTCAACCACTCCGCTAAAAATCACTTTCATCCGCCCGGAATACAGATTCTTGACTACTGGCGAAGCAAAGGGTGTTGTTCACAAAGATTGCGCATCTCGCCACGCACACGTTCCAGCAGTGCCGCGTCACCGGGCGCTTTCATGACAGCCACAATGGCCCGGCCGATATGTGCCATTTCGGTTTCACCCATGCCCCGCGAGGTCACTGCCGGGGTGCCTATGCGCACGCCGCTGGTCACGGTGGGACCCTGGCGATCGAAGGGGATGGCGTTCTTGTTGACGGTGATGCCGGCCTCCCCCAGGGCTTCTTCGGCATCCCGGCCCGTGATGCCCAGGGCGGTGAGATCCGTGAGCATCATGTGGTTGTCGGTGCCGCCGGCCACCAGGCGCACACCGCCGGCGGTCAGCGCCTGCCCCAGGGTCTTGGCGTTCTTGATCACCCGTGTCTGGTATGCTTTGAAATCATCGGTGAGTGCTTCGGCCAGGGCCAGTGCTTTGGCCCCGATGACATGCATCAGCGGTCCTCCCTGGATGCCCGGAAAGATCTGCTTGTCGATGCGCCGCCCTATATCTTCGGAGCGTGACAGAATCATGCCCCCCCGGGGGCCCCGCAAGGTCTTGTGCGTGGTGGTGGTGACCACGTCGGCGAAGGGCAGGGGCGAGGGATGCAGACCGGCTGCCACCAGGCCCGCGATGTGGGCCATGTCCACCATCAGCAGCGCATCCACCTCGGCGGCGATGCCGGCGAAGGCCTCAAAGTCGATGTACCGCGGGTAGGCACTGGCGCCGGCGATGATCATTCTGGGGCGGTGCTTCAATGCCAGCTGACGGACTTCATCGGAGTCGATGGTTTCCCTCTCTCGGTGTACGCCGTAGTGCACGAAGTCGAAAAAACGGCCGGAGAAGTTTACCGGGCTGCCGTGGGTCAGGTGGCCACCGCAGGAAAGATCCATGCCCAGCACCTTGTCGCCGGCCTCCAGCAGGGCGAAAAGCACGGCCATGTTGGCCTGGGAGCCCGAGTGCGGCTGGACGTTGACCCAGGTGGCTTGAAAAAGCTTCCTGGCCCGCTCGATGGCCAGGGTCTCCACCTCGTCAACGTACTCGCAGCCGCCGTAGTACCGCCGACGGGGATAGCCCTCCGCGTACTTGTTGGTCAGAACACTGCCCTGGACCGCCATGGCGGCTTGGCTGGCGATGTTCTCCGAAGCAATCAGTTCAATGGTTTCCTGCTGTCTCTTGATTTCCCGGCCGATGGCGGAGGCCATGGCCGGATCGACTTTATTGATGATTTCCAGCTCCATTCGGGTTTCCTGTAAACGCTGTCGCCGCCGCCGCGCAGGCCGGCGGTCCGGTTTCAGATATTCAGTTCGCTTTTCACCGCGCTGAACTGGTCCATGGCGAAATCGAGGTCCTCGCGGGTGTGCAGGGCGCTGATTTGAGTCCGGATGCGTGCCTTGCCCATGGGGACCACCGGGTAGAAAAACCCGATGACGTAGACGCCCCTTTCCAGCATGCGGGCGGCCATCTTCTGGGCCAGTACGGCGTCTCCCAGCATGATGGGGGCAATGGGGTGGTCGCCGGGCCGGATATCGAAGCCGCGGGCGGTCATCTCACGCCGGAAATAATCGGTGTTTTCAGCCAGCCGGTCCCGCAGCTCGGTGGTAGTCGACAGCAACTCGATGGCCTTCAGGGATGCCGCCGCGATGGAGGGTGCCATGGTGTTGGAGAAAAGATAGGGTCGCGAGCGCTGGCGCAGCAGCTCCACGATCTCTTTGCGGGCGGCGGTGTAGCCGCCGCTGGCGCCCCCCAGGGCCTTGCCGAAGGTGCCGGTGAGGATGTCCACACGGTCCATGACACCGCAGTGCTCGTGGGTGCCGCGGCCGTGGGCCCCCACGAACCCGACGGCATGGGAGTCGTCGACCATGACCATGGCGTCGTATTTCTCCGCCAGGTCGCAGATCTCATCGAGGGGGGCGTAGTCACCGTCCATGGAAAAGACGCCGTCGGTGGCGATCATCCGTTTGCGGCAGTCGGCCGCCTGGGCCAGCTGCTTTTCCAGATCCTGCATGTCGTTGTGTTTGTAGCGCAGGCGCCGGGCTTTGCACAGGCGAATGCCGTCGATGATGGAAGCATGGTTGAGTTCGTCGCTGATGACGGCATCCTCCTTGGTCAGCAGGGTTTCAAAGAGTCCCCCGTTGGCATCGAAACACGACGTATACAGGATGGTGTCCTCGGTGCCCAGAAACGCCGAAACCGCGTCTTCGAGCTGTTTGTGAATCTGCTGGGTGCCGCAGATGAAGCGCACCGACGAAAGGCCGTAGCCCCACCGGTCCAGGGCCTCTCTGGCGGCCGCCAGCACCTCCGGATGGGTGGACAGGCCCAGGTAGTTGTTGGCGCACATGTTCAGCACGCTGGTTTCCCCTCCCACTTTCACGTGGGCGGACTGAGGGGATGTCAGGATGCGCTCCTCTTTGAACAGACCGCTCTTACGGATCTCCTCAAGCTGGCCGATGAATTGCTCCCTTGCGTTTGCGTACATGGCGGTCTCCTTCGGTATTTATCGGTTAAGCCCGGTGGAAATGGGTCTCGGTTCCACACGGGCACGCACGGGGCGTTCGTGGGTGGCGGCTATTCGTTTTCCCAGCCCAGGATCACCTTGCCGCTGTTTCCCGAGCGCATGACGTCAAAAGCCTCCTGAAAATCGGTGTAGTGGAAGTGATGGGTGATGACGGGGCGGATGTCCAGGCCGGTCTGAATCATGGAGGTCATCTTGTACCAGGTCTCGTACATCTCGCGGCCGTAAATCCCCTTGATGGTCAGGCCGTTGAAGACCACGAGGTCCCAGTCGATGGCGGTGTTTGCCGGCAGGATTCCCAGCAGCGCGATTTTGCCGCCGTGGCACATGTTGGACAGCATCGAGTTCAGGGCCGCCGGGTTGCCGGACATCTCCATGCCCACGTCGAAACCCTCTTTCATGCCCAGTTCCTGCTGGGCTTTTTCGATACGCTGGGTGCGCACATCCAGGGCCATGGTGGCGCCCAGCTTCTTGGCCAGTTCCAGCCGATAGGGGTTGACGTCGGTGACCACCACGTAACGCGCGCCGGCGTGTCTGGCGATGGCCGCCGCCATGCACCCGATGGGACCGGCGCCGGTAATCAGGACGTCTTCACCCAGCACGTCGAAAGACAGTGCCGTGTGGGTGGCGTTTCCCAGGGGGTCGAAACAGGCCAGGATGTCGGTGGGAATGCGGGTGTCGCAGTACCACACGTTGGTCACCGGGAGGCTGAGATATTCGGCAAAGCAGCCCTGGCGGTTGACCCCCACACCGCTGGTGTGGTTGCACAGATGGCGGCGGCCGGCCAGGCAGTTGCGGCAGCGGCCGCAGACCACGTGGCCTTCGCCGGAAACCAGGTCGCCGGGCTTGAAGTCGTGCACGTTGCTGCCGATCTCGGCCACCTGGCCCACGAATTCGTGGCCGACGGGCATGGGCACCGGAATGGTTTTCCGGGCCCACTCGTCCCAGTTGTATATATGCACATCAGTGCCGCAAATGGCGGTTTTCTTTATTTTAATCAGCACATCGTTGATACCGATTTCGGGAACCGGTACTTCCTCGAGCCACAGCCCCTCCTCGGCTTTTGCCTTGACCAGTGCTTTCATACCAGCCATGTTTCCCCCCTTCCGTGGGTATCTGAACGCTTCGAGAGGCCGGCGGAAGCCAGCCGTGAACGCCTGCACTGCTCATCAGCAGTGACGCTGTACCTCTCTAATAAAGGCCGCAACAGACCCTAAAGTCAACCCATTTTATGGGCAGGGATGCCGTCTACAGGGATGCAAGGCCTGCGGGTGCGGTTTTGCATTTGAATTCGGGCGGTATCTTGTGTAAACTGGTGCGCGGAATTTATGATTTCAAACATTGAGAGAACAGCAACGAGGACTCCCGGGGCCTGTTCATGGCAGGCAGTGGAAGCCGGGAATTCCCCCTTCATCTCCGATCAACAGGAGGCCAAAATGAAAACTGTCGGGCGCCTGTTCGCTATCTTGCTGCCGGCCATCGGGTTTTTGGGTGCCGCGGCACCCGCAGTGGCATTCAGAACGGACCTTACCAATTACCGCTGCTCCGGCAGTCTCGTTTTCATCGGGGACTCCGAACGCCGGCTCGCCGACCGGTGCGGCGACCCGGATGACTCCTTTGTGGACAACAACAGCGATGTGTGGGTGTACAATTTCGGCGAGTCGCGGTTCGTCTACTATTTTACCTTCACCAACGGGCGGCTTCAGCGCATTCAGCAGGTAGCCTGTGATGTAGACAATCCGGACTGTCCCTACTTCCGCTGAAAGCCGATCTTCAGGTAAAAGCCCGCCTCAGCAGACCACTTCTGCGGTCCCACACGGTGGCCGAGGGTGCCTTTAAAGAAAAGTCAGGCGCTGGCCGATAACCTTCCTACGGCGATTACATCGTCGCGAATCAACCGATCCGCCTGTGCAGGCGGTTCATGATTTTTACTTTATTCGGATGACGGTAAGCCCGGGCCGACCGGGGAAAGGCCGCCATGCTCATCATTCCGCTCACCGGAAAAGGCTTTCGTCAGAACCTGCCGGTTGTCACCATCGCCATCATTCTGGTCAACTGCCTGGTGTACTTCGTCTTGCAGGCCGGCGATCCCGGGAGCCTCCGCTACGGCCTCACGCCGGCACGGCCCAGTGCCGCCACCGTTATCAGCTACATGTTTTTGCACGGCAGCCTCTCCCATTTGCTGGGCAACATGATTTTCCTGTGGATCATGGGCTGCCTCATCGAAGCCGGCTGCGGACGGGCGGTCTTTGTGCTGGAATACCTGCTCGGCGGGGTCCTCTCGGCCGGGCTCTATTGCCTGGTATATTCCTACAGCCGCGTGCCACTGGTGGGCGCTTCGGGCGCCATCGCAGCCCTCATGGGAATCTTCACGGTGCTGTATGGCCGCCGCAGGATAAAAATTTTCTATTCCCTGGGGGTCTATTTCAGCACGGTCACTATTCCGGCCATCGTGGTGCTTCCCCTCTGGATCGGCAACGAAGTGTTCCAGCTCTTCTTCAGCGGCACGAGCCATGTGGCCTACGTGGCCCACCTGGGCGGCCTGCTCAGCGGTGCTCTCATGGGCGCCGCCAACCGCCTGCTGCCCACGCCGGCCGCCGTGAAGGTGCCCGATGCGGGCGCCGAACCGCAAGACCGCGTTTCTCCACTGATGGAGCAGGCCCTGGATAAAATCACCGACCTGGAACTGCCGGCGGCCGAAAAACTGCTCGAAGAAGTGTTGCTTCTGGATGCACGCCACCCCGATGCCCTGCGGCATCTTTTCCACATACGCAAACTGGAACCGCAGACAAGGCGTTTTCAATCCACCGCCGGCCGGTTGATTGCTCTGCTGTTAAAAAACCCCGCCACCCAGAAAGAAGCCCTCGCGATCTACGGGGAATACCGCGACCTTCCCGGGCGGCCGCCCCTGCCGGCCGCCCTCTACCTGCAGATTACCCTGGCTTTTATCGGCCGGGGGCGGGTGGACGAAGCCGAAAAGCTCCTGGCCGCTCTCATCCGCAAACGGCCGGATTTTCCGGGTATTTCAACAGCCCTGTTCAAGCTGGCCGCGGCCTGCCGGGACCGGGGGCTCAAAGACCGCTGGCAGCGGTACCGCCGAGTCCTCTGCACCCGTTTCCCGGAATCCGACGAGGCCCGCATGTTGCGGCAGCGATGATCCTGATGGTCGGCGGCAGGATCCGGGGTGTGTTGCAAGGAAATATATTCCCCATGCATTTTCGTGCCTGCTGGTGCAAACCCACTGCCGGCTGATACTACAGCGCCCGCATTGTTGAGAGCGCCTTAAGATTCTCCCATAGCCTCTAGAATGAATCGACCCTGAAGTAAGCCCCCCAGAGAGATATAGCGCAATGAGCCAGGATTACCCATGGGCGCCAAGGCATCGTCGACAGCGGATATTTGACATCATTGCATTCGGATTTACGTTATGGGTACAAGTTCCTGACGCTGCCCTGAACCACAGACTGCGCGGAACCTCCAGTCCACTTTCTGCCACGGCATCTTGTTTTCTGCTCACGATCAACCGGTCCACATGACGTCATGTGTAGCATCGGCCATTTGGTCATTTCCCCTGATCCGGCGTCACAAGGGCGGGCGCGACAGGCGCTTGTGTGCATCTGGGAACGGCGGTGTCTGATGGAAAAGCGGCTAATGGCGTTCGGGGCCGAGGGGTGCGTGAAGCCGTTGCGGCGGCAGGAAGCCGGGCGGCGTTCAGGCACCGGCTCGGAGAAAGCAGCAGGCCCCTGTGATAAACCTTCAGACGTTCACGGGGAGGGCTGACGCATGTATTTCAAACAGGCAGATATTCTCAAAGGACTGGAAAGGGATTTTCTGAAAAAACTCATGAATATCGCGGTCAAGGAATCTTATGAGAAAGATGAGTTTCTTTTTCATGCCGGAGATCCGGCCGCCGATTTTTATGTCCTGCTGACGGGCTGTGTGAAGATACGCCTGGAAGAACCCCGCCGGTCCGTTTATACCGTCAACAGTGCCGGCGAAGCCTTCGGGTGGTCGAGCCTGATCATGGGGGATACCTACTCGGCTTCAGCCGTTTGCAGTGAGCCTGCCAAGCTCCTCAGGTTCGACAGGGATCTGCTGCTGAAAATGGTTGACGAAAACCCGGTAAACGGGCTGCGGTTTTTCAAACAACTTGCAGCCGTATTGGGGAATCGGCTGATTAAAAGCTATGAAATGATAACTTCCCTCACCGATGTGCAAACGCAGCCGTCGTTCGGCACCGGTCAGGTGATGGACGTTTCAGAGGCCCGTTAGCCTCAGCGGGTGCGGGTCGGATTCAGTCGGGTGGCCGCTTGTCGATGGGCCACATCAGCAGAGGAAAGGATGTTCAGCCATGCATTACGTCAAAGTGGGGGTGGGGGGCGGACTGCTTTGCCTGCTCGTTTTTTCCTCAGTTTGTTTTTCTGCCAGGGCTGACAAGACCATGTCTTCTGGAAAAGATGCTTATGCCGGTCTCCGGGCCCGTATGGTGGAGCGGCAGATTGCCGGCCGGGGGATAAAAAATCCCAGAGTGCTGGCAGCCCTTCGCAAGGTGGAGCGGCACCGTTTCGTGCCGGAACGCTACCGGTCCCGGGCCTACGATGACACCCCGCTGCCCATCGGAGAAGGGCAGACCATTTCGCAGCCTTACATCGTTGCCTACATGACGGAGGCCCTCGACCCCAAACCTTCCGACCGGGTGCTGGAAATCGGCACCGGCTCCGGGTACCAGGCCGCCATCCTGGCGGAACTGTGCCACCACGTATACACCATTGAAATCGTTGCATCTCTGGGGAAAAGGGCCGCAGCGCTGCTTGCGGATCTGGGCTACCGCAATATATCCGTCAAAATCGGTGACGGCTACCAGGGATGGGAGGAACACGCACCGTTTGATGCCATCATCGTCACCTGTGCACCCACGGACGTGCCGGCACCTCTCAAGCGCCAGCTCAAAGAGGGCGGGCTCATGGTCATTCCCGTGGGCTCAGGCTTCTCCCAGGACCTGCTGCTGCTGCGGAAAAAGGGGGGAAAGCTGCAGGTCGAGTCCACCCTGCCGGTGCGCTTCGTTCCCATGGTGAACGATTCCGGCAAAACATATTGATGCATGTGGTTATTTGGGTCAGGCTTTTCCCCCGCGGCTGTGTCCACTGGTCACGCCGGTGTCGTCCGGGCCAGATGCGACAGGTAGGTTTCCGCCTGGGGGGCGATCTCGTGATGGGGATACTTGCTGACCAAACCCCGCAGAATCTTGCGGGCCCGCTCGGGGTTCATCAGGCGGTCGTGGAAGATCTGGGCGGCCCGGAAATAGGCTTTGGGCACCAGGGGATCATCCGGATGGGACTTGACCAGGCGGTTGAAGGCAGCGATGGCGGCCTTGCTCTTGCCGCTTTCATTGAACCAGCTTCCCAGATGAAACAGGGTCTTGGCCGGCGGGATAAAGGTGCCGTCGTCGGCCATGCATTCACCATAGAGCTGCAGGGCCTCCTGTTTCCTGCCGGCGCCCGCCAGCAGATCCAGGTGGCGGACGCGGTGTTTCTTCAGCAGATCGTCGCGTTTTTTTAACTTGAGCAGGGTGTAGTACCGTTCGGACAGTTCCACGTCTTCTATCCCGTCCCTGACGGCGGCCGCCTCCAGTGCCGCCACGGCTTCGTCATGTCGGCCCTCTTTTATCAGCAGGTTGACCCGATTGAGCAGCAGGGTGTTCTCGTCCGTTTCCTCGGACGGTCCCTGGGCCTCGGGGTCCCTGAAATCTTCGTAGTTGACCTCGTATCCGATCTGGCGATGATACTGCAGAATGACGTATCCCATCAGGTGGTAGGAGATGATGGCGTAATACACTTTGGCCAGACCGAACAGGAAAACGGCCAGGGGAACGGGCAGGTACTGGATGAAATGACGCCCCAGGACCATGGGGGCGCTGCCCAGTAGTGACAGGAAGAAATACAGCAGCAGGTAGCTCCAGCCGATACGCAGCGCCAGTCCGATGAACAGCACGGGATTGAGGGCGCCGACAAGCGAATTGGTGGTCGCCAGCAGGATGATCATGGCCGGTGCCATCAGCATGGCCAGCAGATAGAACACGATGGCCAGGAAACGCCCGCCCCCGGCGGCGGCCATGACCAGTCCGATACCGATGACGGCGAACAGCACAATCTGCTTGAACACCTGGTGGAAGTCGTCCGACAGGGTGCGTGCGTCCAGGGGCGGCGGCTTGAGATCACCGGAAGCCGTGGACGTAAGGGCGGCGTAGCTGTACTTGAGGGTCACTCCCCACAGTAGAATGCGCGCGATGGCGGCAAACAGGCCCCGCGCGGAAAAAGCCGTTCCGAGCGCCGCGACCACCACCATCAGGATGAGGGGCCAGCGGCTCAGCGGGTAGAGAAAAAACCGCGGCAGCCGCTGCCAGAAGGGAGCGATGACATTTTCGACCCCCAGCCAGCGGGCCGGTATGCGGCAGGTGGGACACAGGTGCAGGGTTTCCGGGTTCAGTCCCGTGTCGTGGGTGCGCACCAGGATGCAGTCCGGGCAGAAAGCGGCGCCGCAGGTGTCGCAGACCCACTGCGCCGGCCGTGTGGGGTGGTAACGGCACGACTGTCTCATTCTTCAGCCTTCCTCCAGAAAATATGCGCGGTTGCCGCCGGCCGACCGCAGGTCTGCCATCAGTCCGGGGCTCGATGCCCGCCGAAGCCTTTATCGGCAGGCAGCAGGCAAAAGTTGAGCCCCGTGGCAGGATTGCGGTTTGTGGAAGGGGGGCGTCTTCGGTCTGTATCGGCGAAGGAGGTGTCAGCCGGCGCCGGTTTGGAGCCACCGGTCCACGTATTTTCTGACGGTGCGCCGGTCCAAGCCGCAGCGGCGAGCGGCCGCCTCATAGGTGCCGCAGCGGCGGTACATCAGGAAGCAGTAGCCGTCCAGCAGGCGCTGGGCTTCGATGCTGCCGTTTTCAATGCCCGCTGTGAGCCGTGAGGCGAGGTCCGGTGCCCTGCTCTCGGAGGGGACTCCGCGGCAGTGCCGATTGAGCAGTATGCTGCGCACACACTGCTCCAGTTCCCGTACGTTGCCGGGCCAGGGGTACTCCTTTCCCAGGTCGCGCATGATGGCCTCGTGCACCATCCGCGTGATGCCCGGCAGCCGGCTGCCCAGCATGCGCTCCACCAGCAGACTGGTGAGATCCTCCAGCTCGGCCGGGTCTTCGGCCATGCGCTGCCGCAGGGGCGGGACGGTTATGATGTCCGAGCACAGGCGGTAGTAAAAGTCATCGCGCATCCGTCCCTGGCGGCGCAACGTGTCCATGGGCCGGTTGGTGGCGGCGATCACCCGGCCCTGGAAACGGTGCTCGCGGTGGCTGCCCACCGGCGAAAACACCCGTTCCTGCAGCACCCGCAGCAGTTTTATCTGTACCGGGATGGCGACGTCGCCGATTTCATCCAGGAAGATGGCCCCGTGGGGACTGCAGCGGTCGAAGATTCCCTGGTAGTCGTCCACCGCTCCGGTAAAGGCGCCTCTCCGGTGTCCGAACAGTTCGGATTCGATCAGGTTTTCGGGAAACTGGGACAGGTTCAGGGAGATGAAGGAGCGGGTGAAACTCTCCACGAAACGGCGGTATTTCTCGTCGTAGGGGATGAAGCCGGATCGGCCGATGGCCGCCGCGGCCGTGCCCTTGCCCGTGCCGGTCTCTCCCAGGATGAGGGTCGAGAAATCCTCCATGCGGTCCCACAGGTAGCGGTTGTACAGGTCCAGGTCATGGGTGAAGACGTCGTTCCAGAGCTTGCGCCGCAGCGCCTGCATACAGGCGCTGCGGCCCACCAGGCTGGAGGCGATGAAAAAGTAGGCCCGTCGCAGTTGAAAGACCACCTCGAAATAGCGGCACATATCCGCGATCTCAAAACCTCTTTCCCCCAGATAGGAAAATGCCTGGCGGGCGAAGGGCACCTCCAACGGCCGGTTCCCGGCTTCGATCTGGTCCAGGATGAAACGGTCGAAGCGGTCGATGAAACGGTGGAAAAAGTCAAACAGCAGGGAAGTCTCCAGCAGCCGGCGGTCCTCTCCCCCGTAGCTGCGGATGTTCCCGCCGCCTCTGTGCTCCAGGCGCTGGAGGTATGCCCCGATTTTGCCCGTCAGGGCCTCCATCCGTCGCGGCTCGGGGACGTCAGCGGGCAGGCCGGTGATCTGCAGGTCCAGGGCGGTGCGTTCGTCACTGAACGGATTCGTAAAGACCGCCCGGCTGACCAGGGTGAAGAACCGGCGTTCTTCAGGTGTGAGATGGTGTCTTTGCATTCATGGCTCCACGGTCGGGCCGGCGGCGGCACGACCGTGCCGGGAGCCAGCCGGGACTTCGGGTTGGTCTGGCATCGATGCGCATTCCGAATATCTGGAAGGCATTTCGGCCGTAAAAATAAAGTACATAATATGTATACCATATATACATTTTGTGGACATAAGGCGACCATAGCATAAGATCGTATTTTGGGCAACCACGCATTATTAGCTATAAAATACAATATGTTATATCGACGCAGTGAAGCCTGGCATGTTTCTTGGTAATCTGCCGAGGCAGAAGCGCGCCCCACGGTACTCCAGGCACAGGGGCCGCAATGCCAACGGAAAGGAGATGCCTCATGGAAAAGTCGATCTTTGGGAACATGCTCAAAAAAAGCAGGTTGGTGCTGACCGTCCTCGCCCTGGTGGTTTTGGGCGGCGTTTTCGCCGGCCGCGGCCAGGCGGCCGGGCTGCTCATCGCCGACGGCGGCTTCGGCGGCGTGCTGGAAATCGAGGCGCACACCGTCCAGGTGACCATCAACAACGGTGTGGCCGTCACCCGGGTGAGCCAGGTGTTTCGCAACACGGAAAAGCGGCAGGTGGAGGCCCTGTATACGTTTCCGGTGCCCAGGGGCGCTTCGGTGGCCAGTTTTTCCATGTGGATCAACGGCAAGGAAATGGTGGGCGAAGTGGTGGAAAAAAAGCGTGCCCGCCAGATTTACGACAGCTACAAGCGTAAACGGCGCGATCCGGGATTGTTGGAGCAGGTGGACTACAAGACCTTCGAGATGCGCATTTTCCCCATCGCGGCCGCCGCCCGCCAGAAGGTGCAGATCGTCTACTACCAGGAACTGGCGGTGGACAACGACCAGGTGACCTACGTCTACCCCCTGGCCACGGCCACGCGCCGCGACGTGGACGCCCGCACGGCGGCAAAATTCGCCATCAACGTGGACATCAAGTCCGCCGTTCCCATTACGACCGTGGACAGCCCCAGCCACCCCGACGCCTTCGTGGTGGCCCGGCACGCGGACACCCTGGTGCAGGCCAGCCTCGAAAGCGCCGGCGGCAGCCTGGCTTCGGACGTGGTGGTGCACTACGCCCTGGCGCGCCCCCGCACAGGTCTCGACCTCATCACCTCGCGTACCGCCGGGCAGGACGGCTACTTCATGCTGACCCTGACGGCCGGCCAGGAACTGGCCCTGAAAAACGCCGGCATGGACTATGTTTTCCTGCTGGATATCTCCGGCAGCATGGCGCACGACGGCAAGCTGGTGACCTCCAAGCACTCCATCGACGCCTTCATCGATGCGCTGGACGAGGGCGACCGTTTCGAAGTCATGACCTTCAATGTCAGTCCCCGCACCCTGTTCGGCAGCCTGCAGCCGGCTGCCGCCGAGACGAAAAAACAGGCCCGAACCTTCATGGGTTCCCAGCAGGCCAGGGGCGGCACCGTGCTGGCGCCGGCCATGACCACGGCTTACAGGTACGGCGACCCCGACCGCACCTTGAACGTGGTGATCCTCAGCGACGGCATGACCGAGCAGAAGGAGCGGCGGGAGTTGCTGGGGCTCATCGGTTCCCGGCCGCGCAACGCGCGGGTGTTCTGTATCGGCGTGGGCAACGAGGTCAACCGCCCGCTTTTGGAGCAGCTGGCCGAAGACTCCGGCGGGCTGGCGGCCTTCATCTCGCAGGGCGACGACTTCAAGCGCCAGGCGCAGGCTTTTCGCCGCAAGCTGACGCACCCCGTGGCCACCGATCTTGACATCGGCTTCGACGGCGTCCAGGTCTACGACGTGGAGCCGCGCATCCTGCCCAACCTGTACCACGGCGCACCGGTGCGCATTTACGGCCGCTACAGGGGCAGCGGTACGGCCCGCGTGTCTCTCAAGGCCAGCGTCCGCGGCGTGGAACTCAGCCAGACCACCGCGCTGCCGTTTCCGGCGGAAGACGCCGGCAATCCGGAGATCGAACGCATGTGGGCCAGCAAGCGCGTGGACCGGCTGCTCAAAAAGGCCGACCGCACCGGAACCCGCCAGCAGGTGGCCGACGAGGTCATCCGGCTGGCCGAGGCATACGCCATCGTCACCGAGTACACCTCGTTTCTGGTGCTGGAAAATGACGCCGAGTACAAGCGCTGGAAGATCCAGCGGCGCAGCGCCGCGCGCATGGCCCGCGACCGCCGCGCCCAGGCCGCCCGTCAGGAGGCGCTGGCGGACATTCGGCGCAGGGCCGTGGCCGACCTGGGTCCCCACGCGGTTCGAGGTTCCGGAAACAGCGTACCGACCCGGCCGGCATCCGGAAAGTCACCGGTCCCGGCAGCACAACCTTCTCCGGCACCCGCGACCCGTCCCCAGAGCCGCAACATCGATTTGGGCGTGGGAACGGGACCGGTGGGACCGCTGTTCGTGGCCGCCGCCTGCTGGCTGAGGCGGCGAAAGAAGAAGAGGTAACCCATGATCCGTTGGGGGGAGCCGGTCTCCCCCTCCGTTCCCTGACAGGTCTGTGTTGGGGATGATGCTACTTTGAAAAAAATGAGGACCACCCATGCTGACTACGCCAACCGACTGCCGCGGGAATTGTGCCTTGCCCGACCGTAAAGTGCCGGCGGCTCACTGCCGGGTGTGGAAGCTGCTAAGAACACGGCTGGACATGCTGATGCTGCTGGCGGCCGTCGTGGTTTTCAACGCCCACCTGGCCGGCCTGGGATCCGGCGGCTGGGCCCTTTTCGTGCCGGCGGCCGTCAAAGGCGGCCAGTGGTGGCGGGTATTTACGCACCCCTTTGTGCACGTCAGCTGGTATCACCTGCTGCTGGATGCCGGCGCATTTTTCCTGCTCTACGACGGCTTGGAAGAGAAGCGCAGGACCCGAAAACTACTACTCCTGCCCTTTTGCGCAGCCGGGGGGCTGCTGGCGGCCGTGACCTTCTCACCGCTCACCGAAACGGCTGGCCTGTGCGGGCTTTCGGGCACGGCCCATGGCCTGATGGCCTTTTCAGGCCTGGAGATGATGCGCACGCCCGGCAGGCGGGGCACGGGTACAGCCCTCTTCATCCTGGTGGCCGTCAAGAGCCTCTACGAGCTGGCCACCGGCAGGGTGTTTTTCGATTTCCTGCACATGGGGCTGTGCGGCGCGCCCGTGGCCGCCTGCCACCTCGGTGGCGTGGCCGCCGGCACGGCCGCCTTCGTACTGTTCAGTGTGCTGCCCCACCGCAGCGCAACAGCGCGTCACAGGCATTTCGTCGGGGCGTGATGGAGGTCATACGGCCTGCGTGATGTCTGCCACGCTTTTGCGCCACTTGGGTGGTGCCAGCTCGGCCTGGGGATCCCGGTAGCCCACCGCCAGCAGCAGCGAAAGCCAGTAGTCGTCGGAGATGCCGAAGGCCTGGCGCACGCCCTCGTGGTCGAAGCCGTCCATGGGATGCGTATCCAGCCCCAGGCTGGTGGCGGCGTACATCAGGCCCATGGCGAAAAAAGCCGCGTTCTTGACGGCGAAGGCCAGGCTGGCTTCGGGACTCCACCCGTAAAGGGATTTGGCGGCAGCCAGAAACCAGTCCCGCTGCCCCTCTTCCATGACGCCGCTTTTGACCATCTCCTGCCAGTTTTTCTCCAGGGTGGGATGGCCCGCCTGCCAGCCCGTCTTGTCGGCCAGCACGATGAGCACCACCGGCGCCTCGGTGACCTTGGGCTGGTCCCAGGCCAGCTGGCGCAGGCGTGCTTTTTCCTCGGGATCTTTCAGTACCATCAGGCGCCAGGGCTGCAGGTTGAAGCTGGAAGGCGCCCGTGCCGCCAGTTGGATCATCTGGTCGAGCAGCTCTTGGGGGACTTCCCGGTTTTTGTCGAAAAAATTAACGGCCCGCCGTTGGCGGGTAATTTCGTCGTAATTCATGGCGCACTCCTTTCCGGTTGGCGGACAGAAGGGCACTATCAGCGCCGCCTACCTGCCCGGCGATTTGAGAAGACGGCCGGGTTTTCCCGGCCCACCCTTACTAGTGGATCACGTCTTCGCGGTAAAAGTCCTGGCGCAGATCGCCGCGGCTCTCGTAATTTTCCCTCCAGCGGGCGATGCGATCCGGGCCGTAGATGCGTTTCCAGGCGGCGACGATGTCCTCCAGCGGCACGTCGTTACAGGTGCCGTGGTCCTCTATATATTCCATGAAGCGTTTCTGCTCGAGGTTGAACGGCTGAAAGAGGGAGTCCTCGCGACCGTTGAATTCCAGTGGCGCGACACCGTGGCGCCGGCACAGTTCGATGTTGAAGGCCGGGGTAGCCTTGACCCAGCGATCCTCCAGATAAAATTCCACGAACCCGTGGTATACGAACCGGTCGCAGCCGAGAAATTCAATGAGTTGCCGGGTGGCCAGGTGATTCCTGACCGTGGCAAAACCCAGTCGCGCGGGAATTCTCAACGCGCGGCCCAGTGCGCACAGTAGCGCCGCCTTGGGGATGCAGAAGGCACGTCCTCTGGCGAGGACATTACTGGCCCGGTAGTGTTCGGGCAGATAAAAAGGCGTGTACGGATCGTACCAGATGGTGTCGCGCACAAAATAATACAGCGCGATGGCCCGCTTGACGGGGTCGCTACTGACCTGGCCAGCCGTCTTGGCGGCGATCCCTGCCACGGCGGGATGGTCGCAGTCGATGATGGCGGTGGGTTCCAGGCAGGCCTCGGGCGGCGGATCGATGCGCAGATCGGTTTTCATGGTGCCTTTTCCAGCGGGTTCGTTGGTTGACATGCCCCGGGGAACATGTGATATTCACGACCAATACCACAACCATAAGCAGTAACCTCCTCGAAAGCAACTTGTTTGAAGAGACAAACCATGCAGCTTTTCGACATCGCCATCGTGGGGGCCGGCCCGGGTGGGCTGGCTTGCGCCATCAAGGCGCGGGAGCTGGGACTGAGCTACGTGCTGCTGGAAAAGGGCGGGCGCGTGTTTCAAGGCATCATCGACTCCTACCCCCGGGGCAAGAAGGTCTATCCCACCATTCCCCGGGGCGAGTCAGGCCCCTTTCCCATCCCTGAACTGGAGCCCAGCCCGGACAACGAACCGGTGGAAGAGTACATCGCCAAGATAGAGGCCTGCGTGGAACAGTTGGGCATCGAGATCCGCTTCAACGAGGACTTCCAGGACATCGCCAGAGAAAAAGACGGTTTCCAGGTGGTCACGCGCACCAGCCGGTATGCGGCCAGCAACGTGGTGCTGGCCTTCGGCAGCAACATCCCCATCGACCTGGGCGTTTACGGTGAGGCCAAGACGGTGGCCCGCAAGCTGGACAAAACCGAGGAGCACATCGGCGCTCCCACCCTGGTGCTGGGCGGCGGCAACGCCGCGGCCGACGTGGTTTCCACCCTGTCGAAGGCCAAGCGTGCCGCCGGCGACAGTACCCCCATCTACTGGGGCCACCGCAAGGAGCAGTTCAAGGTCAACAAGGAGGTGGCCCGCGACCTGGGCGAAGAGATCCTGCTGGGCGGCAACATCAAGATCCTGGTGGGCGCCGTTCCCAAGATCGGCGAAGTGGACGAAGAAGGGGTCGAGCGGTTGATCATCCACACCCGCAACATCCACATCGGCAAGGGGGTCGAACTGCAGCAGGGCATGAGCTTTCCCATGAAGCACGTCATCGCCTGCATCGGCACCCAGGGACCGGCCCCGGTCTTCGAGCGCTTGGGGCTGCAGCAGATCACCTGCACCGAGGGCATCTGCCGCATCGGAAAAGAAGGCGCCCGGCTGATCCTGCTGACCGCCGCCTGCCAAACCACCACCCACGGGGTCTACACCATCGGCGGTGCCATCAGCCCCGTGCACATCGTGGTCAAGGACGAGGGCAGCTTCCGCGAGACCAAGCACTCCAATCTCATTTTTACCGCCGTCCGCGACGGTGTCACGGCCGTCGAAGACATCGCCCGGCGAATGGCGCAACCGTAAAATACGTTCTCCTGCTTTGCTGCGGCTACTTCCCCTTTCCCTGTGAATATGGGCATATTGCCGGATCTGACGACTTCAGCCGGGATGGGCGGCAGGGACTCCGGTTTCACTGCTTCGGGCGCAGTTCGAGGGGAGGCGTCCAGTCCTGGCTGGCGACCCCCGGCGCCGGGCGGCCCCAGGTGTTCTGGTACTTGTCGGGCTGATCGGTAAAGAAACGCACGATCAGGCGATGGAGCATGTTCATGTTCGGCAGCATGCCGTGGAAGCCGGCCGTCTCTTTCAGAATACGGTCGCGCACCTCCCAGTAGCCGAAATCGTCCGGGACTATCAGCACCAGATTCTTTTCGGACAAAAACGGCGGCACGGCGCCTTCATAGGGCACCGTGCCGTCGCCGGTCAGACGTCGCTGCAGCGGATCCTCGTCTTCCCAGGCATTGGCGCGGTCTTCGCTCCGCAGATCGAAATAGGGCTGGTTGCCGCGCTTGATGATCCTGAGCTTCACACGCGTCTCGGTGTCGACACCCACCACGGCCAGCCAGCGCGCCGCTTCCATTCCCGCACTGGCCAGCGCGAAGTCCTGCAGGCGGTCCCAGTGGGCCCTGGCCTGATCCAGCAGGGATTGGAACAGGACGCGTGCCTGGGCCATGCGGGTTCTCGCCGGCGTGATGCCGTGCTTGCGGATAAATTCGGCGATGGAGGCCACCACGCTGGGTTGCCACACGCCGGCATCGAAAAGCGAGTCGGGCAGCGACGGGTCGACCTCGATGCCCCGGGAGAAGCTCGGCACCAGGTGATACAGCGCCGGCGTCATGCGCGCGGCTTCGCGCTCGCGGGAACTCGGCGCGGCCAGGCCCAGGCTGGCGGTGCCGGTGGTCACCTTGATGACGGCTTCAAAGGATCCCCGGAAGGGCGCTGCCAGGGTCACCACTTTGTGAACCGGTGCCCGCTCGCGTTCCATGGCCAGATACCCGGCCACCACCAGCCCGCCCATGGAGTGTCCCACCAGGTTGACCTTGGGGTCATCCTGGTAGTTGTCCTGGTGGTAGTGCTTCAGCAGACTGGTCCGGTCGATCACCTCGGCCACAAAAGCGGCCAGCTTTTTTTCAGTGGCTTCCAGCGGCATGCGCCAGTCATAGCTGAAGGCATAGACCGGCACCGGCCTGTCCGCCCGCGGCGAAAGGTTGTAGCGCAGCTCTTCGATCAGGTCTGCATAGACGATCTCGAAGACCTCCCCGGCCCTGACCCGGGCCGGCTCCTGCGCTTCGTAACGCAGGTCGTTGGGGTGCAGGGCGAATCGCTCGTAGCCCCTGGTGGTGATCTTCCAGATATCCTCGGACGGAAGCGGGTATTCATCCCGCAGGCAGGTGGCCGTGATGCCGGGCACGACGATGACCGGGTGCGGCAGTGGCATGGCACTTCTCCCCTCTCTGGTAAGAGCTTGAAAATGTTATTGCAATATGGCTATTTCTGGCAACACGAGTTAATGACGGTCATATCCTTTCTCCTTTGTTTGATTCATAGCGCAGCAATATGCATACAGGCAACCGATTTCGATTTCCCTGAATCTCGAGACATATTACTTCTAGCTTGCGATGCTCGGCTCTGGCGGCATTAATTGAGCCACACCCTTATTACCGAAATATGGTTCTCCCAAAGGGCATATCAAAATTTTACGTGGTGAATGGAAAAGATTTCAACCGTCCTGGTCCAGCTTTTTCCAGGCGGTGAAGGCGGTATCGAGAAAAAAGGATGCGGCGGCCTCGAAAACCCGGGAGACGGGGATCTGTCGCATGCAGTCGCCGGTGCCCAGGGGGCAGGTGCGCTTGAAGCAAGGGCTGCAGGCGATGCCGGTGCGGATGACGCGGTGTTGGGTGCCGTAGGGGCCGGTGCGCCAGGGCGCCGTGGGGCCGAAAAGGGCGACGACCGGGGTGTCCACCGCGCAGGCCAGGTGCATGGGGCCGGTGTCGGTGGAGACCAGCAGTCGGCAGCGCCGGTAGAGGGCCGCCAGGGTCTTGAGGGAAGTTTCGCCGGCCAGGCTGACGGCCGGGAAGGCCATGCGCGACAGGATGTCGGCGATGACGGGGCGGTCCTGGGCGCTGCCGGTGAACACCACCCGGGCGCCGCAGCGGTGGATCAGCCGGTCGGCCAGCCGGGCGAAGGCCGACGGCGACCAGAGCTTGGTCTCCCACTTGGCCACGGGATTGACGGCCACTAGGGGCCTGGAGGCGTCGATGCCGTGGCGTCCGAGCAGTTCGTCCACGGCGCGCCGTTCGCTTTTGCCCACCGGCAGGTCGTAGGTGAACAGCCCGCGGGGGATGCCCAGGGCCTCGAGCAGCATCAGGCCGCGGTCCAGGGCGTGGATTTCCATGTCCACGGCCGGGATGCGCTCATTCAAGAACAGGTAGCTGTGCTCCATGTGCGTAAGGCCCGGTCCGAACCCTACCTTGCGCCGGCCCCGGGCCAGGGCGATGAGCACGGCGCTTTTCAGCAGGGCCTGGAAATCGATGATCAGGTCGTAGCGCGTGTCGCGCAGCGCCCGGATGAAAGCGCGCATTTCCTGCAGGCTCCTGGTGCGTCCGGGGCCTTTCAGTTCCCTGAGCCAGTGCTGGCGCCGCGAGACCAGCACGCGGTCCAGGGCCCGGTGGCCCCGCACCAGGTCGGCGGCGGCTTCCTCCACCAGCCAGGTGATGCGGGCCCCGGGGTGGCGCCGCCGCAGGGCATTGAGGGCCGGCAGGGTGTGGATCACGTCGCCGATGGCGCTCAGCTTGACGATCAGGATGTTCACAGCATTTCCTCGGCGGCGGCAAATACCATGTCCACGGTGATGTCGCGCATACAGTTCATGTGGCCCAGGGGGCACTGGGGCTTGAGGCAAGGGGCGCAGTCGACAGCGCTTTTGACCACCCGGCTGTTGGTGCTGAAGGGGCCCGTGGTCACAGGGTTGGTGGACCCGAAGATGGCGACCAGGGGCACGTCCAGGGCCGCGGCCACGTGCATCAGCCCGGAGTCGTTGGTGATGAACAGGTGGCAGGCCGCGATCAGGGCCATGGCCTCGCCCAGGCCGGTGCGGCCGCACAGGTCGATGGGCGGCCGTCGCATGGCAGCGGCGATGCGGTCGCCCAGCACCCGGTCGCCGGGACCGCCGAAGATGGCGACGACGGCGTCGTATGTTGCCTGCAGACGGTCGGCCAGGGCGGCAAAGCGCTCCGGGAACCACTGCTTGGTGGGTCCGAAAGTGGCGCTGGGGTTGATGCCGATCAGTTTTTTGTTTTTACTGATGTCCCACTGCGCCAGGCGCCTGGCGGCGCGCCGGCGATCGTCGGCGCCCAGTTGGAGGAAGAGTTCCGCGCTGCCGATATGCAGGCCGGCGCCTGCCAGCATGGCCAGATAGTAGCCGGTCTGGTGGATGGTCTTCACCTGTCGCGTGCGGTGGACCGGGTGGGTCAGCAGCAGGCGCCGGCCGTCGGTGTCGAAGCCCACGCGCAGCGGGATGCCGGCCAGCCAGGTGATCAGGGCGGCCTCGATGGCGTTCTGCAGCAGGATGGCGGCATCGAAGCGGTGGCGCCGCAGGTCCCGCGCCAGGCGCAGCCTGCCGCCCGTGCCCCGGTGGCGGCCCTTGGCCTCGTAGACCACGATGCGGTCCACGTGGGGGCTGTTTTGGAAAACCGGTACCACCCAGGGTTTGGCCAGCAGGCTGATCTCGGCCCGGGGGAAGTTTTCGCGGATGGCGCGCACGGCCGGCGTGGTCATGACGGCGTCGCCGATCCAGTTGGTGGCCCGGACCAGGAGCCGCTTGACGCCATGCGTGTCGATGGGTGCAGGAGACATATCAGGACAGCAGGCCTCGAATGATGGCAACGGTTTTTTCCACGGCGCCGCCGGAAGTTTCACACACGCGGCGGGCAGCCTCTCCGGCAGCGGCGGCCTTGGCCGGATCTTCCAGCAGCGCGGCGGCGGCTTCGGCCAATTGGATGCCGTCTCGGACTTCCACGGCACCGCCCGCGGTTTTGAGCTTGTCGGCGATGTGGGCGAAATCGCTCATGTGCGGCCCGAAGATCACCGGCCGGGCGTGGGCGGCCGGTTCCAGGGGGTTGTGCCCCCCCAGCGGTGCCAGGCTGCCGCCCACAATAGCCACTGCCGCCAACGCATAGAGGTCCCGCAGCAGGCCCATGCGGTCGAACACCAGGACATCGGCTCCCAGGTCCCCGCTGTTTGCGGCCATGTCTCCGAAGATGCGGCAAGTCAGCTTGGCGTTTTCCAGCTGCCGGCGGAAAGCGGCGCTTCTGCGGGGATCGCGGGGTACGACCACGAAGAGCACGTTGTCGAAGCGGTTTTTGAGTTTGACGAAGGCATCGGCCAGCGGGGGGGCCTCGGCGCGGTGCACGCTGCCGGCCACCACCACATGCCGGGCGGCCCGGCGGCGGATGAGGTTTTCAACGTGTGCCAGCGCCGGATCGGGTCTCGGGGGCGCTGTCGCATCGGACTTGAGGTTGCCGGTGAAGACGATTTTTCCCGGTGGAATCCCCAGGTCGGCGAAGCGCCGGCCGTCCCGGGGCGACTGGGTGCAGAGGGCCGCAAAGGACGAGAAAAGGGGCACGCTCAGGGACGGCACCCGGCGGTAGCCGGACAGGGATCTGGAGGACAGGCGGGCGTTGACCAGGATGGAAGGAACGCGGCGCCGGTGAAGCTCCCAGAGAAAATTAGGCCAGATGTCCGACTCCACCAGCACGAACAGCGCGGGATTGACCCGCCCCACGACGAACCGCACGCAGGGCGGCAGGTCATAGGGATAGTAAAAAACGGCATGGGCAGTGGTGTCCAGGCGCCGGACAGCCATCTCGAACCCGGTGTAGGTGGATGCCGAGAAAAAAAGAGGCCGCGGCGCCAGCACGTCCCGCAGACGCTTTGCCAGGGGCACGGCCGAGAGCACTTCCCCCACGGACAGGGCGTGCATCCACACCGGGCGCGGACCGCCGATTTGCGCCGGCGGCCGGCGCACCAGGCCCAGGCGGGGCAATACCGTGCGGCGGCGCTTTTCGCTGGCCACCGCCGCTGGCAGCAGCAGGGGCCACAGCAGGGTCGTGCCGGCGGCCATCAGCAGGTTGTACAGGCGCATCCAGCGGCGCCAGCGTAGCTGTTCCACGGATTCCATGGGGGCAGGGTAGTATAAATGCGGTTTGATTGCAACTTTCGGGAGGGGATCGCCGGTCGGTCGGTTTCGGCCGGGGGGCGCAGGGCACCGGGAAAAAATTGTTTTGACTTTTGGCATGATTGAGACTAATTTTATAAATTACGAGCAGGTGGATTGTTAACAATATCGGGAGCTAAATATGGCCAAAGCGCTTACCTACAAAGATGCCGGTGTCGATATCGACAAAGCCGATCGGTTTGTGGGAGAGATCAAGGAAATCGCCCGCCAGACCTTCATTCCCGGGGTGATGGGGGAGCTGGGTGGTTTCGGAGGACTCTTTTCGTTGAATACCGAGGGCATGGAGACCCCGGTGCTGGTAAGCTCCACCGACGGCGTGGGCACCAAGCTCAAGATCGCTTTTGCCATGGACCGGCATGACACGGTGGGCATCGACCTGGTGGGCATGTGCGTCAACGATATCGCCGTCCAGGGGGCCAGACCGTTGTTTTTTCTGGATTATCTGGCCATGGGCCAGCTGGACACGCGGGTGGCCACCGAGGTGCTCGAGGGCATCGCCGAGGGTTGCCGCCAGGCCAAATGTGCGCTCATCGGCGGCGAAACGGCCGAGATGCCCGGCATTTACAACCCCGGCGAGTATGATCTGGCCGGTTTTGCGGTAGGGGTGGTTGACAATACCGATATCGTGGACGGTTCGGAAATCGGCGTGGGGCACAGGCTGGTGGGCGTGGCCTCCAACGGGCTTCACAGCAACGGGTACTCCCTGGTTCGTAAGATCTGTTTCGATATTTTGAAACTGCGCCTGGACATGCAGGTGCCCGAGCTGGGCTGCACCCTGGGTGAAGAGCTGCTCAAACCGACGCGTATTTACACCCAGACCATTCGTCGCCTGATGCGCGACTTTCCGATCCATGGGCTGGCCCACATCACCGGCGGCGGCATCGCCGACAACGTGGTGCGCATCCTGCCCAACGCCTGCGGCGTGGTGCTGCGCAGGGGCAGCTGGGACGTCCCGCCCATATTTTCATTCCTTCAGCAAGCCGGCCGGGTATCCGACGTGGAGATGATGCGTACCTTCAACAACGGCCTGGGCCTCATCGTGGTGGCACCACACCGTGCCGTTCAAGAGATCCTGGAGCGACTCCGCGCCATGGGGGAAACCGCTTTTGTCATTGGAGAGGTGGTGGAGCGTCAGGGCGATGAGCGCATTGAGTGGGAGGACGCATGAAAAAAACGGAAACAGCGCCATCTGGCGACGGCCGGGGGCAGGCGCGCGGCTCCCTTTTTATCCGGTTTCTGAAGTGGATTGAAAAGGGGCGCCGGGAAGCGCCGCTGTGTTCCAGTTGAGCGGTGCGCAGCAGCGGCACAGGTTGGGTGCCGCCTGACAACCGCAACACCGGTCGGAAGAAGTAACCCGGGAAATCATGCCGGTCATTCCTGTTCTACTCTCCTTTTTGCTGTGCCTGGTGCTGACGCCGGTGGTGAAATATGCCGCCATCCGCCGAGGCTGGATGGCGTACCCCCGCAAGGACCGCTGGCACCAGACGCCCACGGCCCTGCTGGGCGGCATCGCCATTTACGGCGGTGTCTCCGCCGCGTTTTTCCTGATCATCGATTTCGGCGCCCTGCCCCTGCCCATGGGCGGCGGCGCCTTCCTGCACCCCTCCCTGCTGGCGGCCGTCACCTGGGCGGGGATGACCTTCCTGTTCCTGCTGGGGCTGCTGGACGATTTCATCAATTTCAAGCCTCACACCAAGCTGGTTGGACAGATCCTGACAGCCTCGCTGGTGTCCTTGGTGGGCTTCCGGCTGCACTGGTTCACCTCGCTCACCCTGGACACCATGTTCACGATTTTCTGGATCGTGGGCATCACCAACGCCTTCAATCTGCTGGACAACATGGACGGCCTGTGCGCCGGTATCGGGTGCGTGGCGGCCGTGTCCCTGGCCACGGTGTTCTGGCCCGCACAGCCCCAGGCGGCCGTGATGTGCCTTTCCCTGGCGGGTGCCCTGCTGGCCTTTCTGGTGTACAATTTCAACCCGGCCTCCATTTTCATGGGGGACTGCGGCAGCATGCCCATCGGCTTTGCCCTGGCGGTGCTGAGCCTCTTTTATTCCGAAACCGCCTCCAGCAACCTGATGGCGTCGCTGGCGGTGCCCATCCTGGTGATGCTGGTGCCGGTGCTGGACACCAGCCTGGTCACCTTCATCCGCCTGCTCAGTGGACGGGGAGCCTTTGCCGGGGGCCGTGACCACACCTCCCACCGGCTGGTGCTGATGGGGCTCAGCGAGCGCAGTGCGGTACTGTTTCTCTACCTCATCGGGGCGGTGTCGGGACTGGCGGCCCGCTTCGTCAGCACCAGCGACACGCTGACTTCGCCCACGGTGATCATCCCCATTCTGGCGGCCGTGATCCTGATGGCCATCTACCTGGCGCAGCTGCGCGTCTACCCCGAAAAGGAATTTTCGGTGCTGCGCGACCGCACCTTCACGCCGGTGCTCATCGAGCTGACTTACAAACGGCAGCTGCTGATGGTGATCCTCGACCTGGGCATGGTGGCCTTCGCCTACTACCTGTCCTATCGGCTGCGCTTCGCCGGCGATGAGTTCGCGATCTTTTTCAAGGTTTTCCTGCGTTCCCTGCCGGCGGTGATCGCCTGCAAGCTGGCGGCGTTCTTCATCATCGGGGCCTACCGCGGTATCTGGGGCTACATGAGTTCCAACGACGTCATGGTCTACATCAAGGCCTCCACGGTGGGCTCCCTGCTGTCCATCGTCACGGTGACCTACCTGTTCCGCTTCGAACATTTCTCCAAGGGCATCTTCGTCATCGACTGGCTGCTGACCTCGGCGGCCCTGTTGGGGTCGCGCGGTTTTTTCCGCCTGACGTCTGATTTCATGAAGCGCAAGACCCTGGGCGGCGAGCGTGTGCTGATTTACGGCGCCGGCCGCGGCGGCGAGATCCTGCTGCGCGAGGTGCTCAACAACCGCCGGCTGGCGGTGGAGCCGGTGGGGTTCATCGACGACGATCCGGTCAAGACGGGCAAGAAGCTGCAGGGCTTTCCGGTGCTGGGCACTTTCGAAGATCTAGAACCCCTCGTGGAAAAGCACCATGTCACCGGCCTGGTGGTCTCCTTTGCCGACGCGCCACCGGAGCGCCTGGAAAAGCTGCGCAGATTCTGCCGGCGCAGGGAGATGCATTTGAAACGCTTCCGCATCACGCTGGAGGACCTGGACACCATCGCATGAATATCCTGGCCATAGAAACCTCCTGCGATGAAACCGCCGCCGCCGTGGTGGCCAACGGCCGCCGCGTGCTCTCTTCGGTGGTGGCTTCCCAAGTCGACGTGCACCACCGTTACGGCGGCGTGGTGCCCGAACTGGCCTCGCGCAAACACATCGAAGCCATCGTGCCGGTGGTGCGCGAAGCACTGGAGCACAGCGGTATCGGTCCGGACAAGCTGGATGCCGTGGCCGCCACCCGCGGGCCGGGCTTGGTGGGCGCTCTGCTGGTGGGTTTTTCCTTTGCCAAGGCCTATGCCTACGGGCGCCAGCTGCCCTTCGTGGGAGTCAATCACCTGGCCGGCCACATCAACGCCGTTTTTCTCACCGACGATCCGCCGGTCTTTCCCTTCGTGGCCCTGCTGGTCTCGGGGGGTCATACCGCCCTGTACCGGGTGTCTTCCCACACGCGCATGCAGCTGATGGGCCAGACCCGCGACGACGCCGCCGGCGAAGCCTTCGACAAGGTGGCCAAGATGATGGGGCTGGGCTATCCCGGCGGGCACGTCATCGGCGAGATGGCCGCCCGGGGCAACCCGGATGCCATCGCCTTTCCGCGTTCCTACCTGGACAGGAAGGGTTTCGACTTCAGCTTCAGCGGTTTGAAGACCGCGGTGCGGCGCTACCTGCAGCTGCACGCGGACACCTTCCGCGACCACATGGACGACATTGCTGCCGGGTTCCAGGAGTCCGTGGTGGACGTGCTCAGCTTCAAGCTCATGCAGGCCGCCCGGCACACCGGTTGCCCGCGCGTGGTGCTGGCAGGGGGGGTGGCCGCCAACCGGCGGCTGCGCGAAAGGGTCACCGCCGAGGCGGCGCAACAGGGCCTTGAGGTGCACCTTACGCCCGTTTCCCTGTGCGGGGACAACGCCGCCATGATCGCCGCGGCCGCCTTCCACGAACTGCGGGCCGGCACCGACACCCCCCTAGGCGCCGACGTTTTTTCCAGGGCCCGGCTCGGCTAGTTTTTCGTATAGTATGAACTTTTTGTAACAAATTATTGCTTTCTTACCATACTTCTATTACCTTCTTTACATAGTTTTTTTGAAAAACCATAAGTATAGTGTGTCACATTGTACTTATACAATATATTGATTTGCACATTTATTGCATATCATATTGTATGGTTAGGTTAAACTTCTTCACCCGTTTACTGGTTTATCTAAATTTACCTCGAGGAGGACAACCTTACCCCGAATTTGGGGCTTGCTGCCGAATCGAATCAGATAGCGTGGCAATATGTACGGAGCATCTAAAATAAAAAATACCAATTTTCTGGACGTATTCTGAGCGCAAACTCTCCCTCCCGGCTTAAACCGATTTTCTGAATCATCCATGGGCAAGGCTTTTCCCTCCTGATCTGATAAATGCCACGCTTTTTCACGGTGGATTTCCTCCTTAATTTTCAATGGTGGCCGGAAATACATAGACGGATAGACCTACGAGGGACACCCCGCAGGGTCACGCGTCTCCCCGACATTTGTATCTCCGAATGTAACAGATGTTACCGTAGATACTGATTGATACTCCAAAGGGGGCCTTTATGAGACGTTCTCCCATAATCAGCCAACTCATTGTTATTTTGATTCTTGGGCTATGGTCTTTACAGAGTGAGCATGTTCATGCGCAGTCGGTTGAGAAGCCGCGCATCGCTATAAAAACACCACTTTTGGGGGAAGGTGTAAGTAAGAATACCCGCAAGCACCTCAATATTTCACAGCTCCTTGCGGAAATGGAAGCTTCCCTGCGAGCAACAAGAAAATTTGAAGTCCTCACTCGGCAGGAAAAGACCCTTGAAACGATTCGTGAGGAGCAAAAGTTTGCGGAGTCTGATTTCGCCAAAGGGAACGCAGCCCACCGGGGACAATTAGAGAATGCCAACTTCTTTGTCATCCCCACCGTTCAAAATTTTAAATTCTACCGTTCTATAAGACCAGTTCCAAACATTGCCAACAAGTTTATACGCCGGGATTCAGGATTGCTCGAGATTACTGTTCAGACAGTGGATACGACGACAGGAGCGATCAAGGCGACATTTTATTTGAAAAGTTCCTTTGCCACTAAAGACATGGTCGTCAACAGCAGGGGCGGATCCCCAAGCTCCGTTCACTTTGTAAAGATGGCGAAGACAGTATCTGCACAGATGGCAGACCAGTTGATTGACACGGTATTTCCCATGCGGGTGCTGAACAGAACGGCAAATCAGGTGTGGATAAACCGGGGGAAGGATGGAGGCTTAAAAGCTGGTGATATCCTGAACGTCTATCGTCCCGGTGAGGAACTGATCGACCCCGACACGGGTGAAAGGCTGGGTTCGGCTGAAGTACTGGTTGGCAAAATTAAAGTGACGCGAGTTAATCCTAAATTTACCGTGGCTGAAATCCAGTCTAAAGATACCCAGGGGTCAATAGAAAAGGGCGACATAGTCCGAAAACCCTAGTGGCATCCAACGGCATAATTCTGAGAATGGAGCGTGCCATGAAAATCCATACCCAAACGATTATTGCACTGTCGTTTACGGTTTTTCTTTTTGCCAGCATTACCGGTACCAGCCGGTCGAAAGCCGAGACTTCCAAACCCAGTGCATTGTCTTCTCATGAAAAAAAATTAAGGATTGCCGTTATCGGACACTCGGACTTTCTCCCGGACCGGACCGGGATACATAACAGGTGTGTCATCGGGCTTCCCGATGTTCTTGCAGCACGAATCCTTGAACATCTTACCAACAGCAAGCGCTTCGTTCCGGTGGAAAGAAAAGCGCTCCGCAAGGTTGTATTGGAACAGCGTTTCGGACAGGACCTGCGAAAAACTTATCTTGACCGCACCTTGGATAAGGCCATCGTAGAAATGGAAGAGATGGCCGGTGGAATGGTGAAGGGGACCGCAAGTGAAATCCAGGCAAAGACAGGGTCTATAGGTATCGGCGTTAAAAAGACATCGCCGGTCGAACCGAGGCCTGTCGGGGGCGGAATCGCAAAAGGGACCGGGGATGTCGGCACAACGGGAACGCTGGCCAATTATAACGACATCCTGAAGGATTTTCAGGATCTCGGCACTGCGGTCGGTGCTGATTATCTCGTTTTGGGTAATCTCGAAAAACTCACCCGGAAAACAAGGGAGATTGCCGTACCGTACAGCAGTGAAGGGCGAAAAGTCCGTAAAAACATCGTTGACGCCCGTCTGCGTTTGCGCGTCATCGAAGTCAACTCTGGGATGATAGTGGGCGCCACCAGCCTTCGCACCAAGATGGCTGAAACAATATTTGAGGGCAGGGAGACCGACACGGACGCGTATTCAATTTTCGACCATTTGGGCCGGTTGGCGGCAGTCAACATCCTGGATGCAACCTTCCCGGCCAGAATCGTGAGCGTGGAACCGCTGATCTTGTCCCGAGGAACGAACGACGGCGCCAGAGTAGGAGACGTTTATGTGATTCAACATGAGGGCAAAGAGATCAGGGATGATTCCGGCGTGGTCATCGGCCGACTGAAGATCGATGTCGGCAGGGTGGAAATCCAGGCTCCGCAAAATACATTGTCTGTCCTCAAACCGATCACCAAGGGGAATTTCGCCAAGGGGGATCTTGCCGTTCTTGATGTCAAGGCCACCGAAGCGAAACCCGCAGATGTCCCCTCATCGTCGACCGTTCCCCTGACCGGACGTAATGCCGGAATGCGTTCATCTGAAAAACGACTTCCCCGCGTGGCCGTCGGTTTGATCAAATCCGGATCCACGGAACGGCCAACCAAGGGTAAAGAGCGACATGTCGTCATATTTACCGACACCATCATTTCACGCCTGGCTCAGACCAAGCGCTTTCAACTAATCGACCGCCAGGAAGTTGACCAGCTTCTCACCGAGCAACTGGCCCAGGCATTGGCCGAAAACCGCGACATGGCCAGCGCCATGGGAACCCTGAGAGGAGCGGATTATTTCGTGTACGGCAGTTTGGCAGATATTGATATCAGAGAATCAAGCACCAGATTGCCGGGATCTTCCCGCATTTTCAAAAGAAAAATCGGTTATGCCGAGGGAAACATGCGTATCGTGGATGTCCGCAGCGGCGATGTTTTGGAATCGCGCAAGGTATCCGTTAAAGAAATCCTTGAGCCCGGGGCGAAGGGCAGCCGGAATCTCGCCCTGCTTGCCGATGCCTATGCCGAACAGGTTGTTTTGAACTTGATGAATGCGGTTTATCCCATCAAGGTTGCCGCCGTGGGTGAGGATGGAAGCGTATACATCAACCGCGGAGATGATGGCGGTCTCTTTGTCGGTGAGCACTTGGACGTCTTCAGACCCGGACCGCCGGTAATAGACCCTGACACCGGTGTCCAGCTGGGCGTTGAAGAGACCCTGGTCGGACAGGTTGAGCTTAGCGATGTCGAAGATGCCAGGAGCAAAGGATTTCTTGTCGCGGGTGGTGGAATCCTCGCCGGCGATATTCTGAAACGCACAGCAAATAATCGGGAGAAACGCGCCGCCCAGGCAAAGAGCCCTGCACCATCTACAAGTGGAGCGACACTGCCCGGCGTTTCAAGGCCTCCCGGTGAAAAAAAGAAGAGCGGTAAAGCAACGCTGGCTGTGGGGATGCTCAGATTTAACAAAACCGCCCGAAAAGATGGATTGGGTCAGGGACACATCGAACGCATGACAGACGACTTGATTGTCAAGCTCACAAACACAAACCGGTTTTTGTTGTTGGAGCGGCAGGAGGTCGATCAGGTACTGGATGAAAAGGCTTTCGATGCGGTTGTATCCGGAGGCGATATTCATGATCGGCTCCAGGAACTGGTTGGAGCGGATTATTTGATTCATGGCGAGATCTCAAATCTGTACACAACCACGCAAAGAAAAAGGGTGCCCTATTTGAATGAAGAACAAATCCTTGTCCACGGTATTGCCGAAGGCACCTTTCGAATCGTTGACGTGCATACCGGAGGTGTTGTCGCCGCGGACAAGGTGCGGATCGATAAACGGATAAAATCGGGTCGTGACACTACCCGGGTGATCAGTGATCTGATGGACGACTTTACAACCAAGGCTGTCAGCCTGATCGTGGAACGGCTTTACCCGATCAGGGTATTGGGGGTGACCGCCGACGGCAGCGTGTATCTGAACCGGGGTGCGGACGGCGGCTTGAAGAAAGGAGCCATATTCGCGGTGATGCGGCCGGGGAAAGAATTGGTGGATATGGACACCGGCCTTTCATTCGGAAAAGCCGAGATAAAGGTTGCTTCGGTGAAAATAGTGGCCGTGGAGGCGTCTCGCGCAAAGGCAGCGGTTGTCAGCCTCGGAAGTGATGTAAGGGCCGGCGATATTCTGCGAAAGATGCAGACAGCTGTCGAGAAGAAACCCGTTTTAAGCCCTTCATGGTAGGCGGCGGGTAAGTCGCACTGTTTGGATCTGGCGCGTTCGGGTTTGGCGGATATGAAAAGCAGAAGAGCTGCACTCACATTGGTCTGTTTCGTCACTTTTCTATTCACGGGCTGCCTGACCACTCGCCGGGTGGGCAATCCAGGTAGCAGTGGTTTCTATCAATTCATCAGGCCCTTCCCGGCACCCCGGCAACCGATAGCGAAGAGCCCAATACCCGGCACAGGATATCATACGCCTTCGACAGTCAGCGACCCAACGAGGAAGCAGGTGATTTATTCCGGCTATTCCAGAGCATTTATACCTGTAAAAAAATTAATTGTATCGGGGAAGATCGAAGAGGCTGCCGGAATTTATTCCCAAAAAAACAAAAAGAGTCCATTCACCTTTGGCATCGAGAACTTAAAAAAGGGAATGAAGGGCCCCAGGGTTGCTGAAGTGCAGAACTGCCTGAAAGTCAAGGGGTTCGACGTAGGATCCGTCGATGGTGTGTATGGGCCTGCCACGAAAGCGGCGGTCATGCGGTTTCAACGTAAAAACGGGTTGAAGGCGAGTGGCATTGTCGATCCGGCCACATGGAACATTCTTCACAGGGACCTCCCACCAAGCTTCGCGGTAGAAGAGTTTCCCGGAACTGCGAGAATATGTCTTTTAAGATCAAAAGAGCTGGCTAATTTGGAGGGGGGAACCCTGGCGCTTGATTGTGGTGCTTTTGACGAGGCGGTGGAGAGATTTTCGGATGCAGAGGATCTGTTCGCAAGACAAGAGAGAGGGGGTAAAGTCTGGTCGTGGTTAAAAAAGTGGTTAACTTTTTTAGGGGAAACCGTATCGGGCGACGAAGAATTTCAGCCTTATGCAGGCGAAGGGTATGAGAGGGTGCTCATGCTCAACTATAAGAGCATTGCCTATCTGCTGCAGGGGGACCGAAAAGCGTATAATGTTACTCGGCGTGCCATCAACTGGCAGAACATTGAGAAAAAGCGTTTTGAAAAACAACTGAGGGAAGTCAAGAGGAAACTGGCCGAAAAAGAAGCCGAGGAAAAATCAAAGGACAAAGACTTCGATGTGTTCAATATCCGGAAGGTTGTGGCAGAGGAATATACCGCCACGGACTCCCGGGCGATTTCTGTACCCAATGCATATGTCAATCCTTTCGGGTTTTATGTCGCCGGTATGATACAGGAATTCGAAAGCCGGGACGATATCAACCTGCGCGACAATGCGAGGATTTCATACAGGAAAGCACTCGAGTTGAATCCTGCCAGCAGAGTGATCAAAAAAGCCGTGCAGGAACTCCAAAAACCCTCTGCACCAATGAAAAAACGGCTGGTGCATGTGGTATTGGCGGACGGGTTCGTTCCGGAAAAAAAACTCCTGATTCTGCCACTCCCCTTAAGAATCGCTCCAATCCCAATTAAATTGCCGATCTATCAACCGGTCCCCTCACGGGTCCACCGTGCCGTGGTTTACGACGGAAGGGGAAGAAAATTGGCCACTCTGTCAGCCGTCGCGGACATAGAGGCCATTTGTCTTCGACATCAGAAAGATTCCGAACCCTTTCGTTACTTCCGGACGTTGCTGGCCACGGGCCGTTCGTATCTGATTTCAGGTTTTCTGAGCCAAGTAGGTGCTTTCGGTAACCACGCGGCAAAGGCCATCGTGGAAATGGCAACACCGGACATGCGGTCATGGATGTCCCTGCCGGCAACGATTCAGGCGGCACGGTTTTATATTCCGAAAAATGAGAAAAAAATAAGGATCACGACCTATGACGCCAAGGGAAAACGCCTGGCATCCAAAAGCGTTGTCCTCGACACCTCGGGTGATAATTTTGTCTATGTGCGAAGCCTGGATAACATTTTATATGCACACGCCAATCGGAGAATGTGGCTGGCATCGAAATAGGAGGGAGAGGGAAGACCATGAAACTGGGGAAACTCATCATACGGGCTGGCGGGTTGTTGGTAATCGCAGTTGTTTTTGGATGTACCCCGGCAGTCAAGCCGGCGGCAGAACAGCGGGTAGTGCCTCCAGCGCCGGCCAAACAGCAGCCGGTTGCTCCGGTTGCTCCGGCGACGACGGACACCAGTCACCCGCGCGCCAAGTTGATTGTCGGTTCCGGGCAGCTTGCGGGCAAGGTCGTAATCACCGATCCCAGGTTTCGGTCTGTGGGCCGGCTCAACCAGGCCGAAGTCACGGTAAAAAATTTAACGGAAACCCGCTATGCCTTGGAGTACAAATTCGAATGGCAAGACAAGCAGGGCTTTTCCATAGACAGCGGTAACGTTTGGCATCCTTTTACACTCACTCCGCTGCAAACCCGGCGATTTCAGTCAACCGGTAAAACACCGCAGGCGTCGGCGATCATTTTCATGATCCGTTTTCCCGACGATGCGTTCAGTGAATCGTATTGAGGTCAAGCCAAAGGAGAGTTGGAGATGAACAGAAATCAGTGCTTTATCATTCCAGGAGTTTTTGTTGCGCTTGTTTTCTGCCTGGGTGCCTGCAGCACCACAACACATGGACGGCAGAGCAGTGCTGTCCCCCCCGATTCGGCGGCCTATGGAGGGCAGGGACCCGGACAGGGAAGCGGCGTTGTGGTGCTGGACCCAGACAACCGTGCTCACCTGCAGACCGAGCTCACCATGGGGGATTATCTGGCATTTGCCGAGAAGGTGACCAACAAGATGCTCATATCCCCGGTGGTCCAGAGCTGGGGAGACAAGCGACCCCGGCTCATCGTCGGCCGGCTCGTCAACAACACGGATAATGAAAACATCCGAATGGCAGACATCCAAGACCGGATTCAGGAGACCATCTTCAATTCCGGCCTTGTCCGCGTGGTGGACAAGTCGGCAACCCGCTTCGACTATATTGTGAAAACGGAGTTGACCTCCACACGCCAGTACGGGGAAGACGGCCAGGAACTGGCCTATTTTACCATACAGTTGAAACTGTTTAAGCTCGATGGGGAACTGATGGGCCAGTGGTCGGATGTGCTGCCCCTGGGGAAGTCGAAAAGAAGATTGTTTTGAATAAGACTTCCAATTAAAGATGGAATAATTACCATAAAAACAAGTTCGTTATTTTATCCTAGATACCTGCTTTTACTTCAAGGGTATACTATGGCTGTGAGAGAGCGCTTCTATAAAGCAGTTTGCTATACCTTTTCGAAACGGCACCGTTTATATCGAGATACAGAAGCCGGGCCGCCAGATGATACGACTTGTGCAGGCGCAAAGTGAGAACTGGGCGATGTACAGGGATGTCCTGATCGATACGACAAGAAACCTGTCGCTTTTCGATGATTGGGCGCTCGATGATTACAGAGCCAGGGACGGTATTTTCGCCAACACATTCAACGAAACCGACAAGAACGGTGTTTACCTGGTTACAGCCGGGGTGAGAGGACAAAAGCAAAACGGACAACCCGTCGAAAGATCCGTGAAAGGGTCTTTCCAGGTGGGCTCTATTGAGCGGAATCCTGTGACGACAAGCCAGATACGCCAGTACATGGGATACGCAGAATCTCAAATGAATCAGACTCAGACCAGGAGGCATAAACCGGCCCCTCAACATGATACCGAATCCGGTCCGGCCCAAAAAATTGAGCAACTACAGGGGGGCAGCCCTTTAGACACGATCAACGAGCTTTTGAAAGAACAGTAAGTATCATCCCAAGCCGCCGCTATTCATGCCCCTCGGGAACGGCTGCAGATATTTCCGTTTTGCCGCCAGAATACGCCCTGCCGCTTCGATCCCCCTTTTCCTCATGACGACGGATTTTGTGAGCCGGTCTACCAGAACTTCGTAGGCCCTTGCGATGTCCGGGCCGCGGTGGCAGATGAGTGCCAGGTCGATGTCGGCTGCCAGTACGCGCTGCATGACGGTGTCGATGTCGTAGTACTTTTTGATGGCGCCCATGTCCAGGTCGTCGGTCATCACCAGGCCGCTGTATCCCAGCTGACCGCGCAGGACACCGCGGGCGATCTTCTCCGACAGGCTGGCCGGCCAGTGGGGGTCCTTGTCACGGTACACGATGTGCGACAGCATGACCCCGCTGACCCCGCGGCGCACGGCGGCTTCGAAGGGCAGCAGGTCGCTGGCGGCCAGTTCCCGCCAGGATGTGTCCAGAACCGGCCGGTCCAGGTGCGAGTCCAGGGTGGTGCGCCCGATGCCCGGGAAGTGCTTGGCCACCGCCATGACGCCATGCTGCTGCAGGGTGTCGATGACGGCGGCGCCCATCTCGGCCACCCGGGCGGGGCCGCCTGCGAAGGCGCGCCGGTCCATGACGCTGTCGGCCGCGAAGGCCACGTCCACCACCGGCGCCATGTTCATGTTGATGCCCAGGCCCGAGAGTTCGGTGGCCGTCACGCGGCCGAAGTGCTCGGCGTCGGTGACGTCGCACATGGCGGCGTTGCCGTCGAAGACGGTGAACGGCTCCTTGAGGCGCGCCACCTGGCCGCCCTCCTGGTCGATGGCCACGAACAGCGGCGGCAGGCCGCAGGCCGCGGCCTGCTCCTGGGCCGCCCGGCACAGACGCGCGATCTGTTCGGGGGTGCCCAGGTTCTGCGAGAAGAGGATGATGCCGCCGATGTGCAGGTCGGCGATCAGGGCCCTGGTTTCGGCACCCAGTTCGGTGCCGTCGAAACCGATCATCAGCCGCTGTCCGGCCAGTTGTTCGATGGAGAGGTCTGCAGGCGTCACGGGTCTTTTTCCGGGTGCGCGCGAGGCGCGGGTCGAAGGATTGTCGTCGATGCCGCAGGGTAGTACCAAACCGCTTTGCGATCAAGCCATTATTTTACAAGTTGTGCGGGCTTGCAAACCCCCCGCCGGCCGGCTATAAATGACGAGAACGGCACTTTTCCGCAAAGGGAGGGAATCCATGAGCCGACTTTCTATCCTGTGCATCTGTCTCGCCGTGTTGGCAGGGGGAGCTGGTCGCGCCGGAGCGGCGCCGCCGCTGAGCGACGCCACCCAGGAATGCCTGGACTGCCATGCTTCCATCACCCCCGGTATCGTGGCCGACTGGCAGTCCGGCCGCCATGCCGCCATGACGGTCAAACGGTCCCTGGCCGCCGAGAGGGCAGGCCGCCGCATCACCGGCGCCGCTGTTCCGGAAAACCTGCAGGGCGTGGCCGTGGGCTGCGCCGAGTGCCACACCCTGCGCCCGGACAAGCATACCGACACCTTCGAGCACAACGGCTACCGGGTGCACGTGGTCGTCAGTCCCAAGGACTGTGCTGTCTGCCACACCGAAGAAGCGGCGCAGTATGCCGACAACCTCATGTCGCGGGCCTACGGGAACCTGAAGGACAATCCCCTCTATGCCGAGCTGCAGGTGTCCATCATCGGAAAGACCGGCCAGAAGGACGGAAAGATCACCTTTGCGCCGGCCGACGAAAAGTCCCGGGCCGTGGGCTGCTACTACTGCCACGGCACCCGCCTGGCGTTCAAGGGCCTCGCGACCCGCGAAACCGACGTGGGCGAACTGGAATTCCCCGTGATCGACGGCTGGCCCAGCCAGGGCGTGGGGCGCGTCAACCTGGACGGCAGCCTGGGGGCCTGCACCGCCTGTCACGGCCGCCACAGCTTTTCCATCGAGGTGGCCCGCAAGCCCGGGACCTGCAAGCAGTGCCACGTGGGGCCCGACGTACCGGCCTACCGGGTGTACGCTGCCAGCAAGCACGCCGGCATCTATACGTCCCTGGGAGCCCATTGGAATTTCCAGGCGGTGCCCTGGACCGTGGGCAGGGACTTCACGGCGCCCACCTGCGCCGTCTGCCACGCCAGCCGGCTGGTCAACGGTGACGGCGAAGTGCTGGCCGAACGCACCCACCGCATGAACGACCGCCTGCCCATACGGCTCTACGGACTGATCTACACCCACGCGCACCCCAAATCGGCGGACACCAGCATCATCCGCAATGCCGACGGCCTACCCCTGCCCACCACCTTGGACGGCCGTGCGGCGAGCTCTTTCCTCATCGATGCAGAGGAGCAGGGGCGGCGGCTGAAAAACATGCAGGCCGTCTGCCGGGGCTGCCACAGCACCTCCTGGGTCCGGGGGCACTGGGCCCGACTGAATCACACCGTCGCGGTCACCGACGGCGCCGTGAAACAGGCCACCAGCATCATGCAGCGCATCTGGCAGGCCGGTTATGCCCGGGGACCGGCGGCCGGCGGCAACCCCTTCGACGAGAACATCGAGAGGACCTGGACCGAACTGTGGCTGTTCTACGCCAACTCCACGCGTTTTGCCGCCGCCATGGCCGGGGGCGGCGACTACGGCGTGTTCGCCGAAGGCCGCTTCAACCTGTCCCAGAACATGGTGGAGCTGGCCGAGTGGCTCCAGCAGCAGGACAAATCGGCCGAAATGGAAAGGATCTCGCGTGAACCGCAAAGAAGCACCGCTGCCGTGGCACCGGCTGGGCAATGAGCGCCTGGCGGCGCAGATCGACTTCATCGTGCGCATCGACCGGCTTAAGAGCGTCGCCCGCCAGACCCTGCTGACGGACCGCTCGCGGCGGGAGAATTCGGCCGAGCACTCCTGGCACCTGGCGCTCATGGCCATGCTGCTGGCGGAATACGCGCGGGAGCGGGTAGATGCCGGGCGCGTCATGAAGATGGTGCTGGTGCACGATCTGGTGGAAGTCGAGGCCGGGGACACTTTCTGCTACGACGAAGGCGCCAAAGAGGGGCAGCACGCACGCGAGCTGGCTGCCGCCAAGCGCGTCTTCTCGCTGCTGCCGGAAGACCAGGCCGCCGAGCTGCGGGCCCTGTGGGACGAGTTCGAGGCGCGCCGGACACCCGAGGCCCGGTTCGCGGCCGCCCTGGACCGGCTGCAGCCCCTGTTTAACAACTACCTCACCCGCGGCGGCACCTGGCAGGAACACGACGTGGCGCGCCGCCAGGTGCGCCGTCGCACCGCTCCCATCGCCGACGGTTCGCCCCAGCTGGGCGAGGTGGCCGCGGCCATCATCGCCGCGGCTGTCGACAAGGGCTATCTCAAGGCCTGATGCACAGGGCCGCCCCCCTCAGGGCAGCAGCCGCGAGGATTGGTTGTTGTTTTCGTCTGTTTCGGCGACGGCGTTCTCGGTGTCCACTTCCAGGATCAGGTACTGGCCCGCGGGGTCGTGGTCGACCTTGGCCTTGAATCCTGCCGTGACCGTTTTGCCCCCCGTGACCTTTTTGATGTTTTTCGGTTTTTTCAGCAGGGGCGTGTCCCCGGGGTCCAGCACATCGTCCGCCGAAAGGTAAACCTGCACCCGGAACGTACCCGTGGGCACGTCCGATGTGATGCCGTATTTGCCCTTGAGCGTGTAGCGGCCCTTTTTGGGCCCCTTGACCGTGGCCTGCAGCCATTGGCCGGTGAGATCCACGCCCTGGATCTGCCGGGTGGCGGTGTTGTTGGTCTCGTCGGTTTCGGCCACCAAGTCGTCCATGTCCACCACGGCACTGATCATGCTGGCGGCGTCGGTCACCAGGTCCACGGCCTTGGCCTTGAACCCGACGGTAGTGCGCTGGGAAGGTTTGAGGGCCTTGACCTTGCGGCCTTTTTCCAGGATCATGGGCCCGCCCGCCGGATAGGTGATGCCCAGGCTGCATCTTTCGGATGTGCGGTTGCCAGTATTGGTGACCGCGACCTTTCCCTTGAGGCTGTGGCGGCCGTTTTTGTCCGGGCCCGCGATGTCCAGCCGGCTCCAGGCCACGTTCAGCTCGGGACCGATGACGATGGGCGCCAGTTTGCCGGGCGAACCGGTGCGCCGGTAGGAGCCGCGGCCGGTTCCCCACAGGATGCGGGCGTCGGCGGTTCCCGGCAGGTCGTAGGCCGCAAAACCCGCATGGGCGGTGTTGACCACGATCTCCAGATCGGGGTCGTCGTCGATGTCCGCCAGGGTGGGGGCGGGCAGGGCGCCGTTCCAGCCGAGGCTGCCGTAGGCCGGCGGCAGGTCGACGGAGTGCAGGACCTTGCCCTGGTAGCTGAGGATGTAGAGTTTTCCCGTACCGTTCGAGCCCTTCTGCACCCAGGTGGTGAAGATAACCTCGGCGTAGCCGTCGATATCCAGGTCCGCAACGGCCGGTTCCGAGGCGAAGCGGGTGACCTTGTCGCCGGATTTGGTGACGGCAAAGGGCCAGCTGTGGTGCTCGCTCTTGTCCAGCCAGAAGGCGTGCAGGCGACCGTCGTAGGAAGGGTACAGGATTTCCAGGCGGCCGTCGCCGTCCAGGTCGGCGGTCACCGTGTTGGGCTGGCAGCTTTCGATGATGTTGTAGTTCTGGATGAGGGGCTCCCCGGTGTTCTGCGGGACCGTGCGCCAGTCGAATCCGTCACGGTCGAACCGGCTGCGGTCGGCGTTGAAGATGTAAGGGCCGTTGAAGTGGTCGGTGTAGGGATCGGTGTGGCAGTCGTGCACGTCGCCCACCACGACGACTTCGTTGACGCCGTCGCCGTCCACGTCCGCCACGTTGGCGGGGCCGTTGGCGAAATTGGCCCGCAAGGTATACTGGTCGTAGCAGGGACCCCAGCCGCGGGTTTCGTACGCGAGATCGACATAGGCCGGCACCTCGCCCCAGTGATCCATGTCGTGGCCGGCGTGGCCGTGGTACATGCTGTTGGTGCCCAGCTGCTGTCCGTCCGCCCGGTAGGCGCAGACGGTGATGGTGTCCGAAGGCACGATCACCTCGGGTAGCCCGTCGCCGTCCAGATCCCCGATGCCGATGTTGTCGTTGTACAGGCCGGCGGCCGAGCCCTCGCCGCCTGCCAACCGCGGCCATCCCCGGCGCACCTTGCCGGTGTGCTCCAGCACCCACACGTTGTTCTTGTTGAGCTGGGCGCGGCCCACGATGATTTCAAGGTCGCCGTTGCCGTCCAGGTCGGCCACGGCGAGGCTGCGGAATTCCCGGCCGCTGGGGTTTTTCCAGGGCCAGCCGCCGTTGTCGAAATATCCGTCGGTATTGTAAACCGACACCCATCCGCCACCGTGGGCGGTGACGATCTCCAGCTCTCCGTCGTTGTCCACGTCGGCCACCACAATACCGGGCCAGGTGCGGCCCACGTTGCTCGATCCGTCGGAGTCGTTTCGGTCGTGGCCGGCCTTGACACGCCACAGCAGGTCACCGGTGGCACCATCGAGCGCCACGATGGAATAGGCCGAGGCGATCACTTCGGGCCGGCCGTCACCGTCCAGGTCCGCCACCGCCGGCGAGGAGTACCATCCGGTTTCGCACCACGAGCTGTAGCAGCCGGCGTTCTGCCACTTGAGCTGCGGTGCGGGAATGTCGCCGGCCAGGGCGGGCGACACGCCTGCCGGCAGCAGACAGGACGCCAAATGGGCGGGTGAGCACAAAAAACCACCCGAAAAAAGGATCCAGCACAGTCGCAAAGCCAGCCGTCGGTACTTCATGGAGACACCTCCCCCGGTTTCATGGGTGCAGCATGTTTTTTGGCATGTTCTCAAACCGTTTGAAATGCTTGACGCCGGACGACCGGATGGCTTTTCACCCCGGATGTACGCTGTCGCTCCACCGAAACACGATCGGCGCTCCCTGGGCAATCCGTTGCCGGAGATTATTGAGAAGATACCGTTTTTTCACGCAACCACCGGTATTCATGCAAGAATCGTTCCGGTGATACGGTTGCGGGAAGAGACGGTGGCCGATGCGGCGTGGGCGGGAGCCTGGCGCGCACGGGTCGCAACGGGCTTCCCGTAAACAGGAGGGCCCAAGTGCAATTCTGGTAGGTGGACGGAAGCTTTCGAACCTGACGGCGGACGGTATGCGGCTAGAAGTCGCAGATGCCGGTGTAGTTTTCCGGCGTGATGCGCAGCAGTTCTTCTTTGACGCTCCGGGATACGTCCAGTGATCGGATAAAGGCGGCGATGTCCTGTCGGTCGATGGGTTTGTTGGTGCGGGTGAGGGCTTTCAGCGCCTCGTAGGGCCGGTCGTAGCCCTCGCGGCGCAGCACGGTCTGGATGGCCTCGGCCACCACGGCCCAGTTGCGCACCAGGTCGGCACGGATGGCCTCGGCGTTGAGGATCAGCTTGCCCAGCCCCCGCTGCAGGGACCTGATGCCGATCAGCGTGTGGGCCATGGGCACGCCCAGGTTGCGGCTGACCGTGGAGTCGGTCAAGTCGCGCTGCAGGCGCGAAATGGGCAGCTTGGCGGCCAGGTGTTCGAAGATGGCGTTGGCCACGCCCAGGTTGCCCTCGGAATTTTCGAAATCGATGGGGTTGACCTTGTGGGGCATGGCCGAGGAGCCCACTTCCCCGCTGCGGATCTTCTGTTTGAAGTAGTCCAGGGAGATGTAGCTCCAGATGTCGCGGTCCAGGTCGATGAGGATGGTGTTGATGCGCCGCAGGTTGTCGCAGAAGGCGGCCAGGTTGTCGTAGTGCTCGATCTGCGTGGTGACCTGCGAGCGCGCAAGGCCCAGTGTGTCGTTGACGAAGCGGTTGGCGAAGGCGATCCAGTCGATGTCGGGGTAGGCCACTGCGTGGGCGTTGAAGTTGCCGGTGGCCCCGCCGAACTTGGCCGAGAAAGGAATCGTCCGCAGCAGGTCCAGCTGTGTCTTCAAGCGCTCCACGAACACGTAGATTTCCTTGCCCAGCCGGGTGGGAGAGGCCGGCTGGCCGTGGGTGCGCGCCAGCATGGGGATTTGGCGCCATTCAGCGGCCCGCTTCGCCAGGATCTCGACCACGTCCGCCAGGGCCGGCTGCAGCACCTCCTGCCAGCCGGCTTTGAGGGACAGGGGCTGGGCCGTGTTGTTGATGTCCTGGGAGGTGAGCCCGAAGTGCACGAACTCCTTCAGAGACTGCAGGCCGAGACGGTCGAAGGCTTCCTTGATGAAATACTCCACCGCCTTGACATCGTGGTTGGTGACTTTCTCGATGTCCTTGATGCGCCGGGCGTCTTCCAGGGAAAAGTCGCGGTAGACGGCCCGCAGCGCAGCAGCCGTTTCCGCTTCCAGGGGTTTGAGCTGCGGCAGTGGAATACCGCACAGGGCGATGAAGTACTCGATTTCCACCTGTACGCGGTATTTCATCAGAGCGCTTTCGGAGAAGTAGTCGCCCAGCACGGCGGTGCTGCGGTGATAGCGCCCGTCCACGGGCGAGACGGCGGTCAGCGGAGAAAGGTCCATGATGTTATCATCCCCTGTTGCCTGAATTGGCGTCAAACCGGTGGCGTGCACACCGGTAAATGCTCAGGGCAATCCCGAGTAACAACCCATTATAAGTGGAAGCCGTGGCTGTAGCCTGCCCACCGGTGCGGGCAGGCATCGTCTGCGCTCCGTGAGCCCCGGCGGGGATGCGCAGACCAGCGGCGCTGAA